>CANPFP010000150.1 GCA_947573385.1 uncultured Bacillota bacterium | reverse complement strand
TCTGGACCGGCAGCTGGTCAGCGACCTGCGGGACATACAGAACAAAAAGCGGCCGGTGCTTCACATTGGGGCGTCCCCCTGGCGGGGGTCCACCCTCCTGCCCGACATTTTGCCCCTGTTTGAGGAGCAGTACCCGGATGTTCAGGTGGTGCTCCACGAGGCCCCGGTGCCCGAGCTGGGGGAACTGGCCGAGACCAATGTAATCGACTTCTGTGTGATGCAGCCCCCCGATAACCTCACCGAGCTGACCTATGAGCCGGTGATGCGGGAACGTATTTTTCTGGTAGGCCACCGGGACCATCACCTTCTCCAGGGGCTAGACAGCAGCTACAGCGACCCCAAGCCCTTTCCCTGTCTGCGGGCGCTGGAGCATGAGCGGCTGGTTATGCTGCCCCCCGACTGGCGGCTGTCCCGGCTGCTGTATAACACCTTTTCCGTCCACAGTGTTGAGCCCCAGAACATTCTGGTGACCACCAACACCACCACCGCAATCAACCTGGCGGCGGAGAAGATGGGCTTCGCCTTTCTCCAGGAGAGCGGTGTCCCCCGCACCCCCTATCTGGACCGGCTGGCCTGCTTCACCGTAGGCGAGCCGCCCCTGACCTGTCCGCTGGCGGTGGTCTATAAGAAAAACGGCTTTCTCTCCCCCGCAGCCCGGACCTTCATTGATCTTGTCAGGGAATATTACCGCCGGTATGACCGCGTACCGGAGTGACTACAGCCCGGCTGGCCTGTCCAGCCGGGCTGTTTGCCCCGGAAAATCTTGACATTGCTTTGAGAAGGGTATATGATAAAGGGAAATTGCGAGCAGAAACAGGAGGCAGCTGTACAAATGGATGTATCGCTGGTAATTCCCGCGTATAATGAGAGCAAAATTGTGCTGGATACTATCCGCACCGTCTCAGCCAGGCTGGCGGAGCTGAAAGTGGAGTATGAGGTGCTGATTGTAGACGACGGCAGCACCGACGGTATGGGCCAGCTGGTGCGGGACTGTGGAGACCCCCATGTGCGGCTGGAGGGGTACGCCCCCAACTGCGGAAAGGGCCGGGCGGTGCGGACGGGGATGCTGGCCGCCCGGGGGGACCTCATCCTGTGTACCGATGCCGACCTGGCCTACGGCGTGGATATCTTCGCTGTGCTGCTGGAGCGTTTCCGGGCCGGAGATGCCGGCCTGGTGATTGGCTCCCGCCGCCTGGGCGGCGAGGGCTATAAAAATTATCCACCCCTGCGGATTTTCATGTCCAAATGCTTTGGCCTGCTGTCCCATATGATCTCCGGCCTGCCCTACGATACCCAGTGCGGCATCAAGGCCTACCGCCGGCAGGCCGCCCGGGACATCTTTTCCCGCTGTACCACCGACGGCTTCTCCTTCGATTTCGAGGTCCTCATGCGGGCGGACAAGCTTGGGCTGAAGGTGGAGCAGATTCCTGTGTCCGTCATCAACTTCCGGGAGTCCAAGGTGAACGTGGTCAAGGACAGCATTCAGATGTTCCGGGACGTGTTTTATATCCGCCGAAAGGTCAGGAGCGGGAAATGAGAGAGAAAATCGTCCGTCTGATTGAAGTATTTGACCCGAAGCGGTTTGTAAAATTCGGACTGATCGGGGTGCTCAACACCCTGGTGGACTTCTGCGTGTTCTTTGTGATGGACCGCTGGGTCATTGGAGCGGGTCCCACCCTGGCGCTGCTGGGGATGACGGTTGTGGCCGGGCCCTATATTTCCAATGCCGTGGCCTATGTGGTGGCCAACATCAACTCCTTTGTGTGGAACAAGCTGTGGACCTTCGAGAAACGGGACCGGGTCACCGGGGGGGAAGCGGGACGCTACCTGGCCACCAGCGCGGGGTATGTGCTCATCTCCACGGTGAGCCTGGCGGTGTGCATCCGCATCCTGTCCCTGCCTGTGATCGCCCCCCTGGTACCCCAGGGCTGGACCAACCTGCTGGCCAAGCTGCCCACCGCCTGCGTCACCATTTTTTACAACTACCTGATGAATAAGTTTTGGGTGTTCAAAGCGTAAAAATCCCGGCCCGGAGGTTGTTTCCTCCGGGCCGGTTTTGTCAGTTGAACAGATCGACCATCTGGATCATATAGACCACGTCGTTGACAAAGTAGAAGTACAGGTGCGGACCAATGCCGTCTTCATTGGCGCAGTACCACAGGTAGTCGTCCGGGTAGGCCCAGGTCCAGTCTTTCTCGTCGGAGAGGAGTCCGGGATAGGCGGCCAGCACCTCCTCCCGGGTGGCTCCCACCCGGATGCCCCGGGGGGTGACCATATCGGCGCGGCCCGTCTCCATGCGGTTAAGGGAGAAGCTCCCTGAATCAGCACTGTAGTACCGCAGAGCGGACACCCCGCCTGCGTCGCCGCCGCCGTCTACAGACCAATTTTCCCAGTAGTCCCCGGGCTGATAGATGGGTTCGCCTTCCTTAAACACTGACGTCTCCGGTTCAAAGTCCGGGAACATGGAATCTGTCCAGCTGCCCGGACCGATGGGGGTGGAGAAGCCGTCCCGGTACAGGCAGACCTCCGGGTCATACGGCTCGGGAGAGGGCGTGTCGACCTGAACAAAGCCCCCCACCGGCTCCTCCCCGGCGAAGTACCACTGATTCCACAGCGGCGGGTCCAGCCGGTCGGTCTCCTCAGCGGGGACCAGGGGGGAGGGCTTCCCGCTGTACTGGTCGTAGGTCGTAACGGCCCGGTCCTCCCAGATATACAGGTAGTCCGCCCCGCTGACGTCGTCTCGGACGGCATCGTCCACGTCGTCAATGCGTCCAGTGAGGTAGAACACAGGCTGGCCGTTCGCCTTGATGCGGAAGCCTTCAATCGTGAGACCATACAGAGCCAGACGGAGGTCATCCCCCTGAGTATCCCGAGCGATTTGCGTTAGAACCTGTTCCGTCACCTGGTCCAGCAGCGCCTTCTCGTTCAGACCGGCCAGGGCCAGGGCATCCTCAGCAGGCACCAGCGTCCCCTCTTTCAGGTCGTAGACCAGGGAGAAGATGTGCCCGGTGTTCAGGTCGGAGGTGAAGGTATCCCGATAGAACAGCAGATTCAGATACCGGTCGGTGGTGGAGGGGTAGAACAGGCACTGTTCCTCCACAAAGCCGTATGAGTTGTCCAGAAGGTCGCCGTACTGACTGCGCAAATCGTTGAGTGCGGCATTGATGGCGTCCACCGCGTCATTCTCCTCTCCGGCGGGGAGGGCCAGGGCGGGAATCTCAATGTAATTGTCGTTGCGGTCATAATACTGGGTCTCCATCACAAGGGAGGGCTCCGGCGGCCGCTGGCGGCAGGACACCAGATTGCCGCAGAAGATGGCGATGGCAAACATCAAAATCAAAAAGGGCAGCGGCGGCCGCTTCTTGGGCCCGGCAAAGATATTGCGCAGTCGAATTTCCGTCTCCCTGGCCGACCCGGACAGGCCGGTAGAGAAGGGAGTGCGGGGCATTTGTTGATTCATAAAAAGCTCCTTTTAATCGGCAATAGGTTCAAAGTGGGAATAGCGCCATTTTTCAGGCAGTGGGACGTCATTGTATTCCGGGTTATAGAGCTGGAGCCGGTACTGGGGGTCGATCTCATACACCTCCAGCCCGCCCTCCACCGGGACCACCCGCTCCTCATACTCCCGGCGGTCCAGCTCCTCCAGCGTTTTGCCGTCGAAGCGGTAGTGGGCCGAAGTAAAAGCACCCTCGTCGCCCTGATAGATGGCGGTATTGACGCACAGGATATGGAGGGCTCCATCCGGGGCCGTCCAGAAGGAAAACTGGCCGTCGTCTCCTCCAACCTCATAAACGGGTCCGCGCCACCCCTGCGTCTCCTTGTCCCATAGGCCCAGCATCAGATTGCCCAGCCCTGCGGGGTGCTGGCGGCTGCTCACCAGGGCCAGCCCCAGCGCGCAGTTCTCCCCCTCCTGGGACAGAAGCAGCCGGGAGACCATGCTCTCCGCAGAATAGGGGTAATTTTCATGCTCCCGCATAAGCAGCCAGGCCAGGTCGGGCTCGTCGGACGGGAGGGGCGTCTCGTCCACCATCCGCAGGGCGTGGTATCGCTCCTCGCCCTCCAGCAGTATCGTATCCGCTTCAACGGCCAGCCGTCCCTCCGACAGCTTCCGGCCGTCTGTGTACCGGAGCCGGGACACCCGGAGCTGTCCGCCCTCCAGGGCCAGGCCATAGTCAAACATCCACCGGCTTTGCAGCATATAAGTCTCCTTGGCGGAAAAGTCGTATGCAATAATGCGGTCGTCCACTATCCCGGACCCGAAAGACGTCACAGAGCACAGCTCCCGCAGGCCGTCGCCGTTTAGGTCGCAGAGAAAAACGCTCCATACGGGCATTCCAGAGAACAGCACCGTCTCATTCCCGTCCTCCACCGCGCAGACCCGGTCCGCCGTCCAGCGGAAGGTCACGCCCGGATACTCGGGCAGCCCGGTTTCAATGCTGTCGTCCCAGGGCATATCTTCCCCCGAGCCGTCCCTAAAGTCCAGCCACACCTCCGCCGCCGGCGGCCCATCGCCCTCCTCCGCCACCTGGCACGACACCAGATTGCCGCAGAAGATGCACACCGAAAACACCAAAATCAAAAAAGGCAGCGGCGGCCGCTTCTTGGGCCCGGACATAATATTGCGGATTCGCATCTCCGTCTCCTTTGCCGACCCGGACAAGGGCAGGGAAAAGGGCGTGCGGGGCATTTTGTTGTTCATGG
>CANPFP010000149.1 GCA_947573385.1 uncultured Bacillota bacterium | reverse complement strand
CTGTTTGGAGTACTCGCCGCAAGAAAGCGGCTGAAACGAAAACGGAGAAAGGCGGTATGACTGATGGAACAGGAGAAGAACTCCCTTGGCGAGCTGATGAAAATCACGATGGAGCATATCAAAACGATGGCGGACGCCAACACCATTATCGGCACACCCATCCATGCGGAGGGCGTTACCCTCATCCCTGTGTCCCGCATGTCCTTTGGCATGGGGGGCGGCGGGACCGAGTTTACCACCAAGTCAGGAGCCCCCAAGGAGGGCTTCGGCGGCGGCTCCGCCGCCAGCGCCAAGCTGGAGCCGGTGGCCTTCCTGATCGTCCGGGAGGACGGCAGCGTGAAGCTGCTCCCCGTGGCCCCGCCCCCCGCCACCACTGTGGATCGGGTCATTGAGACGGTGCCCGAGGTGGTGGACAAGGTGACCGGGTTTATTGAGAAGCAGCAGGAGAAAAAGGCGCAAAAGGCGGCCGAAGGGGATTTTGCGGAATAAAAAATTTCCTGGAAAAAATGGAGAAAAACCGCTCCATACTAACACCATCGACTGAAAAGAAGGTGGCAATATGAAGCGGCTTTTTTCTGTTTTGCTGGCCGGAATGCTGGTGTGGCATGTCCTGCCTGCTGTCCGGGCGGAGGGAGATGCCCCGCCCAAAATCTCCGCCGCCAGCGCCGTGGTGATGGACGCCGGCACCGGACGGGTACTCTATGAGAAGGACGCCCACACCCCCCGGCTGATCGCCAGCACCACCAAGCTGATGACCGCCCTGGTGGCCCTGGAGTCGGGGCACGGGCTGGAGGAGGTGGTCACCGTGGCCCCGGAGTGGGCGGGGGTGGAGGGCTCCTCCATCTACCTGCGCCCGGGGGAGGAGATCACCCTGGAGACCCTGCTCTATGGCCTGCTCCTCCGCTCGGGCAACGACGCCGCCCTGGCCATCGCCGGCCACTGCGGGGGCACGGTGGAGGATTTTGTAGTCCAAATGAACCAGAAGGCCCGGGAGTTGGGGATGAAGGACACCGGCTTTGCCAACCCCAACGGCCTGGACGCCGAAGGCCACCGCTCCAGCGCCCGGGACATGGCCATTCTCGCCCGGGCCTGCCTGGAGAATGAGGAACTGGCCAAAATCGCTGCCACCAAATCCATCACACTGGGCACCCGAACCTTTACCAACCACAACAAGCTGCTGTGGCGGTATGAGGGCTGTGTGGGCCTGAAAACGGGCTACACCGAGAAGGCGGGCCGTACCCTGGTCAGCGCCGCGAAGCGGGACGGCATGACCCTGATCTGCGTCACCCTCAACGCCCCCAGTGATTGGGCGGACCACACCGCCCTGTTTGACTGGGGCTTCGCCAATTATCAGGCCCGGCCCCTGTCTCGGGCCGGAGCGCGGGCGGGACAGCTGCCTGTGTCCGGGGGCTTGGCCCCCGCCTGCCCTGTGGAGCTGGGGGCGGACCACACCGCCGCGCTGGCCCCCGGTGAGACCGTGGAGACCGCCTGGGAGCTGGCCGAGACTGCCCTTGTCGCCCCAGTGGTCCGAGGGACTCAGGTGGGGGAGATTGTGTATTATGTCAATTTGGAGGAGCTGGCCAGAGTGCCGCTGGTGGCAGGGACGGACGTCCCCTGCGATCTGGCTGGGGCCTCTGGCTGGCTGAACGGCATTTGGGAGCGGATATCCGGGTTGTAGTGCCAAAAGCCTCCCTTGCCAAAGGGAGGGGGACCGCCGGGCAAAGCCCGGTGGTGGAGGGATTCCGTCAGGCGAAACGGCGCAATCAAACAGAATCCCCCCGCCCCTGTGGGGGCACCCCCCTTTGGCAAGGGGGGCTGGGATAGAGGGATAGCATATGGAGGAACGTCTTCAAAAACTGATATCCGCCTGCGGGCTGGCCTCCCGGCGGGCGGCGGAGGGGTGGATCATTGCCGGACGGGTGACGGTGAACGGGGAGAAGGCCCACCTGGGGGACCGGGCGGACCTGGACCGGGATACCGTCCTGGTGGACGGGCGGCCCCTTACCCCCGGCGGAGGGCGGACCTATCTGATGCTGAACAAGCCCCGGGGGTATGTGACCACCCTGTCCGACGAGAAGGGGAGGAAGACGGTGACTGACCTGGTGGCCGGCTGCGGGGTCCGGGTGTGGCCGGTGGGCCGGCTGGATATGGACTCCGAGGGGCTGCTTATCCTCACCGACGACGGGGCCCTCACCCACCAGCTCCTCCACCCCAGTCACCAGGTGGACAAGGAGTATCTGGTTTGGGTGACGGGGAACGTTCATAAGGCCCTGCCCATCCTGTCCGCCCCCATGACGATGGATGGGGAGCTCCTCTCCCCCGCCCGAGTGCGCCGAGGCCGGGACAGCGGAGGGGTGCATCAGCTTTCCATTACCATCCACCAGGGGAAAAACCGCCAGGTGCGGCGGATGTGTGCCCAGGCCGGGCTGGAGGTGCTGCGGCTCAAACGGGTGCGGGAGGGGCCGCTGGCCCTGGACCGGAGCCTGAAAGCGGGCCAGTGGCGAAATCTCACCGGCCGGGAACTCCTGGAGCTGACAGGGCCGTTAAGCGATTGTTAAGAGATTTTTGTGGGAAAAACGCGAAGCTCCCACAAAAATCTCTTGCATTTCTCTCGGAAAGCGAGTATGATAAATTTCGTGATTTGACCGGGAGGATAGAAGCTATGAACAGAGATATTTTGGCCATTATTCAGGAAAATGTACACACATTTTCCAAAGGACAGCGAAAAATCGCCAATTTTATTCTGGAATCTTATGACAAGGCCGCCTTTATGACGGCCAGCCGCCTGGGCAAAAAGGTGGGAGTGAGCGAGTCCACAGTTGTCCGGTTTGCCTTTGAACTGGGTTACGACGGCTACCCGGATATGCAGCGTTCCCTGCAAAAAATGATCCGTAACCGGCTGACCACTGTGCAGCGCATTGAGGTGACCAACGACCGCCTGGGGGACCAGGATCTGCTGTCCATGGTGCTCCAGTCGGATGTGGAGAAGATCCGCCAGACCCTGGAGGAGCTGGACCGGGACAGCTTCTACCGGGCGGTGGACGCCATTGTGGAGGCCCGGAAGATTTACATTCTTGGCGTGCGTTCCTCGGCGGCCATCGCCTCCTTCCTCCACTTCTATTTTAATCTGATTTTCGACAATGTAGTGCTGGTGTCAGCCAACACCGCCAGTGAGACCTTTGAGAGCCTGCTCCGGGTGGGCGAGGGGGACGCGGTAATCGGCATCAGTTTCCCCCGGTACTCCAGCCGGACGGTGCAGGCCCTCAGCTTTGCTCGGGACCGGAGGGCCACCACCATCGCTATCACCGACAGCGAGAGCTCCCCTCTGGTCCCCATCTCCCGCTACACCCTCACCGCCCGCAGCGACATGGCCTCCTTTGTGGACTCCCTGGTGGCCCCGCTGTCCCTGGTGAACGCCCTGCTGGTGGCGGTGAGTCAGCGGAAAAATGAGGACCTGGCCCACACCTTCCACACCCTTGAGGAGATTTGGGAGGAGTACAACGTCTACGAGAAGGTGCCCGAATGAAGTGGCCCGATATTGTGGTAGTAGGCGGCGGGGCCGCCGGCATGATGGCGGCCATCTGCGCCGCCCGGCAGGGGGCCGCCGTCACCCTCATCGAGCGCAACCAGAAGGTGGGCCGCAAGCTGTACATCACCGGTAAGGGCCGGTGCAATGTGACCAACCACTGCTCCCCCGAGGAGGTGCGCGCCGCCGTGCCCCGGAACGCCAAGTTCCTCTACAGCGCCCTGGAGCACACGCCCCCCGCCTGGGTGGAGGAATTTTTTGAGACGCTGGGCGTACCCTTAAAGGTGGAGCGGGGGAACCGGGTATTCCCTGTCTCCGACAAGTCCGCCGGCATTATTGACGCCCTGTTTTTTGAGCTGAAGCGGTTCAAAATTCCGGTTGTAAATGACAGAGTTTCAAATATCTGTCTCCGGGACGGCGCGGTATGCGCCGTAGAGATGGGAGAAGGGAAAGCGCTTACCGGTACCCCTTGCAAGGCGGTCGTACTGGCCACCGGCGGGCTGTCCTACCCCGCCACCGGTTCTACCGGCGACGGACTGTGGATGGCGGAGACGCTGGGCCACACTTTAGTTGACATAAAACCATCCCTGGTACCCCTGGAGTCCCCCGACCCTTTCTGCGCCCAGATGCAGGGCCTGGCCCTGAAAAACGTCACTCTGACGGTGAAAAACGGCAAAAAAAAGACGATTTACCAGGAGCAGGGGGAGTTGCTGTTCACTCACTTCGGCCTGTCCGGGCCGCTGGTGCTGTCGGCCAGCGCCCACATGCGGGACTTCGATAGGGACCGGTATACCTGCGCCATCGACTTAAAGCCCGCCCTGGACGAGGCCACCCTGGACGCCCGTCTGGTGCGGGAGCTGTCCGCCGGGGCCAACAAGGACATGGACAATCTTCTGGGAGCCCTGGCTCCCCGTCTGCTGGTGCCTGTTCTGCTGGAGCGGGCGGATATCCCAGGAAATAAAAAGGCCCACGACCTGACAAAACAGGAGCGCCGCCGTCTGCTGGAGCTGTTTAAGTGTTTCCCCGTGGCGGTGTCCGGCCCCCGGCCCGTCGACGAGGCCATTGTCACCTCTGGAGGGGTGAAGGTGTCTGAGGTGGACCCGAAAACCATGATGAGTAAAAAGGTCCCCGGCCTGTTCTTTGCCGGGGAGATGCTGGACGTGGACGCCTACACCGGCGGGTTCAACCTGCAAATCGCCTGGGCCACCGGCCGGGCGGCGGG
>CANPFP010000148.1 GCA_947573385.1 uncultured Bacillota bacterium | reverse complement strand
GAACGTGATTCCCAAGCACCTGGACTGCATCACCGCCAAGCTGGTGGAGATGGGGGTGGAGGTGGAGGAGCTGGACGACGCCCTCCGCCTGCGCCGGGAGGGCCCCATGGGCCGGGTGAACGTGAAAACCATGCCTTACCCCGGCTTCCCCACCGATATGCAGCCCCAGATTGCCGCCGCCCTGTGCATTGCCCAGGGGACAAGCGTCCTCACCGAGGGGGTTTGGGACAACCGCTACCGCTATGTGGACGAGTTCCGCCGCATGGGGGCCCGCATCCAAGTGGACGGCAAGGTGGCCGTCATCGAGGGAGTGGACCACCTCACCGGAGCCCCCGTCCATGCCTGCGACCTGCGGGCCGGCGCCGCCATGGTCATTGCCGGCCTGGCTGCCCAGGGTGTCACCGAGATCGACGGCATCCACCACATCGAGCGGGGCTATGAGACCATCGTGGAAAAGCTGGCCAATCTGGGAGCTGACATTCAGATCATCAGCGTACCCGGCGAGGATGACCAGTCTCAGGTGGGGTAACCGCCGTCTACAGGGGCTGGCGGTTCGATTTTGCAGGATGACAAGACGGCGCGTCTGAATCGTCGCGCCCTACAATATTCCCCAGGGTCCGGCAGGGATGTCGGGCCCTGAATTGTTGTAAGTTGTAAAAGGAGCGATAGTTTGTTTACCTTTACCACCCTTGCCAGCGGCTCGCTGGGCAACGCCGCTCTGGTGTCCTGCGGGGAAACCCACATCCTGCTGGACGCCGGCATCTCCGCCAAGCGTCTTACCGCCGGGCTGGCGGAGCTGGGCGTGAAGCCGCACCAGCTGTCCGCCATCCTGCTCACCCACGAGCACAGCGACCACGTCTCAGGTCTGCGGGTGTTTACCAAAAAGGCGGGGGCTCCCATTTACGCCACCCCTCCCACCTGCCGGGAGTGGTACCGGAAAAACCAGTGTGACCAGGTAAAGGACCTGTTTCAGCCCCTGGAAGCGGGGGCTGGAACGCAGATTGGTGCGCTGTGGGTGGAGTCCTTCCCCACCCCCCACGACGCGGCGGGCAGCGTTGGCTGGTCCATCGCCGGAGAGGGGGGGCGCATGGTGCTGTGCACCGACCTGGGCCACATCACCGAGCCGGTCCGCCGGGCGGTGGCGGGCTGCGACCTGCTGGTGTGTGAGACCAACCACGACGAGGACTGGGTCCGCACTGGACCTTACCCCTACTACTTAAAGCAGCGCATCCTGGGCGACTACGGCCATCTGTCCAACGAGACGGGGGCGGAGCTGGCCGCCTTCGCGGTGGAAAACGGCACCCGGTCGGTGATTCTGGCCCACCTGTCCCAGACCAACAACACCCCCGTCCGGGCCTGTCATACGGTGGCCCTGCGCCTGCTGGCCATGGACTGCAACCCGGAGCGGGACATCTCCCTCTCCGTGGCCCCTTATGATACCTTGGGCTCCACCTGGAGCCCTAAGGAGGTATCGGTATGCTGAGCGTTTACCTGATCTGCGTGGGCAAGCTGAAGGAGAAATTTTACAAGGACGCCTGCGCCGAGTATGTAAAACGCCTGTCCCCCTATTGCAGGCTGACAGTGGTGGAGATTCCCGAGACCAAGCTGTCCAAGGACCCCACCCTGGGTGAGATTACCAACGCCCTGGCCAAGGAGGGGGAGACCATCCGGGCAAAAATCCCCCCCGGCTCCCGGGTGGCGGCCCTGTGCGTGGAGGGCCGGATGCGCTCCAGCGAGGAAATTCCCCAGATGTTCCCCGTCCCGGGCCGCAGCCCGGAGAAGCATATGGTTTTCATCATTGGCGGCAGCTACGGCCTGCACCCCTCCATCAAGGCGGAGGCCAACACCCAGCTGTCCATGTCTCCCATGACCTTCCCCCACCACCTGGCCCGGGTCATGCTGCTGGAGCAGATCTACCGGGCGTTCAAGATCAGCGAGGGCTCGTCCTACCATAAATAAAACGGCCCCGTCTCAAAGAAACGGAGCCGCCCCACAACTTGACACACTCGCAAAAATGTGGTATGCTACGGTTGTGTAGGGGAATCGCCCAGCGCTGGCGGTTTGGCCTGAAAGCTACGGTTTGCAAATGACAGAAACCGTCACTTGCCAGAGTGGCGGTTTCACTTTACCCTGACCTGAATCGTTACTGTGTATCCACGAACGTGGAATGTAACTGTCAATGTCATCGTGCTCACCCCCTTTGCAGAGGTGTGCCAAAACCGCCCTCGCCTTAACCGGCGTTTCCTTGTGTTGAATTATAGCAGAAGCTTACACTTACGTCAACAGAATGACCCGATAATCGGCAAAGGAGCCCGACGCGGCCGCGTCAGGCTCCTTTGCACGTCAGAAGTCCTTCTCCTTTTGAAACAGCAAGCGTGCTTCTGTCTGATTCAGCCGTTGACAGATAGTGATTTCGCTGTCCAAAATCCCCAGCAAAGTCTCCCTGCTCACCAGCTCCAAAAGGTGCTCCCCCGCCTGGATGCCCTCCAAAATGGTTTCCTCATACCAGCACCTACCGTCCTCTGTGACAAACCAGACCTGCGACTCCCCAGGTCCAAAACACAGCTTTTTGAGGAGTATCCGCCGGCCGTTGACAAACTCCTCCTCCGGCGGACAGTGGAGCCAGGAACCAACCCAAAAATTCCTCATGCTTTCACCCCTGTCAAATCGAAGGGTGGGGTGTACTCCTCCTTCGCGCTGGTCCGCTCCTGGGTGAAGCCGTCCAGTCCCAGGTTCTCCATGTACTCCCGGGCGGAGCGTATCTCGCCGGGGCGCAGGCGGCGGTTCAGCTCCGGGAGGGCGGACAGGTCCCCCCAGGGGGTGTACTGGCTCATGAGGGAGAACAGCACCGTCCCCGGTGAAAACGTCCGGGCCACCCAGTCCATCACCGCCTTGGCCTGATTCAGCTGGCCGGGGAGGATAAGGTGGCGTATAATTGTACCGCTTAATAACAGACCGTTATCACCAAACCGGCAGGGCCCGGTCTGACGGACCATCTCCCGGATGGCGTCCTGGGCGATCTCCGGGTAGTCGGAGGCCCCGGAGTAACGGTTAGCGGTCTCCCTGTCCAGATATTTCAGGTCGGGGAGGTAGATGTCAATTTTCCCCTCCAGCCTCCGCAGGGTTTCCGTTCTGTCATATCCGCCGGTGTTGAATACGACAGGTATAGGGGGCCTCCACTCCTCCAGCAGGGCGGCCAGGGTGTGGGCGTAGTGGGTGGGGTTGACGAAATTGAGGTTGTGGGCCCCCTGATCAATGAGCGCCTGGCAGATCTCCCGCAGGCGATCCAGGGTGACAGGCCTGCCGAAATCCTGATGGCTGATCTTCTCATTCTGACAGAACACGCAGCCCAGGGAGCAGCCGGAGAAGAAGACCGTCCCCGAGCCCCGGGTGCCGGAGATGGGGGGCTCCTCCCAATGGTGGAGGGCGGCCCGGGCCAGGACGGGAAGGGCGGGCATGCGACAATGGCCGGTCCCCTCCGTCTCAGTGCGGATGGCCCCGCAGCGCCGGGGGCACAGATTGCAGATCATGGCGTGCCCTCCTCTCAAAAATGCCCCAGACGGTCGGCCACAAGCCGGGAAAAGCTCTGGAAGGCGTTGGGGACGGCGTAGACATCCCGCAGGGATTGCCGGTCCGCCCACACCCACCCCTCAGGCAGATCCGGACCGTCAAGCTCCCCGGCCAGAGCGGTCATATGCCACTCGATATGGGTGAAGATGTGCTTTCCTGTCCCCGCCTTCTCCAGCTTGGGGACAGCCAGCCCCCACCGTGCTGGCCAGTCCACATCCCCCTCCAGCTCGTTGGGGTACTCCCACAGGCCGGCCAGCAGGCCCCGATCCAAACGGCGGCGGAGGGCCACACTGTCCCTGTAAAAGAGCAGGTAGACGGCCCGCTCCTCCACCCGCCGGGCCTTTTTGGCCGCCTTGACAGGCAGCTCCCCCGTCCGGCCCTCCTGGAAGGCCCGGCAAAAGGGGGCCGCGGGACACTTCTCACACAGGGGCGCGCCGTTGGGCAGGCAAATTGTGGCCCCCAGCTCCATCAGGGCCTGGTTGAAGTCCCCGGGGGTCTCCAGGGGAATCACCTCGGCCAGGGCAGCTGTGACCCTTTTCTTCATGGCGGGAGTGGTGATGTCGCCGCTGTCTCCGGTGATCCGGGCGATTACCCGCAGGACGTTGCCGTCCACTGCCGGGACGGGCAGGCCGAAGGCGATGGAAGCGATAGCCCCGGCGGTGTAGTCCCCCACCCCGGCCAGGGCCCGGATAGTCTCATAAGTATTTGGGAATACTCCGCCGTGGTTCTCTGTGACCTGTTTTGCCGCCTTTTGCAGGTTTCTGGCCCGGCTGTAGTAGCCCAGCCCCTGCCACAGCTTCATCAGCCGGTCCTGGGGCAGGGCGGCCAGGGCGGACACGTCGGGGGCCGTCTCCAGAAAGCGGCGGTAGTAATCCAGCACCGCCGCCACCCGGGTCTGCTGGAGCATGATTTCAGACACCCACACGTGGTAAGGGGTGGGGTCGCTCCGCCAGGGGAGGGTCCGGGCGTTCTCCCGGTACCAGATCAGCAGAGGGATGGGCAGGTGCCGCAGTTCGTCCAAAGTCAGGCTCCTCTCTCGTTTCTCAATTAAAAGTTTATGCGGTCATACAGCTTTTTTCGGGGGATCGTTCTTTGCGCGAAATCATAACAAAATACAAATATAAAATATAATGGATTTGGGGATGGCATTTCCCCGCAGAGAGTGATAAAGTCTTGGACAGAGCAAGGGTTAAAAATTTAACGAAGCGCCGGCTG
>CANPFP010000147.1 GCA_947573385.1 uncultured Bacillota bacterium | reverse complement strand
GCGGTTTGGGCCTTGAGCTGAACAATAAGACGGCCATTTTCCCGCTCCGAAACGGTATTGATTTCCTCGGCTTTCACGCCTATTTGACGGATACCGGGGCGGTCGTCCAGCGGTTGCGCCGGGACAGTATAAACCGCATGAAAAGCCGCATCAAATACTGGCGCAACGCATACCCGGCGGGAGAGGTTACAAGGGATGAAATTAAGGACAGTTGGACCGCATGGGACGCCCACGCCGCCCACGGCGACACATACGCCCTCCGCACCAAAATCGCCCAGCAGGTCGGGGCCATCATTGGAGAGCCGCTCCAGCCCCGGCGCAAGATCACCGCCTCGCCGTCCGTCCGGCAGCTCCGCCGGTTGAGACAGCAGCGGCGGAGCCAACCCCAGCACCCGCCGGAGGCCCCCGCCCTGGCCGTCAGGCCGGACGGGATACCTCCGTGGGAATAACCACCTAAAGGAGGATACACACCAATGGCAAGCGCAGCATTAAGCACAAAGGCCGTCGGCAGCAAGGTCCAACTGAAATTGAACGGCGTAAAGAAAAACTTTATCGTCGTTCACCAGGGCAAGCCCAGCGGCATCTATGACGCCTCTTGTGACGGCACCTGGCTCCTGCTTGAGGACATTTACGAAAACAGGCCGTGGCACAGCAGCAGCGTGAACAAGCTGGAAAGCAGCACCATTCACAACTACCTCAATAGCACATTCCTCGCAAAGTTTGACGCCAACATCCAAGCGCAGATCAAACAGGTCAAGCTCCCGTACCGGCAGAACGGCGGCAGCGGCGGCACGGACCGCAACGGGGCCAACGGCCTCTCCTGCAAGATTTTCTTGCTTTCCGGCTATGAGTGCGGATGGACTACCAGCAACAACCCCTATTTCCCGGTTGACGGCGCAAAGCTGGCGTACTTTGAGGCGGGGACCGGCACCAGCGCAAATAACAAGCGCATTGCGAAGTTGAACGGTTCCGCCACCGACTGGTGGCTCCGCTCCCCGGTCACCGGCAACGCCGGCCGCGTGTGGGGCGTCTACTCCGGTGGCCAGTATGGCGGCCACAACGCCAATGGCACCTATGGCGTTCGCCCCGCTTTGGTCCTTCCCTCTTCCCTCTTGGTCTCTGATGATGGCAGCGTGACCACGAACACGGCCCCGACTACGCCGGGGACCATCAACGTGCCGGGTACCATCCAGGGCGGCAGCACCATCGAAATTTCCTGGACGGCCAGCACCGACGCCGAAAAGAACCTTGAGGGCTATATTGTTGAGCGCAGTACCAACGGCGGCAGCTCCTGGTCCCAGGTTTACCAGGGGGCGGCACTCAAGACCACCAACACGGTGGCGGCGGGTACCCAAACCGTTATGTACCGGGTGAAAGCCTACGACAGCGACGGCCTCGCCAGCGGCTACCGCACCAGCAGCCAGATCACGGTCATTAACAACACCGCCCCCACCGCCCCGGCCAGTATCACGGTCCCCAATACCGTATACGGGGGGCAGTCCATTGTCGTGACCTGGGGAGCGGCCACCGACCCGGACGGCGACGCCATGACATACGCCCTTGAGCGGCAGGTGGACGGCGGCGACTGGGCGCAGATTTACACCGGCCCCAACCTTTCCTTTACCGACCCCATCACCAGGGGCTGGACAAGCGTGGCCTACCGAGTAAAGGCCATCGACAGCCGGAGCGCAAGCGGCCCCTACGCCACGTCCCCCACCCGGACCGTGAACAACAACCTCGCCCCCACCGTGACCTGCAGCCAGACCAGCGGCACGGACCTGGGCCTCAAAAATACCGGCTTTTCCGTTGACTACAGCGTCACGGACCCGGACGGTGACGACGTAACGGTCACGGAGGCCATCGACGGCGCAACACAGCGGACTTTCACCGCCACCCCCGGCCAGACCTACACCTTTATGGTCACAGGCGAAACGTTCATGAAGGTTTTGAACGGGGACCACGCCCTCACCATTACCGCAAGTGACGGCAAGATGGACACGGTCCACAAGCTCCTTTTCAAGAAGGAGATCACCACCGCAATGATTACCCTGGTGGACGCAGTACCGGCGGACGCAAGAATCGCCGTTTGCGTTCTTTCCGTGAACGGCTCCCTCCCGGCGGACGCCGTTCTCAAGGTAGAAGTCACCAACAACGGCCTGGATGATTCCCCGGTTTGGGAGGATTGCACGGCGGACGTTAAAGCCGGGGCCAACCACGTCTTTACCAATGAGACGCAGTTGAGCGGCTGGGCTTTCAATTTCAAGGTCACGGCCACCAGAGGTCCCAGCGGAGAGGGCGGCTACATCAATTCTGTACAAGGAGGCTTTCAGTAATGGCTTTCAAAATCAAGACCGAATCGGTCAAGGCAAAACAGAAGGAGAAGACCCGCAAGCAGCTCCAGGAGGAAAACGAGGCCCTCGCCGCCCAGGTCACCGACCTGCAGATGGCCCTGTGCGACGTTTACGAACTTGCCGCCGCCATGACGGGAGGTGAGGGCAATGGCTAAAATTTACGCCGACCTTATCCGCAAGGGCAGGAAAACCATCGAAGACGTGCCGCCCCGTTTGAGGGCGGAGGTCGAGGCCATTCTGGCCGGGGCCGGGAATGAGTAGGCTCCGGGAATTGGCCGTGAAAATTCTTTTGAGAAAGGAGGCGCACACGATGGCCGTTGTTTACGCAACCCTCATCGTCAAGGGCAAGAAGACCTTGAACCAGGTACCCGCCATGCTCCGGGACCAGGTAAAGGAAATTCTGGCCGACCTTGAGGTCCCCGTGGAGGCGTAGCCTCCCCACCGGGCCGGGGCCACCCGCAAAGGCCCCGGCCCACAGTCAGACCAAAGGAGGACCCAACCCAATGAGCAACATACAGACAATTTCGGAGCTTTGCGGCATTTGCGAGGCCCTGGTCCATATTGTTGAGGAACAGCGCAAGGCACTGGCCCAACATGACGCCCTGGTCCTTGAGGATGAAATCGCAAAGACCCGCAGCCGATACACCGCCCTCCTGGGGGCGGAGGAATGGCCGGACGACTGCCAGCAGCAGGAGGAATAAAGAACCATGAGCGAAACAATTATTGTGGCACTGATTACCGGGGGGCTTGCCCTTTTCGGGACTTTGGGCGGCAGTTACCTCGCCAACAGGAAATCGGCGGCGTTGATTGCTTACCGGCTGGAGCAGTTGGAGCAAAAGGTCCAGGCCCACAACAACCTGGTTGAGCGAATGTACCAGGTGGAGGAACGGACGGAGCTGCAGGAGGAAAAAATCAAGGTCGCCAACCACCGCATTGACGATCTGGAGGGCTTTCACAAGCCCACTTGAAAGGAGAGCGCAACATGAATATTACACCCATCATCGAGGCCGTTTTTGCCCTGATTGCGGCCATTGTTACCGCCGTCGTGGTCCCGTACATCAAGAGCCGGACTACCGCCGCCCAGCAGACGGAGATCGCCGCCTGGGTGAGAATTGCCGTCACCGCCGCCGAGCAGATTTACAACGGGACCGGCAGGGGCCAGGAAAAAAAGAAATACGTCGAGGACTGGCTCAAGGCCCACGGCGTAACCGTTGACAGCGAGAAGCTCGACGCCATGATTGAAAGCGCAGTATATGAACTGAAAAACGGTTTCCTTACCATTGAGGGCGGTCTGCCGGGTACCCCGTAACCCGTGGCCGCAAAGAGACGCCGCAGGAAAAAAACCGGCCTAAAGTACAGCAAGGTCGTCGTTGCCCTTTTGCTTATCGCAGTAGCAGCTTTCACCGTGGCCATGATTTGGATTTACCGGGAGCAGGGCGGCGTCCCGGATTCTCTGGTGGCGGCGTTCTACGCTTTCGCCGGGGGCGAGGCCGGTTTTTTGGGCCTGATAAAGCACAGCGACAACAAATATAACGGCAGCGGCGGCGGCACCAACACCACCGACAACCCACCCGGCACCGACGGCGGTGCCGGGTAGAAGGGAGAACCAGCAATGAACATTATTCAAAGCTACCTCACCAATAACCCCTGCTATAAGGCGGGGCGCAAGATCACCGTTAAGGGCCTGATGCTCCACAGCGTAGGATGCCCCCAGCCGAAAGCGTCCGTTTTCGTGAAGAACTGGAACAAGGCCAGCTATGACCGGGCTTGTGTTCACGGATTCATTGACGCCAACACCGGGGACATTTACCAGACCCTCCCCTGGAACCACCGGGGCTGGCACGGGGGTGGCAGCAGCAACAACACCCACATCGGCGTGGAGATGTGCGAACCGGCGGCGATCAAATACACCGGCGGCTCCAGCTTTACCTGTTCGGACCGGGCAGCAGCCCAGGCGGCGGCGGAGCGGACCTATAAGGCGGCGGTGGAGCTGTTCGCCCACCTTTGCCAGCAGTACGGCCTCGACCCGCTCAAGGACGGCGTGATCTTGAGCCACCGGGAGGGCCACGCCAGGGGCATCGCAAGCAACCACGGCGACCCGGAACACCTCTGGAAGGGCCTGGGCATGAGCTACACAATGGACACCTTTAGGGCGGCGGTCAAGGCGCAAATGGGCGGCACCGCCCCGGCACCGGCCACCCCGGCCCCCGCCCCGGAGAAACCCGCCACCGGCGTCCCCTATTTGGTCCGGGTGAAGATCACAGACCTCCACATCCGCAGCGGCCCCGGCACCAACTACGCAAGTAAGGGCTTTATTGCCCCTGGAGCCTACACCATCGTCGAGGAAAGCACCGGCCAGGGGGCCGCTCTTTGGGGCAAGCTCAAGAGCGGCAAGGGCTGGATTGCCCTCGGCTACACCGAAAAAGTCTAAAGGAGGA
>CANPFP010000146.1 GCA_947573385.1 uncultured Bacillota bacterium | reverse complement strand
CTAAATGAGGGCCGCACAGATGAAAGAACGCCCCGGCTTCTCCCTGATGAAGCAGACGGACGTGCAAACCATATACCACATGCAGATGCCCCGCTGGCTGTTCTCCGATCCTAGATATGCAGACATGAGCCTGGACGCCAAGGTGACCTACACCTTTTTGCTCAACCGCTTCCAGCTCTCCCGCAGGAACGGCTGGGTCAATGACTACGGCGAGGTTTTTGTGATCTTCCCCCGGAAGGAGCTGGCCCGGGAGCTGCGCATCTGTGAGCAGCGGGTGACGGCGGCCTTTAAGAAACTGGTGGAGCTGAAGCTGGTCTGGGAGAAACGCTGTGGCCGGGGCGACGCCAACCAAATCTACCTGGCCAGCGTGGAGCCGGTGGATAACCCCAGCTACTCCAGCGCCCCCTTCGTTCCGGAGCCGGACAGCGATTCAAGAACCGCGGATTCTGACGGTCTTGACGGCGCCGGCTTTCCCATGCCCGAACAAGAACCGCAGGATCTGAGCGGCAAGAATCTACAAAATGGAGCTTCAAGAACCGCAGAACCGGCGGTTGCAGAACCTCAAAAAATGCGGCCAAGTTATATTAAATCCAGTCATACTGAATCCAGCTATACTGATGTCAGTCAGTCAGCCAGCGCCGGGGGCGCGGACGGACCGGCGGACGATGAGGAGGAGCTCATGGGCATTTTGGACGCCTGTGAGCTTTCCTGTTTCTCCCCGGAGGTGGCCCGGGTGTTTGAGAGCGCCATTGAGCGGCTGTTCTATCTGGACCACTTCCGGGTAGGAGGCGCCACCCTGCCCCGGAGCAGGGTGCGGGCCAGACTGAGGTTGCTGGACGGTATGATTCTGCGGAATGCGGAGCGGAAGCTCCGGGCCAACCTGGACCGGGAGGTCAAAAACTCCACCGCCTACACAATGGCGACCATTTTCAACTGCATCACCGAGAGCGAGAGCGACCTGATGGTGGACCCGGAGTTGAACCGTATGGCCGCTCCTCCAGGGAGGTGGTAGTCATGCTCCTGTCTGTTCAGCAGAAATACATCCTGGAGACCCTGCGGAAGCTGGGCTGTGTCCGGAAAGATCAGCTCCATGCCCTGGTGCGAGGAAAATTCCAGCGTCCGGGGTTTGACATCAGTGAGACCCGCATGGCCGCCATGCTGCGGCAGCTGCGTTCCGGTTTGGGTGATTTCCATGTGGACGGCGGCTTTGTCTACCTGGTCCGGGGCCAGCCCGATGCCGCCCGGCTGGAGGCCATCGACGTTATGCTGGAGCTGAGCGAGGGTGTTACCCAGGACTTTAGCACAAAACTGGACAGCCCCCGGCTGCTCCGCTTCGCCCTGGGCGAGGACAAACTGAAGCTGTTTTCCGTAGCAATGCTGTCCCATGTCTCCGACACCCAGCTGCTCCAGCGGGAGCGGTCGGAGCGCATTGTCTGGATCAGCGACGGCGGTACGCCCCCGGAGGGACTGACACTGCCGCCCAAACACTTCTTTGCCGCCCGGCAGACGGACGGCTCACATCGCTTTTATGGCTCCAACGGGCCGTAAAAAATACATCATCAGGAGGAAAAAATAATGCCTAGAAAGAAAGTGAATCCCGTAGAGGAACCGGAGCAGGTCAACGACATGGAGATGGAACCCCAGGTCCCAGAGGAGACTGCGGAGGGCTTGGAACAGCCGCCCACCGATGATCTCCAGGAGGATACTCCACTGCCCGCCGTCGGTGAGGAGACCCCGCCGAATGAACTGCCGAATCAGGATGCAGACGTGCCTGGAGCTGAACTGCCCAGGGAGGGCTTGGACACCGGTCCGGGCGAGGAGACAGCTGGCCCGCCCGAACCGCCGTTCCCGGAGGAAGCCGGCGCTGTTTCCGAGTGTCCGCCCCTGGAGGAGGAGGACACCTCGGCGGAGCCCTCTGCTATGAAACCCTTCTGGATGGAGCCCAGCGACCCTCCGCTTCCTCCGTCCGACCCGGAGCCGGTCCTGCCCCGGAAAAGCGACCGGCAGAGCTTCTATGGTCTGGACTTTAAGGCCCTGGACCGGGACCTGACAGCAGAGGAGCGCCAGGAGTGGAATTCCATCTACGCCTCTTACCGCGGCCGCAGCGCCCTCTCCGGCACCATCATCGGTGTGGACCCACTCCACATCAGCGTCCGCAATAAGGAGACCGGGGAGATGGAACGGAAGACCATGTACTGCGCCATCGTGGTCCCCTATCGGGTACGGGTGGTCATTCCCGACACCGAGATGTGGGAGCAGGCGCAAGCCCGGCCTGACTTTGTGCTCCAGAACATGGTGGGGGCCACCATCGACTTCATTATCATCAAGGTGGACAGGGAAAACGGTGTGGCGGTGGCCTCCCGGCGTCTGGCCGCCCGGTCCCAGCGGTATTTCTTCGCACACCGGCCGGCGCTGAATCGGGTAGGCGTTCAAGTCAAGTGCCGGGTGCTGTCTGTGGGACCCCGGCGGTGCCTGGTGGAGTGCTACGGCCACGACATCGGACTTACCCAGCGTGACCTGCGGTACACAGCTATCCCTGACCTGCGGGAGGAGTACCACCCCGGCGAGGAGCTGGACTGCGTTGTAACCGGCTTCGACCCGGAGAAGGACAGTCTCCAGATTTCGGTAAAGGCCACCCAGTCCAACCCCTTCGACGGTGCGGAGCAGCGCCACCCCGTTGGCAGCCGCCGGTACGCCACCATCGCCGGGAAATACGGCGGCGGCGTGTTCTGCAACCTCCCCGACGGCACTGTCTGCATGTGCAACTACTCCTACCAGCACGAGGACTCCGACTTTATGGTGGGCGACACTGTGATCGTCCTGGTCCAGCGATTTGAGGAAGGCAAGCGGCAGATGTATGGGAAAATCATGAGCAAGTGGTAATGGCAAAGCCCGCACCGTTTTATCGCGGTGCGGGCCTTTTTACATTCAGACTGCGGAATTCTCTTTGCTCCAGGCTCTGCACTGTTCAATGCGTCTGCCGTCGTCCCCCTGTTTGGGGTCATAGGCGAATTGGTGGAGCAGTTCACAGGGAAAGCTGTCGCACTCCCCACAGTGCTCCCTGCCCTTGCCCTCGCAGCAGGATTTTACGGGGCAGCTGTCGCCCCAAAACGGCTTGCTCATATGTACGCATCCTGGGCAGTTCATCTGTTCGCGGTAGGAACACTGAGTGCATAACAGCCCGCATCTTGATTCTGGCATTTTACAGCCTCCTTTCCAGTGCCGCCATTATATCAAAACATACACGACATCTATATGTCATGTTCCTGATATATTTCCAACATCTTTTCTGCCTGCCGCCGCAGATCAGCCCGGAGCCGCTCCGGCTCCAGCACCTCTACTTGACTGCCGAAGCTCAGTACCCACTCCCGCAGGTTGGAGAAGCTGACAAAATCCCGCTCAAAGAGCAGCCGGCCTTTCGGCCCGATCTGAAAACAGTCCGGGCCGTACTCCTCAATCAGGCGGTATTTTTGATTCTCCTCAAACAGAGCCTTGAGGTGTATTCCGCCCGCAGAAAAATACTGGTCCAGCTCCAGGTCCGGCAGGTCTCTTGGAACAAAGGAGTTTGTGCCGGTTTCCAAGTCCCAGAGCCGGTTCAGCTTGAACAGCCGGAAGTCCTGACGCTCCAGGCAATACCCCCACACATACCAGGCCGACCACTTGAAAATCAGCTTATAGGGCTCAATGGTACGTTGGGTATCTCCTTTTTCGTAGCAGTAACAGAAGGATATGTGCCGTTTATTTTGGATGGCCTCTTGAATTGCGCTGATTTTTTGTGTCAGCGGCTTTTGATAGTGAGCGGCCAAATCAATGACCATAGTATCCACTGTGTTGATCGCTGTGGCGGACAATTTTTCAGCCAAGCGGAGAGAGTGGGACCTCTCCGATACGCTATCCAGCCCTTTCAGTCCAGAGAAAACCAGCTGCAACTCCTCCTGAGTCAGCAGCGTATGGTCCACTTTGAATCCGTCCTCAATGGAGATCCCACCGCCATAGCCCTGGGTGGTCACAAGTGGAATACCCGCCTGGCAAATGTCCTCAATGTCTCGGTTGATGGTTCGCCTGGATACCTCAAACCGCTCCGCCAGCTCAGGAGCGGTGACCTGGTCCTTTTGCAGTAAAATGGTAATGATTCCAATTAAACGGTCAATTTTCATTGTAATAAATTCAACTCAGAAACAGCTCATTCTTCTTTGGCTCTGAGCACACCTTTTTTAGCTTTTGAGAGGCCCCGGCTAGAAGCAACCTATTCAAAGTCCTGGCCTGAGCGGGGCAGATACTGACGCAGCGCATACAGCTGATGCAGGCTTTGGCGTCCGTTTGGGACGGGTTATCTGACGGAATCGCTCCCGCAGGGCATTTCTCCGCGCACAGGCCGCAGCCAGTACAATTTTTTCCGGCCTTGGGCTTGAGGGGAACGCCGTTGTACTCCCGATAGGGGGTATTGCCAGGTACATGTACGCTGTCTGGGACAGCTTCCGTTTCGATTGCCGCCTTGATTTGATACGCAAACTGCCCCAGCTCCTCCAGGTCTTCCTGGTTGGGCCGGCCGCTGGCAAATTGGCGCATGATGGAGTGCTCCGCCACCGCTGCCACCGCCGCAACACAGTGGAAACCCGCTTGAATCATGGTGTCCTTCAGCTCCAGCAGCGTGTCCTCATAGGCCCGGTTGCCGTAGGCCACCATTAAAATCGCCCTGGCTCCGTTGGCTTTCAATTCGGCCAGGCGGGCAGCCGCAGGAGCAGGGACACGCCCCCCAAAGCTGGGGACGGCGACAATGCAAATGTCGTTCGCGTTGA
>CANPFP010000145.1 GCA_947573385.1 uncultured Bacillota bacterium | reverse complement strand
CCTTGATCAGGGTGACCTCCAGGCCCACGGCCTGCAGCGCCCGGATGGCGGCCTCACGGCCCTGGCCGGGGCCCTTTACGAAGACCTCCACGGTCTTCAGACCATACTCCATCGCAGCCTTGGCAGCGGTCTCGGCGGCGGTCTGAGCGGCATAGGGGGTGGACTTGCGGGAACCGCGGAAGCCCAGGCCGCCGGAGGAGGCCCAGGACAGGGCGTTGCCCTGCGCGTCGGTCACGGTGACCATGGTGTTGTTGAAGGAGGAGCGGATATGCACCTGGCCCCTCTCTACGTTCTTGCGTTCGCGGCGCTTGCGCACCACTTTCTTACCTTTGTTCGCAGCCATGTGTATCCCTCCTTACTTCTTCTTATTGGCGACGGTACGCTTGGGACCCTTGCGGGTACGGGCGTTGGTCTTGGACCGCTGGCCCCGGACGGGCAGCCCCTTGCGGTGGCGGATGCCCCGGTAGCAGCCGATCTCGGTCAGCCGCTTGATGTCCATGGCCACGTTGCGGCGCAGGTCGCCCTCCACGGTGTAGTCGTGGATGACCTCGCGCAGCTTGGCCTCGTCCTCTTCTGTGAGGTCCTTCACGCGGGTGTCGGGGTTTACCCCGGCCTTGGCCAGGATCTTGTTGGCGCTGGTGCGCCCAATGCCGTAGATATAAGTGAGGCCGATCTCGATTCTCTTCTCTCTCGGCAGGTCAATACCGGCAATACGAGCCATTTTTTACAGCACCTCCAATTAACCTTGTCTCTGCTTATGCTTGGGGTTTTCGCAAATTACCATGACTTTGCCCTTGCGCTTAATGACTTTGCACTTCTCGCACATGGGCTTCACGGACGGTCTGACTTTCATTGTTAAAACCTCCTGAATGCCTAACGGCCCCGGCGGACTGGAGGCAAGGCTCCCGGTCCATCCGGTCGTTGATAGTTACTTAAACTCACTTGGAGCGCCAAGTGATACGGCCTCGGGTGAGGTCGTAGGGTGACATCTGAATGGTCACCTTGTCGCCGGGCAGGATGCGGATAAAGTTCATCCGCAGTTTCCCGGAAATATGTGCCAGGATGATGTGTCCGTTTCCGATATCCACATGGAACGTGGTATTGGGCAGAGCCTCGGTGACGACGCCCTCCAACTCGATCATATCATCTTTTGCCAAGCGTAGTTCCCTCCTTGAAGGCGGCCAGCGCCCGTCTCAATGCCCGGTCGGAGACCGGTTCTCCCTGCTTCAGGCTGTGGACCACAGGATGGTCATACATGCGCGACTGGTCAGTCAAACACGAGACATGGCCCAGCTTTTTCCGCTTGGGATGGAACACCTTCCGGCGCTTCCCATCGGCCAGCAGCAGCCTGTGTTCTTCCTGATCCACGCCCACCACGCAGAAGATACCGTCCTTATCCCGTCCGGCGTCAGCCCGGACGATCCAGCCTGTGTAATCAAACATAGGTTCCGTCCTCCGTGACGGTCAGAATCTCCGGGCCGTCCTCGGTGATGAGGATGGTATTCTCGTAGTGGGCCGCCAGAGAGCCGTCCTGGGACACTGTGGTCCACTTGTCGGGCAGCACCCGCACATGATAGTCTCCGGCACACACCATGGGCTCCACGGCAATGGTCATCCCCGGTTGAAGCCGGGGGCCGTGGCCGGCGGGACCGAAGTTGCGCACCTCGGGGGGCTCGTGCATCTTGCTGCCCACGCCATGGCCCACAAAATCCCGGACTACCGAGTACCCAAAGGACTCCACATAGACCTGGACCGCGTGGCCGATGTCACTGACCCGGCAGCCCCGGCGGGCGTTTTTGATGCCCTCCCAAAAGCTCTGCTGGGTGACGTCAATCAGCCGCTGGGCCGCTTCGCTCACCTGGCCGCAGGGATAGGTGGCGGCGCAGTCGCCGTGGAAGCCGCCGATAAAGGCGCCCACATCAATGCTGACGATGTCCCCCTCCTCCAGCTTCCGGGAATTGGGGATGCCGTGAATGACCACCTCATTCACCGAAACGCAGGTAGAAGCGGGAAAGCCGCCGTAGCCCAAAAAGGAGGGCTTTGCGCCATGGCTCTCAATAAACCGGCGGACGGCACGGTCAATCTCGTGGGTGGTGATCCCCGGACGGACCATGGAGCCGGCCAGAGCCCGGGCCTGAGCGGTGAGCCGCCCGGCCCGGCGCATGGCCTCGATCTCCCGTGGGGACTTTAACGATATCATTTCCAGCGCCATCAGAGCCCCAGCGCCTCCATGATTACCTTTGTGGTCCCCTCGATGGTGTCCTGATTGGCCACGGAGACCAGGATGCCCTTGCCTTCATAGAAGCCTTTCAGGGGCTCGGTCTCGGCGTGGTAGACCTCCAGGCGCTTACGCACCGTCTCGGCCCGGTCGTCCTCCCGCTGGACCAGCGGTCCGCCGCAGGCGTCGCACACGCCCTCCTGCTTGGGGGGCTTGGCCTTCACATGGTAGGGCGCTCCGCAGCTCTGGCACACCCGGCGTCCGGACATGCGCTCCTCGATCTCTCCGTCGGAGATCTCAATGGACAGCACCTTGTCAAAAGTGATGCCGGCCTTGTCCATGGACTCGGCCTGGCCGATGGTGCGGGGCACCCCGTCCAGGATAAAGCCCCTGGCGCAGTCAGGCTGCTGGAGACGGTCGGCCACGATGCCGATAATCACGGAATCGGGCACCAGCTTGCCGGCGTCCATATAGCTCTTAGCCTCCAGGCCGGTGGGGGTTCCCTCCTTGATGGCGGCGCGGAGAATGTTGCCGGTGGAAATTGTGGGGATATCCAGCTTGGCACTAAGGATTTCGGCCTGAGTGCCTTTCCCGGCGCCGGGGGCGCCCAAAAGGATCAATTTCATAGCCGTCTCTCCTTACTCCAGGAAACCCTTGTAGTGCCGCATGAGCATCTGGGCTTCCATCTGCTTTACGGTCTCCAGGGCGACGCCAACCACAATGATAACAGAAGTGCCGCCGATGGCCAGAGACTGATAGCCCACCAGATTGCCGGTGATAATGGGGGCAATGGCAATCACAGACAGGTACAGAGCCCCAAACATGGTGATCTTATTGAGCACCTTCATGAGGAAGTCGATGGTGGGCTTGCCGGGCCGCAGGCCAGGGACAAAGCCGCCGTTCTTCTTCAGGTTGTTGGCAACCTCAATCGGATTGAACGCCATAGTGGAGTAGAAATAGCTGAAGCCCACGATGAGCAGGAAATAAATGATGCAGTAGAAAATCTTGCTGGTGTCGAACACGCTCATCAGGCCTGCCCAGAAGCCCGTAGTGTCGTTGCTGTGGCCGGTGAAGGCCGCAACGGTCGCGGGCAGGGAAGCGATGGACTGGGCGAAGATGATGGGCATAACGCCCGCCATGCTCACCTTCATGGGGATGTGGGTGGACTGGCCGCCGTACATCTTCCGGCCGACGACGCGCTTGGCGTACTGCACCGGGATGCGGCGCTCGGCATTGTTGATATAGACGATGAAGACCACCAGGGCCAGCATACCAACGACAACCAGGGCCAGAGTCCAGGGGGCCAAAGCGCCTGGTTTCAGGGCGTCGATATACGCCTGGGCAACCTCTTCCGTCATATCCTTGTTTTTGGCCATCAGACCGGCGGCACCGGCATTCACCGTGAGCCAGGTCTGGAAACCGTTGATGCCATCAATCACCATCTGGGGGAACCGGGAAACGATGCCGGCAAACAGAATGATGGAGATGCCGTTGCCGATGCCGAACTCGGTAATTTGCTCGCCCAGCCACATCAGGAAGGCGGAGCCGGCGGTGAAGGACAGGACAATCACCAGGCCAGCCCACCAAGCAGGTAACCCGGCGGTATCAATCAGCTTGGTTCCATCCGGCATACGATAGCTATTGACCAGGGTGTAGTAGCCGAAGCCCTGAAGCAGGGCGATGGCCACGGTGGTGTACCGGGTGATGGAAGCGATCTTCTTGCGCCCCTCCTCGCCGCCGTCACGGGCCATGCGCTCCAGAGCGGGGATGGCCACGGTGAGCAGCTGGATGATAATGGAGCTGTTGATATAGGGCTGGATGGACAGGGCGAAGACGGTGGCCATAGAGAAGGCGGAGCCGCTCATGGCGTTCATCAGGCCCAGAATGGTGCCGCTCTGGGTTTCCAGGTAGTCCTTGAGGGAATTACCGTCGATATAGGGCACGGGGATGGCGGAGCCAAGGCGGAAGATGAGCAGCGCCATGATGGTAAACAGCATCTTCTTCTTCAGCTCGGGCACCCGCCAGGCGTTGCGGATGGTCTGAATCATAATCAGACCACCTCCCACTTACCGCCGGCAGCCACAATTTTTTCCTTGGCGGAGACGGAGAAAGCGGAAGCCTTTACAATCAGTTTCTTGGAAATCTCGCCGTTGCCCAGAATCTTCACGCCGTACTGGCACTTGGACAGGACGCCCTTCTCCAGCAGCGCCTGGACATCGACCACAGCGCCGTCCTCAAACTTCTCCAGGGCAGAGACGTTGATGGCCTCCAGGGGCTTGGCAAAGATGTTGTGGAAGCCCCGCTTGGGCAGGCGGCGGGCCAGAGGCATCTGGCCGCCCTCGAAGCCCACGCGGACGCCGCCGCCGGAACGGGCCCACTGGCCCTTGTGGCCCCGGCCGGCGGTCTTGCCGTTGCCGGAGCCGGCGCCCCGGCCCTTGCGGTAGGCCTTGGTGTTGGAGCCGGGGGCGGGGGAAAGTTCATGCAGATTCATGTCGTGCGCCTCCTCGTTAGTTTTCCTCGGACACCTGGAGCAGGTAGCCGATGTGGGCGATCTTGCCCCGGGTAGCCTCGTTGTCGGGCTGCACGGTGGTGT
>CANPFP010000144.1 GCA_947573385.1 uncultured Bacillota bacterium | reverse complement strand
CGGCCGCTTTTTGTTCTGTATGTCCCGCAGGTCGCTGACCAGCTGCCGGTCCAGATAGCTCTGCCGCTCCAGATAGGCATGAAACAGCTCTCCCGCCTGGGTGAGCTTCAGCGGGGAGTGGGAGCGGTCCAGCAGGACCACCCCCAGGCTGTTTTCCAGCTTGGCCAGGTACTGGCTCAGGTATGGCTGGGAGAGATACAGCCGCTCCGCCGCCCGGGAGATGCTCCGCTCCTTGACGATGGTGAGGAAGTAATCCGGGTTTTTGACGAACATGGCCGTTTAGCCCGGGGGCCAGGTCATGTCCCGGCCGGCCAGGACGTGGAAGTGCAGGTGGGGCACGCTCTGCCCCGCCTGCTCCCCGATGTTGGACACCACCCGGTAGCTGTCCAGCCCCAGCTTCTTGGCCTGCTGGGCGATCACCGTGAAGATGTGGGCCACGATGGCGGCGTTGCCCTCGTCCACCCCCGCCACTGAGGGGATGTGCTCCTTGGGAATCACCAGGAAGTGGGTGGGGGCCTGGGGGTCGATGTCGTGGAAGGCCAGGCACTTCTCGTCCTCGTAGACCTTGCTGGACGGAATCTCCCCGGCGGCAATTTTGCAGAATAAACAGTCGGACATGGGAAAACCTCCTTTGTTTGTTGGTAAGACCATTATACTCGAACTTTTTCAGATCGCAAGGTTTAATTTTTCCTCGTTGCGGCCTTTGTCGAATAATGGTATAATCATTTTGCTGCCCCACCCTATACTGGCAACAGGAAGGGGGTGAGTACATGGTAATGGTCCTAAATTTCTTAGTGTCGGTCGCAGCAGGAGTAGCAGCCTACTACATCTGCAAGTGGCTTGACCGGCATGACCACAAGGAGCAGTAAGTCCACCCCGGCAAAGGTTGACCCCCGAAGAGAGCCTACCTCTTCGGGGGTCGCCTTTTTGTGAGTACATGGTGTCCACTAAATTTCTTAGCTGAGGTCATTATACCACAGTCTCCCTGGTATATGCAAGAGGGATTTTTTCTATTTCACTGATTCCGTTGAGACCAGACCATCCAGGGGAACATCCACGCTGCCGCCCTCGATGCGGATGTTGAGGGCGCCGCCCTCCAGGTCCTCCAGCGCGGTGATTTCAGTTAACTGATAGTTACGATCCTGCTCCCAGTAGTTTGATGTTCCTCCCATCCCCATTCCCTCTATCAGGTTAACTACATGGCCGTCTCTGGTAATCAAGGTCATACTGTCGCTCTCCAGCACATGGTTCCACCGGTAATCTATCGGCTGGGTTCTTGTATGCGGCGGGTGAATACCCAGCGGGTACCGCTGGTAGCGGATTCTCAGGGTCAAAGGGGACAGATAGACATCCGTCAGGATAATATCCTTGCCATCCAGCTGTCCGATGACCTGATTGGGCTGGATACTCCGGCCTATGTCCTGCCAGGTGAAGGGGACTTCACAGGACCAGTCGCCGGAGCAGACCGTGATCTTATCCCAGGGATTTTCCCCATATCGGATCAGATCACCGTTATTCATGGATACTCCGCCGATCTCCCATTCCGGCAGGAAACCGTCGTTTATTTGCAGCCAGAACAGCAGGGTCAGATGGTTGTCCATCGGGTCACCGTCGTCCAGTATCTCCAGTGTCCAGCCCCAGGTCCTCTCTATCTCGATTGGTTCCCCGGCCCGGTCGAACAGATCCGGCACGACCTCCATCGGAGTGTCGAAGCGATAATCATCCCTGTCCAGCACTGTCCCCTCCGGTGCAGTAAAGTCAGCCAGGAACAGGATGGTATAGCGGTCCATCAGCACCTGGGAAACGTGGAACTTGGCCCCGTTGTCCTCCGCCGTCACGTCTACCGGCACCGCGCCGGGGGTCAGCAGCTCCGCCTGTTCGGAGTTTGCGCCGAAGTAGTCCAGTATCCTCTGGTCAATGCCAGTCACCACGGCGCCGGCACAGGAAATGACCATCAGCGCGGCGGCGATGCCGATCACCGTCAGTTTTTTCAGCTTCCTCATAGGTTTACCCTTCCTTTCCGGTTCCAGAAGGCGGCGCAGCATGGCCTCCTTCTGTTCCGGGGAGGGGCGGGCCTGGTCAAAGACCCGGCGCAAATTTTCATCCATACTCTTCCACCTCCAGCAGCTCTTTCAGCTTCCAGCGGGCCTGGACCAGCCACCCCCGGACGGTGGAGGGGTTTTTTCCCAGCATCTCCGCCGTCTCCAGGGCGGTGTAGCCCTGGTAGTAGTGGAGATAAATCACCAGCCGGTATTTCTCCGGCAGGGTGAGGATGGTCTCCCACAGTTCCCCGTCCTCGGGCTGCTCCCAGGTCAGCTTGTTTAATGCGTCCTCGCTCTCCCGGCGGGTGCGCCACCAGTGCTTGAGCTGGTTCCTGCACTCGTTCCGGGCGGTGACGATCAGCCAGGCCTTCTCGTGCTCATGATCGCGGAAGGGTCTGTCATACTCCATCACCTTGCGGAAAACCGTCTGGACGGCGTCCTCCGCGTCCGGGACATTCTTCATGAGCATCAGGCAAACCTGATACACCATGTCCACATGCCGCCGGTAGAGGCTGGCCACCTCCTCTTGACTGCGTATGGATTCCACGGACAACGCCCCCTTCCGGTCTCCCTCTATTTATAACACAATTCAGACGGCTGAAATGTTGGAGGGGAGAAAATTTTTTGCTCCATATCCTGCCATGGCAAACCATCTCCCGGCATAATATAACACCCCACTTGTTAGATCGTTTCCGTACTTATCTAACAAATGGGGTGCAGTTCAACAGGGCAGCCCTTTTATATTGGACGGTTTACAGCCCAAGTCCGCCCAGATTCAGCCCTCCGGTGAGGGACTGCATGGTGTTGGCGGCGTCGGCGTCAGCTGCGCGCATCGCCTCGTTCACGGCGGCCACGATCATATCCTGGAGCATCTCCACATCGTCGGGGTCCACCGCCTCCGGGTCGATGGTCAAGGTCCGCAGCTCGTGCTTGCCGTTGACGGTGGCGGACACCACCCCGCCTCCGGAGGCGGCCTGGTACTCCTTCTCCTGAAGCTCCTGCTGCATGCGCAGCATGTCCTGCTGCATCTTCTGGGCCTGCTTGATCATGTTCATATTCATGCCGCCGCCCATGCCGGGCATACCCCGGCCGTAACCTTTTGCCATGTTCAAAACTCCTTTATACTTAGCTTATTGAATGGTAATATTATCCAGTCCTCCAAAGGACATCAGATCATCCAGGGGGTCCTTCTCCGCCGCCGGGACAGCCTGGTCCGGCTCCGCCGCCGGCGGGGCGCCGGTGACAACGCTCACCTGGGGCTGTCCGCCGAAGGAAACAGCCGCAGCCGCAGCCAGTTTTTCCAGTACCGCCGGCTTATTCAGCATGGACCGGGTAAACTCGCTGTCCACCCACAGGGTAAGCTTTCCATTTTTCCATACCCCGTTCACCTTAGACGGATTGTTAAGATAGGGCATCACCGTAGGGGGCACCTTTCCCCGCAGGCCCGCCGCAAAAGAGGGCCAGAAGGCGCTGTCACCGCCGGTCTGTGCCGTTGGAGCGGGCTGGGCCGGGACCTTCGGCGGAGGGGCGCCCAGGGGGGGCTCCTTTACAGAGGGCGGCTCCGGCTCGTCAAAGATGTACTCCGGCTCCTCCGGGGGCTCCTCGGGCAGAGGGGGGCTGTCCTCCTCCCAGGGGGGGGCGTCCTCCGGCGGGGCGGGCTTCTCCGCCTTTACCGGGACGGCGGGCTCAGCCTTCGTTGAAGAGACGGAGACAGGCGCGGCCGGGACCCCCCGGGCGATCCGCTCCTCTAACCGGGCAATCCGGGCGGACAGCCCGGCGAAGGACTCGTCCAGACCCTCGTCGCTGAGACGGATGAGACACAGCTCCGCGTCAGTGCGCCGGTTGGCGCTGCGGGGCAGGTCGGCCCCCGCCGCCTGGAGACAGGTGAGCATTTGCAGCAGCCGCTGGGCGGAGAGCATCTCCCCCAGGCGGCGCAGGGTGGCCTCGTCATAGCCCCCGGCCATCAGGGCGGCCCCCCCCTGGGGAGCGGTCTTTCTCAACAGCAGGTCCCGGGCCAGGGCGGACAGCTCCCCCAGGGTAGTGCCCACGTCCTTACCGTTGGCATAGAGCCGGGCCAGGGTGTCCAGCGCTCCGGCGGTGTCCCGGGCGGCCAGACGCTCCATCAGGGCGGCGGTCTCCACGTTCCCCGCCAGTCCCAGGGTGTCCAGAATAGCCTGCTCATCCACCCTTTCCTGTCCGCCGGCGCACTGGTCCAGGAGGGACAGGGCGTCCCGCATCCCGCCGTCGGCCAGCCGGGCCAGCAGAGCGGCCCCCTCGGGAATCAGGGGGATGTTCTCCTGCTCCGCCACATACTCCAGCCGCCGGGCAATCTGCATGGGCAGGATGCGCTTGAAGGCGAACTGCTGGCACCGGCTCTTGATGGTAGCGGGTACCTTGTGCAGCTCGGTGGTGGCCAGAATAAACAAAAGGTGGGCGGGGGGCTCCTCCAGAATTTTCAGCAGGGCGTTAAAGGCGGCGGTAGACAGCATGTGGACCTCGTCCACAATGTACACCCGCATCCGGACAGCGGCAGGGGTATACACCGCCTCGTCCCGCAGGGCGCGCACCTGGTCCACTCCGTTGTTGGATGCGGCGTCCAGTTCCAGCACGTCCAGAATGGAGCCGTTTTCGATACCCATACAGGCGGGGCAGGAATTGCAGGGGTTGCCGTCCCGGGGATTTTCGCAGTTCACCGCCCGGGCCAGAATCTTGGCGCAGGTGGTCTTGCCCGTCCCCCGGGTGCCGGTGAACAGATAGGCGTGGGACAGCCGGCCCGTCGCCGTCTGACGCTTCAGGGTGTCGGTAATATGGGCCTGACCCACCACGTCGTCGAAGGTGCGGG
>CANPFP010000143.1 GCA_947573385.1 uncultured Bacillota bacterium | reverse complement strand
CGATGGCGCGTAAAAGTGCCCATCGCTGTAAACTCTATCCGGAGCAACGCCGTGGGAACACACATAGACCGGCCCGGTCGTGTTCAGGAGGCGGCTGGAGCGCGTCAGCAATGGCGCGTCGAGATAGATGGCTGTCTTAAAAGACAGAACCCGGCTTACAGGCTTACTGCAACATGAGAAAAACCGCTGTGGATTTTTTCCACGGCGGTTTTTTAGTCCCGTTCTACAAACAGCTTGTAAGGTTCAATTTCAAGGGCATCTGCAATTTTATATACCATGTCTAAGCTTGTTCCTACCCACGCAATTTCAGTCTTGCTGATTCTGGACCGTTCAATTCCCGCCTTTTCCGCCAATTCTTCCTGGGTCATTCCGCTCTTTTTGCGATAGTAGGCAATATTTAGACCAAGGGTCCGGTAACGGTCCTTATACTGGTCCAGCATAAATAATCACGTCCAAAATATTGATATGATTATTCTATCTGGACAGTCTCCCATTATCCACTGCATTTATTGCATAAAATTATACTTGTATTGCAACAAAGTATGAAGTATAATTATAATCCGGAGGGATAATATATGATGACGGAAGACAAAAGCCAGCTGGTTTCACTGGGCCTTCAACTGGCTGAAATGGGCAAGGAAGTTCAAAAGGCACAGGATTTATTGAAAGAAGTGGTAGAAGAATACGGAATGTCCTCTGACCAGGCGGTGGAAGCTGCTCAGGCACACAGCGCTCTCTGTCTCCGCTTTTCCAAATTAGAAGGGGAATACTTGGCACTCCGGGCACACATTCTTATTGGAAAATAAAAACCGCCGTGAAAAAACCACGGCGGTTTTCGTTTTATGCTTCCACACTGATTTCCGGGGCGGGGGCCGGCTCCGCCAAGGCTGCGGCGTACTGCTGGACGGCGGCGTCCACAGCGGTCTGGGTGCTCTCCGTCAGCTGGTCCATCTGGTCCCGCAGCTCCTGTTTTGTGGCGGCGATATGGTCCTGCATCCGGTTGTCCACGTCCGCTTCCCGCAGGTAGCCCGACTCCCGAATCATCCGCATGGCCTGCTTGCTGCGCAGCTGGTGACGCAGACGCCTGGCCTCCCGGGTGCGCTTCTCCTTCTCCAGTCTGGCCTGGCGCTTGGCGGCGAGCTTCTCCTGCGAAATCTCACGTTTCTTCCGTCCCGCCCGATTCACTGCCTTTTGCAGCTGGTTGATCACCGCCTGGATGCGGTCGGCATTGTCACAGTCGCTGCCCTTGGCCGCCCGGAGCTGGGCGATCTGCCGCCGGGCATAGCCGGATGCGGCGTCCACCTCCCCCAGACTGCGGGCCCGGGCCAGCTTGGAGTAGGCGATCATGGCTGCGTCGCCGTAGCGGCGGCTGTTTTTGGGAATCTGGAACATCCTCTCCCGCTCCGCCGCCTGCTCTCTGGCATCCTTCATCATCTCTGTCAGGTCGGGCTGGCTCTCCTGCTCCGCCCGAATGGCCCCGGCCAGGGCCTGCTCCTCCTGAGACGGAGCCGCAAGGACCGCCTGTCTCTGACTGCACGCCCCTGTTCCCACACCGGATACGCTCATGCTGCTCATCATCACCCCTCCCCTCATGACCGAACACTCTATAAATAGAATATCGGCCAAATGGGCAAGGGTGATAAGTAGAACCTCAAGAATTATTGTCAGTTTGACGAATTTTTCCGCCGGACAGGTTGATTTTCTGAATCAGTCCAATAATTTGGCCGGACAGCACCACCGTCAGCACCGACCAGCCGATGCGTCCCAGGGGGATGTAGCTCACAGAAAGGGCCAGCACCGCAAAGTCAGACAGCAGGTAGACCCACTGAATATCCCAGCCGGTCACATGGGAGAGACACATGGCCAGGGCGTCGTCCCCACCGGTGGCGCCCCCCACCCGAACGCACAGCCCAGCCCCCACGCCCACAAACACCGCGCCCAACACCGACGCGGCCAAGGGCATATCGGCCAGCCGGGGCCATAGGGGCGGAAATTGCTCAAAGATCTTGTAGGCCAGAGAAAAGCCAACCGCCGAGACAGCAGAGTATCCGATAAACGCCCTCCCCAGCAGTCTCCAGCCCGCAAGATAGCACAGGGCATTCATAATAAACCCGGACACCGCCGGGGAGATATGCAGCCAGTGCTCCAGCAGCAGAGTGGCGCCCAGCACGCCCCCCTCCGTCACCCCGGACATGGAGTGGACGTGATACAGGCCGAAGGCCAGAAACACACTGCTGAAAAAGGCCACTGCACAGGAGATGGGTTTCAGCTTCAAGATATAACAGTCCTCATTTCTTTTTTATCGTAATTGAGTATCTGTCCTCTCCCCCACGGGGACCGGCACAGTATTGAAAAACGGGGACCGTCTCCGGCCCCCGTAGGCTTTAATCCTGGTCCCAGTTGTGGTAGACGTTCTGCACGTCGTCGTTCTCCTCCAGCAGGTCGATGAGCTTCTCCATGTTCTTGATGCCGGTTTTATCTCGTTTTGATAATTTTTTCAACAAGTTTTCCTCTTCAATGTATACCATACTTATCAATGTATATCATAACTGAATTGACAGATTTATCATAACATCAGTGCTTTGTCGTCCAGCTCCCGAAAGGTCATGTCTTGCCAGAGCTTGCGGGGTTCTTTCTTTTTTGCCATATTCGCCGCCTTCTTGTTGTAGTATGGGTATAGTGTAAAGGTTTGTTATTGGATTGTCAAGAGGAAAGGTGGATAGTATCGCTAATACTATCCACCTTGTATCAATCTGTTTTTTCGATGGATATTAATTCGTTTACTGGGATATTTTCGCCGGAACATGTACCAGTTTTTCCTCTGAAACCATTCTTAACTCTTTCAGCAGAAACAGTTGCAGTAAATTTTACAGTATCACCAGTTTGCAGTGTAGTACCATTTATAATTACAGTTTCATCATTATAAATAGTGTCAAGTACATCATCATTAACAAAATCAGTCAAACGATAGTCAATTTCACTTGTAAGTACTTTCGGCTCTTATTCTATTTTCATCAAATTCGCTTCGGAGTTTTGCAAGATTTAATTCTGTTGCTGTTTCCAGCATTTCCTCTTTTGTCATGCTATCTGACTCTTGTGTGCTATCCTCCCCGCCTCCGCTGGGTGTGCTGGGCGTGTTGGTGTCCCCTGTTCCGCCACCGCCGCCACAGGCCGCCAGAGAGAGGCCAGAGCCGCCGCAAGGATAAGGGATAGTAGTTTCTTCATTGTGTCTACCTCCGTCTAATTTTGTTATTTCGCTGTGTATATTGGAATTTTATCACTAACACAGAAGTCAATCAACACTATTTTCGTTGAAATTCTAACTATTTATGAAGTATTCGATACTCCTTTGTTCCGTTATCGCCACATACATGGGAAAGTAACAATGAGGTGATAAGTTATAGTATTAGACTATCTGAAAATAGGAACAAGAATAAAGAAAGCAAGAATTGACAAGAAATTGACACAAGCTAAATTAGCAGAACAGTTAGAACTATCTAACAATTATATTAGTGGAATTGAATGTGGTAAGGCTGTTCCTAGTCTTGAAACTTTTGTTATGATTTGTAATGCACTAGATGTAACAGCAGAGGAGATAGCTGACCTGTGCATTTTTAAAGCTTTCTGCCGCCATATCCCGGAACATCGCAACCGGTTTATCTGTACCGTGAAACGAAACATAACGGGTCAATTCCGCGTATTTTGCCCAGTCTTTCTGCCTTTCTGCTTCCTTTTCCTTGATTTGCTTTTCCTGGTTTTCCTGCTTGGTTTTGTTATCTTTATAACTCTACTGCCGTATCGGTGGCGAAAAACCACAGCACCTGCCGGTTGACGGGCCGTCCCAGGATGGCGGACAGAGCCAGGCTGTAGGCGTTGAGCTGGGGGCGGTACTCCCCGGCCCGCTCCCGCTCCCCGCCGGGGCGGATGCGGTCGCTTTTGAAGTCCACCACAACAATGGAGCCGTCCTCCCCCTCGAACCAGGCGTCGATGACCCCCTGGAGGAGGACCTCCTCCCCCTTCCCATCGGGGAAGTAGTTCAGAGCGGAATCCAGAACAGAGAACTTGAACTCACGGCGGCACCGCTCCCCCGCCAGCCCCATGGCTCGGCCCAGAGGGCTGGTCAAAAAGGCGGACAGCCGCTCCGGCTCCACCGCCTCCCGCTGGAGACTTGTGAGGAATCCCAGCTCGGTGAGACGGTCCAGCTCGGCGGCCACTGCTTCAGGGCTGCCGTCCCCGTCCAGGGGCAGGTACTGCATAGCCAGGTGGAGGGCGGTGCCCCGCTGGGCGGGGGTAAGGCCTCGCTTCTCTGCGATGAAGCTGGGCCGAGTGATGGGCTGGCCCTGACGGGCGGTCGGGGCGGCGTCCTCCGCCGCTTCCCGATCCAGAGCACGGCCCTTGATTTGGGTGGCGGTGAGCTTGGAGGGCAGGCTGGCCGCCGCCATATGTGGGTAGGTCCAGGCCAGACGGGCGGTCAGGCCGTCGTCACAGGGGTTCTCCTGGGGCAAATCGGTATAACTCCCGTCCGCCTTGCGCTCCTCTCCCAGATCGGTCCCGTCCACCCAGCGGATATCCCAGGCGGGGCCGGTGGGGCGCGTTCCCTGGTCCATCTCAGCCAGACCGGCCAGGGCCCGCAGTCCCTCCCCCTCGGGCCGGGTGAGGGCGTGGAGGAGCACCCAGGCCCCCACACTCTGCTGCTGCTCCAGGGACAGGGGCGAGATGGGCAGGCTCTCCCCCAGTCTGTCCAGGATGCTCGCCCCCTCGGACAGGGCCGCTGTGAGAATCAGCTTCTCCCGGGCCCGGGTCATAGCCACATAGAGCAGCCGCAGCTCCTCAGCCAGCAGCTCCCGCTCCACCTGGCGGGCCACCGCCCGCCGGGCCAGGGTGGGGT
>CANPFP010000142.1 GCA_947573385.1 uncultured Bacillota bacterium | reverse complement strand
GAGACCCGCATCGGCCAGGGCCGGGACGCCGCCAAGCAGTTTTTGAAGGACAACCCCGATGTGGCGGCCGATGTGGAGGAGCAGGTCCGGGCCAACTCATTTAAGCTGATGAGCAAGCAGTCCCAGACTGCCGCCAAGGCCGCCGGGCGGGCGGTGGATGTCTCCGCCGATGACTTTGACGATGGGGCGGGCGAGGGATGATTGAGCGTAGGGACGCTTCATGAAGCGTCCGCCCGTCACATAGAAAAGAGGAGAGAGCGGACGCATCGTGATGTGTCCCTACGAAATCGTGAGAACCGGAGTATAAATCATGGTAATCCAAGAATTAAAACCCTCCAAGCGGGTCCGGGGCCGGTGGCTGGCGGTGCTGGAAGACGGGTCCATTTTGCGGCTGAGCAGAAATCAGATCGCGGATTTCGCTCTCTACGTCGGCCGGGAGCTGTCGGACGAGGAGACGGACCGGCTCACGCAGGCCATCGAGAACGAAAATTTTCGCGCCCATGCCCTGCGCATGATTACGGATACCCCACGTTCCCGGAAAGAGTTTGTAAAGCTGCTGGAGAAAATAGACTGTCCGCCGGAGAAAGCCCAGGAGATTGCCGACTGGCTGGAGGACTTGGGCTATCTGAACGACGCCGCCTATGCCCGTGAGGTGGCGGAGCTCTACACCCGGAAGGGCTACGGGAAACGGAAGATTCGGGATGAGTTCTACCGCCGGGGGGTTCCCCGTGAGCTGTGGGACGAGACCCTGTCCCAGATTGAGGAGGAGGACAACGCCGCCGCCATTGACGCCTTTCTGGAGAAAAAGCTGAAGGGCAGCCACGACCAGAAGGATGTGAAACGGGTCTCTGACGCCCTGGCCCGCCGGGGCTTCGCCTGGCCTGAGATCAGCGACGCTTTGCGGCGGTACGGGATGGAGGTTTGGGAGGACTGAGGGGCCGTCTTTTGAAAAAATATGAGGAAATTGGAGCGATACCATGGCATATAAAATTGCGTTTATCTCCTTGGGCTGTGCCAAGAATCTGGTAAACACCGAGCAGATGATGGCCCTGTGCCGGGCGGCGGGGCACACTGTCACCGGCGACCCGGAGGGGGCCGACGTAGCGGTGCTGAACACCTGCGGGTTCATAGAATCGGCCAAAAGCGAGGCCATCGACAACATTCTGGAGCTGGCCGGACTGAAGCAGGCGGGCAAGCTGAAAAAGCTGCTGGTGGCAGGCTGTCTCAGCCAGCGCTACCCGGACGATATCCGCGCCGAGCTGCCCGAGGTGGACGGCATGCTGGGCACGGGGAGTTATACCGACGTGGTGCGTGCTGTGGAGAAGCTGATGGCGGGGGAGCGGCCGGAATATTTTTCCGATATCCACCGTACCTATGAAGACGGGGTGCGGCTTGTCACCACCCCGCCCTACACCGCCTACCTGAAAATCGCCGAGGGCTGCTCCAACGGCTGCGCTTTCTGCATTATCCCCAAGCTCCGGGGAAAGTACCGCAGCAGGTCCATGGAAAGCCTGCTTGCCGAAGCGAAAAAGCTGGCCGGTTCCGGGGTGAAGGAGCTTATTGTAATTGCCCAGGACATCACCCGCTACGGGCTGGACCTGCCGGAGAAAACCTCCTTGGCGCAGCTGGTGAAGGAACTGTGCAGGCTTGACTTTCACTGGATTCGTCTCCACTACCTCTACCCCGAGGCCATCACCGGCGAGCTGATCGACGTGATTGTCTCAGAGCCCAAGGTGCTCCACTATCTGGATATCCCCATCCAGCACTGCAACGACGGGATTTTGAAGGCCATGCGCCGCCGGAATACCAGGGCGGAGCTGGAGGAGCTGTTCGCAAAGCTGCGGACAGCCATGCCCGATGTGGTCATCCGCACGTCCCTGATCTGCGGCCTGCCCGGCGAGGGGGAGGCGGAGTTTGAGGAGCTGTGCGGCTTCCTCCGGGAGCAGAAGCTCCAGCGGGTGGGAGTGTTCCAGTTCTCCCCGGAGGAGGGCACCCTGGCCGCCGCCATGGAGGACCAGGTGGACCCGGACACCGCCGCCCGGCGGGTGGAGCTGGTGGTGGACCTCCAGTCCCGGATTATGGACGGGTACAACGAGGAGCGGCTGGGCATGGTGATGGAGGTCCTGTGTGAGGGCTTCGACGGGGAGGCGGGCTGTTATGCCGGCCGTACCTACGCCGACTCGGTGGAAATCGACGGCCGGGTGCTCTTCACCGCCGCCGGGGTGGTCCCGGCGGGGGAGTTTGTCCATGTGCGCATCACCGGCGTCTCCGACGGGGATTTGACCGGCGAAATAGAACTGTAGGGGCCGCCCCCCTGGGCGGCCCGCAGCGGGCCTGATACACGGGCCGCCGAAGGAGGCGGCCCCTACAGATCAATGAGGAGAAGATATGCCATGCCAATGAATACCGCCAATAAGCTGACCATCCTGCGGGTGGTAATGATCCCGGCCTTTCTGCTGGTGCTGTACCTGGATGTGCCCTATGCCAACTACTGGGCGCTGGCCATCTTCGCCGCTGCCAGTGCGACGGACACACTGGACGGCTACATCGCCCGGCACTACAACCAGATTACCGACTTCGGCAAGTTTATGGACCCCCTGGCCGACAAGTGCCTGGTGACCGCCGCCATGCTGTGGTTTGTGGAGGTGGGCCAGATGCCCGCCTGGGCCCTGCTCATTGTGATCGTCCGGGAGTTCGGCGTGTCCGGGCTGCGGATGGTGGCCGCTGACAAGGGCCGGGTGATTGCCGCCGGCTGGTCGGGGAAGGTGAAGACCGCCGCCACCATGGTGTGCATTATCCTGATGCTGCTGCCCCTGCCTGAGATTGTCAATCAGATCGGTACGGCGGTGATTGTGCTGACCACCATCTACTCCGGGGTGGAGTACTTTATGAAGAACGTGGATGTTCTGGCTGAGGCCAGGTGAATAGGAGGTCTCCATGACAACTGCCAACCAACAGGCCAGGCTGAAGGAGTTTGTTACCCGTGTGCTGGTGATTGCGCTGTCTTCTCTGATTGTTGCAGTGAATCTGAAGAGCTTTGTGGCGGCGGGGGACCTGTTTCCCGGCGGCTTCACCGGCGTTACCCGTCTTATTCAGCGGTGTGCCCTGGAGTTTGCCGGGGTGGAGCTGCCCTTCGCCCCCATCAACCTGACCCTGAACGCCATCCCGGCAGCTATCAGCTTTAAGCTGGTGGGCAAGCGGTTTACCCTCTACTCCTGTCTGACCATTGTGCTCACCAGTATCTTTACCGACCTGATTCCTGCCTTTGCCATCACCGAGGACAAGCTGCTGATCTGCATCTTCGGTGGGATTATCAACGGCTTTGCCGGCTGCCTGTGCCTGTGGGTGCGGGTGACCAGCGGCGGCACCGACTTCATCGCCATCTCCCTGTCGGAGCGGAAAAATGTGGACGCATGGAACTACATCCTGTGCGGCAACGTGATTATGCTGATGATTGCCGGCGCCCTGTTCGGCTGGGAAAAGGCGCTGTACTCCATGCTGTTCCAGTATGCCACCACCCAGGTTATCAGGATGCTGGACCCGGACGGCCGGCGGGCCACCCTGCTTATCATCACCGGCCGGGAGAGCGCCGGAGGGGTCTGTGCCCAGATTCAGGACACCAACCACACTGCCACCCTTATTGAGGGGGTGGGGCTGTACAACGGCGACCCCTGTGTGATGATTTACTCGGTGGTGTCCGACAGCGAGGTGCGGGCGCTGGCCCGAAAAATCCGCCAGTCCGACCCCAAGGCCTTTGTCAACGTCCTGCGCACCGAGCGGGTGGTGGGAAAGTTTTACCGAAGGCCGAGAGATTAACAAAGAACGGGAGCAGCTTTTTGCCGCTCCCGTTTTTTATCGGAGGTGGAATGAATTTTGGAGAATATGTGCAAACCGGCAGGAAGAGGGCGGCCTTGCGGATGTTGACATAAAACGGGGCTATTGGAGCAGTATTTGGTCCCCGGATTGGTACTCCTTGGCATAACGGCCAGGGGTCAGTCCGGTGAGATGGCCGAAGGTGCGGATGAAGTGGGAGTTGTCAGAGAAGCCAGACAGTTCCCCGGCCTGTTGGACGCTGACCCCCTCTTGAAGCAGCTGCCGGGCCTTGAGTACCCGGCTGTAGATAATATATTCCATGACGGAAAAGCCGGTGGCCGACTTGAAAATACGGCACAGGTAGTGCTTGCTGATATAGAATTGCCCGGCAATCTGGTCCAGGGTGAGAGGCTGTTCCAGGTGGTCCCGGATGTAGTCCAGGATGGGGGCTACCCGAAGGAAGTCCTTGTTGTGGATGGATTCGCCGGCTGTGGCTACGTTGAGAATGGGGGCAACGTGGATGAGCAGGTTGAGCAGGGCGACAAGCTGACGGGTGTCGCTGCCGAAGGAGCCGTCGTTTTTGTTGCGCTCCAAGGCCTGGAACAGTTCGATTACCTCGGTCATTTCCCCGCCGGACAGCTCCGCCCGGCGGAAGGAAGCTCCGCAGAACTGGGTCAGGTCGGTCTGAGGGGTGGACAGATGGTTCAGCGTTTTTTTATTGATATGGAGCACATACCGGGCATGGAAGCCCTCTGCCATGGTGCGGTGGAGGGTGTTTTCTCCAATGAGATACAGTGTCCCACGGCGCAGGGGGTAGACCTGGTCGCTGACGAAAATATTCCCCGGGCTGACCAGGGGGAGCAGCAGCTCGCAGTGGTCGTGGAAGTGCAGCCGGCTCATGTTCCAGGTCTCGTTGTGGTTCAGTTGCAGATGAAATTCCACGTTTGTCATGAAAACTGTCTCCTTTGTGAGAAGGTGGGTAGGGGGCGGTCTCTGTGTCGCCCTGCGCGCCCGGTTTTTCAGATTTTTCCCATTATACCATGCCAGTTCAAGATATGCAAACTTTATGCTAAATTACAGGCTAGACCAATTGTAATATTTGTGGTAAAATGGCCACCGTAGAAAAGCGCGTTGCGGCACCTTGACAACCAGTGAAAGAAAGAGAAAACCCAAAAATATTTTGTAATGGGGGTATTACTATGAACAAAGTATATTCCATGC
>CANPFP010000141.1 GCA_947573385.1 uncultured Bacillota bacterium | reverse complement strand
AGGTGGACGAGAAGCTGAAGGGCATCATGAAGAACATCTACCACTCCTCCGTGGAAGTGGCTGAGCGCTATGGCCTGGGCTACGACCTGGTGGCCGGCGCCAACATCGTGGGTTTCCAGAAGGTGGCCGACGCCATGATGGCTCAGGGTATCTTCTAAGAAGACCGTTCCGGACTCTCTCAAAACAGACAAAAGGTCCGGGCGTCCCCCAAAGGGACGCCCGGGCTTTACTTTTTTCCCGAAATCTATTATAATAGAAATGGTACGACAGAAATATACAAAAAATTCCATATAGAAGGAGCCATCACCATGCCACATAAGCTTTTTCGGCTGGGCGCTCTGCTCACCGCCCTTACCCTGGCCCTCACTGCCTGCGCCCCCGGCGCTTCCAGCTCCGGCAGCGCGGCTTCCTCCTCCGAGAGCATCCCTGTGGACGCCAGCTCTATGGTCATGCAGGACGCCGTTCCAACTATCGAACCAGAGCCCGAACCGGAGCCCATGCCCGTCCTCACCCAGGAGGATATCGACGCGGCCCTGGTCCAGGTGATGGAAAACTACTCGGCCGCCGGCGTGACGGTGGCCACCGTGGAGCACGGTCTGGTCAGCCAGGCCGGCGCCTGGGGCTGGGCGGTGAAAAATGAGCGGGAGATGACCCCCGACACCAAAATCCGTATTGCCTCCATCAGCAAGGTGGTTATCGCCATGTGTGCCATGGCCATGGCGGAGGACGGGCTCATCGACCTGGACGCCCCCATCAGCGACTACTGGGGTGCGGGGGCAGTGAACCCCTACAGCAAGAACCAGCCCACCGCCCGCACCTTTATGACCCATACCTCCTCCATCAAAAATCTGGACACTACCCGGGGGCTGTCCAAGCTGAAGGGTATCCTCCAGAGCAAGTCCTCCTGGCGCTCCATGGAGCCGGGGAACCGGGGCGGCTGGTCCTACAGCAACTTCGGCATGTGCATCCTGGGCACCACCCTGGAGCTGGCCGCCGACCAGCTGATGGACGACTATCTGCAAACCCGCCTTCTGGAGCCCATCGGGGCCAAGGCGTCTTTCTGCGGGGGCAAGATGGACGTGAATGAAGTGGCCACCCTCTACAGCGGCGGCAGCATCGGCCGTTCCGCCGCCGAACACGCCGGTCAGTCCATCCCCACCCAGATCGGCCAGACCGCATCCTACTTCCCTGGGGGCTACACCACCAGCGCCGTGGATATGGCCAAGCTGGTAGCCGTGCTGGTGAACGACGGGGTGTATAAGCAGCCCATTTACAGCTACACCGAAGTCAAGGACGTGGAGAATGGGACGGAGTTGGTGGTGGCCGAGCCCATGCCCGGCAAATTCAAGGAGACCCGCCTGCTCACCGAGGAGTCGGTAGCCGATATGGAGACCCCCCGCTTCCAGGTGGAGCTGGCCGACTACTCCTCCTTTGAGCAGTGTCTCATCCTTCGCCGGCAGGAGAACGTGCTGGGCCAGGACGTGCTCTACTACCACACCGGCAGTGCCTACGGGGTCTACTCCCTGATGACCTACAACCCGGAGACGCAAAACGGCATTGTGGTCATTTCCACCGGGGCTCGCCGGAATATGAACGAAAAGGGCATGTATGCCCTGTGCTACGACCTGATGGATATACTTTATGCAAAAATGGAGGAACAGCCGGTATGAGACGTTTTCTTTCCCTTGCCCTGACCCTGGTCCTGATGGCGGGCTGCGCCCCGGCCCAGCCGGTGGACGCCAATCAGTCCGCCGCTGTGTCCCAGCCCCCCGCCCAGTCCCAGCAGCAGCCCGACCCGCCTCCGGAGCCGGAACCGGAACCGGAACCGGAGCCCGTTGTCTCCCACCTGATGGTGGCGGGGGACATTATGAGCCACATGCCCCTCACCAACGACTGCTATGTGAAGGAGACCGACTCCTACGACTACACCCATGTCCTCCAGGAAGCGGCGGAGCAGCTGGCCCTGGCTGACTTCGCCGTGGGCAATCTGGAGACCACCCTGGCCGGCGGTCCGGAGTTCTCGGGCTACCCCCGCTTCAACTCCCCCGACGAGCTGGCCTACAACATCAAGGACGCCGGCTTTGACCTGCTTTGCACCACCAATAACCACTGCCTGGACAAGGGCATCGACGGCCTGAACCGGACGCTGGATGTGCTGGACGAGGCAGGCCTGCCCCATGTGGGCACCTACCGCTCCCAGGAGGAACGGGACGATAACCGGGGTATTTACGTGGCTGACGTGGGGGGGATCTCGGTAGCCTTCCTGGCCTATACCTACGGTCTCAACGGCCACCGCCTGCCTGAGGACAAGCCCTACGCCGCCAGTATCTTCAACACCGACTACTACACCAGCGTCTCCAACCCTGATTATGAGCTGATGGAAGCGGATATGGCTGCTGCCCGGGCGCTGGACACTGACCTCATCGCCGTGATCACCCACTGGGGCATCGAGTACCGCACCAAACAGAACGGCCACCAGGAGAAGGTGGCCCAGTTCCTGGTTGAGCAGGGGGCCGACCTGGTGCTGGGGGGCCACCCCCACGTCCTCCAGCCCTACAACACCATTACTGTCACCAGCGAGGATGGCACGCAGCGGGAGGGGTTTGTGATTTACTCCCTGGGCAACTTCATTTCCAACCAGAATTTTGACGACCGCAGCAAGGACCTGGCCACCAAGACCACCGTCATCCTGGACCTGGAGCTCACCAAGGACCCGGAAGGCAACACCGCCCTCACCGATGTGCGCTACACCCCCTACTACATGGTACACCGGAACAACAAGCCGGCGGGCGAACGTAGGCATCTGGTGAATGTCCACCAGACGATGGCCAACTACGAGGCCGGTGCGGAGACCATCATTGACAAGAACTCTTACAAGCAGCTTCAGGCCGCCCTGGACCTCTGCCACGAGGTACTGGGTACCGACGGGGACAAGACCTCTGAATAGAAGCAGGACCACCTGTTTTACAGGTGGTCCTGCCCTTTTCCAGAAAACGGCAAACCGCCCCTGACCTTTCGGCTGGGGCGGTTTGCCTGTGTGTTGTAAAGGAGAGAGAAAGGAGATACATTTCATTCACTTGATTACGATATCACTATAAAATATGAATGCGGCTAAATCGTGACATCTAAATGAATTTTTTGTGAACTTTGGTTCTTTTTTGGCCGTCAGTGTCCATACCATAGACGATAATATATTTGTTTCTGCGGACTATATCTTGACAAATTACATATAGTGTGGGAGAATAAAAAGATTATAAAGACTGAAATTTTGAGATTTTCAATTCCTTAACTGTGAGGTGCTTTATCAGTGGACTTTTTTATCAGGCTTTGTCTTCGCGGAAGGGATCTCCAGGACCCGGAGAACCGGCAGCGGTGCGGAACCTTGTCCGGGGGCGTCGGGATTGCCCTGAACCTGCTGCTCTTTATGGGTAAGCTGCTGGCGGGGATGATTACCGCATCCATCGCCGTCATCGCTGACGCCTTTAACAACCTGTCCGACGCGGCTTCTTCGGTTGTTACCCTGGTGGGTTTCCGGCTGGCGGGCAGGGAGGCGGATGAGGAGCATCCCTTCGGCCACGGACGGATGGAGTATCTGGCCGGGCTGGCGGTGTCCATGCTCATTCTGCTGGTGGGGCTGGAGCTGGCAAAGTCCTCGGTGGACAAGATACTCCACCCGGAGCCGGTGGACTTCAACCTCTTGCCGGCGGGCATTCTGGCTGTCTCTATCGGGGTGAAGCTGTGGATGTTCTTCTTCAACCGGGAACTGTCCCGAAGGATTCATTCCGCCGCCCTGGCCGCCACCGCCGCCGACTCCCTGTCCGACGCAGTGGCCACCACCACCCTGCTGCTGGGCCTGCTGGCCGGTCACTTTTTCCAGCTCCCCCTGGATGGCTGGCTGGGGCTGGCGGTGGCTCTGTTTATCCTGCACACCGGCTGGGGGGCCGCCAAGGATACCGTTGATCCCCTGCTGGGCCGGCCCATGGACCCGGAGCTGGCCGCCGACATAGACCGCATTGTGCTGGGCCACGACTACATCCTGGGTATTCACGACCTGGTCTACCACGACTACGGCCCCGGCCGGGCTATGATGTCCCTCCACGCCGAGGTGCCCGCCGACGGCAACTTTCTGGAGATTCACGATGTGATTGACCACATTGAGCGGGAACTGAAGGCCAAACACCACATCGAGACCTCCATCCATATGGACCCTGTGGTGCGGGACGAGCGCACCCAGGCCCTTCGGGACCAAGTTACCGCCATTGCCAAGGGAATTGACCCGCGTCTTTCGATCCACGACTTCCGCATTACCGCAGGCCCCATTCACACCAATATTCTCTTTGACGTGGTGGTGCCTTACGGCTTCCGCCTTTCCGACAGCCAGGTTCGGGCCGGCTTTTACACAGGGGTTAAGGAGCTGTCTGACCGTTATTTTCCTGTGATTCAGGTGGATCACTCCTATGTGGAGGGACGAAGAGAGACGTAATTCACAAATTATTCACCCAAGCTTTTTCCTGTGCGTTATAATATAGAAGATAATCCATATGGGTCTGCCCCGTATGAAATACAGAGCGAGGTGCCTTTTATGCCAAAGAAGGTCCTGATTGTCGAGGACGATGTAAACATCGCTGAGCTGCTCCATCTCTATTTGGAGAAGGAGGGCTTTGAGACCCAGGTAGCCAAGGACGGGGGCAAGGGGGTGGAGCTGTTCCGCTCCTTCCAGCCCGATCTGGTGCTGCTGGACCTGATGCTGCCCATTATGGACGGATGGTCTGTGCTGAAGAAAATCCGGGAGGGGGATAAGACCCCTGTGATTATGCTCACCGCCAAGGGGGAGACCGAGGACAAGGTGTCCGGCCTGGAACAGGGGGCGGACGACTACATCGTCAAGCCCTTTGAGATGAAGGAGGTCCTGGCCCGCATCCACGCCGTCCTGCGCCGCACCGGGACGGAGGAGGAGACGGGTGAGAAGAAGCTGTCCTTCGACAAGCTGATTATCAACCTGGATTCCTACGAGCTGCTGGTGGACGGCCAGCGGGTGGACACCCCGC
>CANPFP010000140.1 GCA_947573385.1 uncultured Bacillota bacterium | reverse complement strand
TGGATGCCCGGTTTCAGGGAATTGAAAAAGACCAGCTCCCGCGTCTGCGTTTCACCGGCCTTCAATTCGATCTGCTGGGGGGTGCTGTTCACCACATGGGCGTCGTCCGTGGCGACCTCTTTCACAAGGTAGGTGCCCGGTTCCAGGTCATACAGGAAAATCTCGCCGCTGGCGTTGGTGGTGTACTCCCCAAAGAGGTCGCCGTCATGCCAGACCTCAAAGGTCACATCAGGCATGGGGGAATTGCTTTTCAGGTCGTACTTCAAAATACGCAGGGCGGGCCGCGCCCGGTTGGTGACGGTCAGCACAGGGTCGTCCTCGGTGGCGGGGTCGTAGGGGTCGATGTGGATGCCGTGGGGCGTCTTATCCAGCACATACCCGGCGGGGGCGGCGGTTTCCACGATCTCAATATAGGCTTCCTTTTGGATGCCGGTCACGCGGGCCTCGCCGTCGTCGTTGGTGGTGACGGAGGTAATGAGCTTGCCGTCCGCGAACACATCAAAGCTGGCGTTGGGGAGGGATACGCCCGTCTGCTCGTCCACCTTGATGATGGTCAGGCTGATGTCCCGCACGTTCTCCCAGGTGATAAGCACGTCCTTGGTGCCGTCCCACTCCACCGTTTCCACACGGGTGGACTTCACATAACCGTCCGGGGGCGTCTGTTCCGTCACGCGGTAAGAGCCGTAGGGCAGCTCGTCGCCCTCAAAAGAGATGGTGCCGTCAAAGCCGGTGATGCCGGTGGTCATATAGGAGCCGTCGATCTGCTCAAAGCGGAACACGGCCCCCTGCAAGCTGCCCTTGTTCTGCGCGTCCACCTTCTTGATGGTGAAGCCCCGTTCCACGTCGTCCGTGATGGTCACATACTCGGTGCGGCCAGCGGTCAGGGTGACGTTCATGGGGGCCACGATCTGATAGCCCTCCGGGGCTGCGGTTTCCGTCAGGGTAAACTTTTCGTCGGCGGGCAGGTCACGCCACACGATCTGGCCGTTGCGGTCGGTGGTGCCGCTGACGCTGGTGCCATTATCGCCGGTCAGGGTAAACTCGGCCCCCTCCAGGGGAGCGCCGCCCGCCCCGGCCTTGATTACCTGCAAGCTGGCGGTGTCGGGTTCCTCCGTGCCGCTCCAATTAAAGGGGATTTGGGCGTCCAGGTTGGTGTAGCCGGGGTCGGAAATGATATAGGACTGCTCCGACGCGGAGGGGTTGTAGGCCAGATACAAGTTGAACTGCGCCACGCCGCCCGCCGCCTTGATGGTGAAGCTGCCCTCGGCGGCAGCGGTGTCCACGGGGATGCAGACCTTGAACGCGCCGTAATACTCGCCGCCGTTGGAGTTGAGGGTGGTGGTGCGGTTCTTGCTGGTGTCCACCTTGTAGCAGGTGGCCCCGTTCTCCTGCACCGTTTCCAGGGGCGAATTGTTCTCCGCCACAAAGATGGTGCCCTGGGGGGCGTCGGTGGAGTACACCTTGGTCTTGTAATCGTCGATCCAGGTGGAGGTGGCGGAGGACACATACACCACGCGGGTGTAATACTCCCTGCCGTTGATGCGCTCCAGCTTGATGCCGTCGGTGCCGTCCTCTGCGGCCCCTTCCAGGCCGAACTCGTTCACCACTTCCACGCCGCGCACGTCCCGGTTTTCCTCGGCCCGGAGGGACAGGCCGGTGTGGAGGTGCTGCGTCCAGCCGTTGGCAAGGCGCAGGATGGCCTTGATGCTGTCAAAAACGCGGATTTTCTGAGCGTCCGAGGTGGGTTCCGTCAGAACATCCCGGCCAGCGGTAAAGGAGGTGCCGGGGACGGAGAGCTGGCCGCAGGTGGCCCAAACCGCCATCTGGGTGGCGTATTTGTACTCGTCCTCCGTCAGACTGGCGATGCCCCGCACATCATTGGCGTGAAGCTCCTTGAACTGCTCCAAGGTGCGGTTCGGATAGCCATTCGCAAAGGCTCCCATCGTCTTAGGTTCCCGGTTGTACTCCTGCACCGTCAGGGCCTTGGAGGGGGATACCCCTTTCAGCCCGTGGTTGACGCAGTAGGCGGTGCCGGTCACGCCGTTGTTGCTGGTGTACTTCCAGTAGCCGCCGCCGATGGTGCCGCCGTTCTTCTTGGACAGATAGTTGCCGTATCCGGCCTGTTGGATGGTAACAGTGCCGCTGTCGCCCAGCGAGGCGGCGCTGGCGGGGACGGCCATCAGGCCGAACAGCGTAGCCACCACCAGCAGCATGGACAGCAGGCGGTTGAAATGCTTGTGTTTCATGGGTTCTCCTTTCTTTCCGGGCATAAGAAAAGGCAGGCTGCTTTCACAGTCTGCCTATCCGATGCGCTTGTTCGGTTGTCTTACTTAGTCGAGCCGGGGACGAACAGCTCTTTCAGGAAAGCCGTCTGTTCCGGCGCTCGGTCTGGATGGTTGGGGTAGGTTTCCCGAAGCAGCATGGAATGGCTGCTTGTCAGGTCGTTCAGGGACACGTCTACATGGAGCCACTGGCCGTCCACATAGACCATATTCCAGGTGTGGTTGCTGGTGCTGATGGTGAAGCAGGGGATGCCAGCCGCCCCGCACAGGAATTTGAACGCTCTGGCGTAGGAGCCGCAGGCCGCTTGAAGTTCCCCGCTGTGCTGGGCAAAGGTGCGGGTCACGCCCGCCGTCTTGCCCTTTTTGTAGGCCAGCAGGGTACACAGGTAGTCGTTCAGGTACTCCACCTTTTCGCTGTCCGTGTCCAGCTCCGCCGCTTCTGCGATGATGGGCTGGATGAAGTCAAAGGGCGCTTGGTAGTTCTCCGGCATGGCGGCGGACACGGCGAAGTAGTCCAGGTATTGCCAGTAGTTGGTGAAGTTCTCCGGGACGTGATGCTCGTACCGCACAACGCCCTCCATCCGGGCCAGCAGGTTCTTGACGGCGCTGTACTCGCTGTCGCCCACCATCGTGTAGGCGGGGGCGGTGTCGCTGGTGCCGTCCACCAACGTCTGCCGGATGGTGTTGTAGAGCGCCCGGTCATAGGTGGCGGTGAACACGTCCGGGTTGGCGTCCTGGGAGAAGTCCTCCCGGCTCCATTGGGCGGCGCTGATGGTGTAGGCTTCCGGCTGGGCTTCTGCGGCGTGGGCCGGAACGCTCAAACCGGCGACAAGGACGGTGCAGGCGATCCCGGCAAGCAAGCGGTTCAGACTGTTTTTCATTATGAACGACCTCCTATGTGATATGTTCGGGGCTTTGCTGTCCCAACAGTACCACAAAGGGAGAAAACAGTCCAACGTGCGAATACCTTTTCAGCGGGTATCAGACCTCCACGGCCCGGACAGCCCAGCGGTAGGCGCTCTGATTGCGGACGCAGGTAAACAGGGTCACGCAGTTTTCAGCGGTGGGGGCCAGCAGGGAGTTGTCCGTTTCGCTGATCTTGTTCACGCTGGTGACGGAGTAGGTGCGGGTGCCCAGCCGGGTGGTCAGGGTGATGGTGTCGCCCACATTCAGGGTGTGGATGTCGCCAAAGTAGCAGTTGGCCCCACGGTTGTGACCGGCGATGGCGCAGTTGCCGTCCCAAATGCTGGTGTCCTCAAAATGGCCCGCCCCTTTCGCCAGGACGGAGCTGCCCGTACCCTCGTAGACCTTGACGTTCACATTCAGGCTGGGGATTTTCAGGGTAGCCAGATAGCCGCCCTTATAGTAGAGGTCGGACGTGACCTCCGTGAAGCCGGTGGAGGGGGTGGGGGTAGCCGTGCCCCCGGTGTTGGTGCCGCCGCCGGACACGATGCCGCTGGGGATGGTGTTGAAGTCGGGCGGGGCCACGGTGACGCCGGTATTGCCGTTGATGACGGCCCCCTCGCCCAGCATATAGCCGGGGGCCAGATTGGGGGTCAGGGGGTTGCCGGTGTTCAGGGTGTAGGCGGTGGGGCTTCCGAACGTGGGCGGGATCAGGGCCGCGTTCTTGCTCACGTCCACGTTGGGCAGTTCGCCCCGGTCAGCCGTGACGACCGGCTCGATGGAAGTGGACTTGCCGTACTCCGGGTCGCCGGGGCCGTCGATGTTGTACTCAAGGGCGCTGGCGGGGACAGTCAGGGCCAGCATCAGGCACAGAACGGAAAAAAGCGTGGTCAGTTTCTTCATGGTAGATTACCTCCTGCGTTTGATGAAGTAGAACACGCCGCCGCCCAGCAGCACCACCACGACAACGGCCACCACGGGCAGGACGCTGTTCTTTTCGCCGGTGGGGGCGTCAGTGGGAGTGGTCGGCTCGGCGGGAGCGGTGGGGTCGGCGGGGTCGGTCAGGCCGGGGTCAGAGGTGTCGCCGGGTTCCTCGGTGGGGGCGGGTTCCAGGGCGGTGCCCTCGAAGATCGCCACATAGCGTATCTTATTCAGATTGATGCGGCTCACGGTTCCCGCATATTCAGCGGTGACGGTGTAGCCCTTCACATAGGAGCTGGTGGCGGAGCCGGAGTAGGAGGCCACGGCGGTAAAGTGGCCGTCCCCCTCGGTCTGCCAGTTCACGGTCTGGAGGGTCAGGGAGTGGCCGTTGTCGGTGATGGACTTGGGGATATACTGCGTGTCCTGGTCGGCAAGGCCGGGGTAGGTGCGGCTGGCGGTCAGGGTCTTGGTGGAACTGCCATACCCCGCCACCTCCACGTTCACCGTGTCCAGCTTCAGGGCCAGCGTCCCGGACAGGCCATCCTCGGTGATGAACTCCTTTGTCTGCGGGAGAAGGGCCAGCACCGCGCCCATGTCCTTGCTCTGGCTGGGCACGGACACCGTTTCGGTGTGCTGGCGGCTCTCGTTGGCGGGAAGCTCCTGTTTCAGCAGGTCGGTGAGGGTGTAGTGGTAGCCCTCCTGCTCAAAGTCGGAACGGGGGATGCCAGCGGGGTCGTCCTCCGGCCCCAGGTCGTACATCTTCCTGATCTCGCCGCCGTCCTCGCTCCGGGTGACGGCGGTGGGATAACAGGGGGACGGCTGGGCGGGTTCAGGCGGGTCGGCGGCAAAGGCGGCGGTGGTCATGGTCATGGCAAGGGCCAGGACGCACAGCAGCCGAGCCGCGTGGGTGATGGTTTTCCGCTTCATAGAAAAATTACCTCCATGTTGTTGATTTTGGGCGCAAAAAAAGCCCGTGGCGCTCCACGGGGTCAAA
>CANPFP010000139.1 GCA_947573385.1 uncultured Bacillota bacterium | reverse complement strand
GTGGTGGAGGAGCTCATCCCCGAGGCCAACCTGTCCCAGGGGGGCCACTCGGGCACCCTGGGGGTGATGGCGGGCTTTTTGCTGATGATGATTCTGGACGTGGCGCTGGGATAAAAAAGGTTGACAAACCCTCCGCCAGGGTCTACAATGGACTGCGAACCGCAGTACAATCGAACACAGGGGCGCTGGGAGCCTAGTTCCCGGCTGAGATGCAGAGACAAACACAGCTGTCTCCGGTCCCTTGAACCTGATCCGGGTAATGCCGGCGTAGGAAGTGAAAGAGAGACCGTGCCGCCGTCTCCTCTAAAACCGCACTACACCCGTCCGGATGTAATGCGGTATTTTTTTATTTGGAGGAATCGACAATGACAAACCTGCAAACCCGCCGCCTGGTGGAGAGCGCGGTCATGATCGCCATCGGCACCGTGCTGTCCATGTTCGAGTTCAAGGGACCCTGGGCGCTGGGGGGCGGAATCACTTTCTGCTCCATGCTGCCCCTGGTGCTGGTCTCCTGGCGGTACGGCTGCCGCTGGGGGCTGTTTACCGCCTTCGTCCACAGCCTGCTCCAGATGCTGCTGGGCATCTCCAATGTACAGTACGCCACCAATGTGTGGACCGCCATCCTGATTATCCTCTTTGACTATGTGTTTGCCTACTCGGTAATCGGGCTGGCGGCCATGTTCAAAAACCGGCTGAAGAACCAGCAGGCGGCGCTGGTGCTGGGCATCGCAGTCACCTTTCTCATCCGGCTGGCCTGCCACTACATCTCCGGCGTGGCGGTGTGGGAGGTCCTGTGGCCCAACGAGCTGGGCTGGGCTCCGCCCATCTGGTCCATCTCCTACAATGCCAGCTACATGGTGCCGGAAATCATCATCACCGGCACCGTGGCTGCGCTGAGCTACCGCCCGTTACAGCGGTACTATCAGGGCGAGGACCTGCGGCGGGACTAAACCTCCCCCTTCACTGTCTCCCGCTCCAGCAGCCGCCGGAGCCGGTCCATGTCCTCTCTGGCCCGGCGGTTGGCTGTCTCCGGGTCCCCCCTTTTCTGACACTCCGTCTTGCCCTGCTGGCGGTACTCCCGTCTGTTCAGCCAGGCGTCCGTGTCCCGCTGGATGGCCGCGCCCATAAAGCCGCAGGCCATCCGGGCCTCCGGGGACAGCCTGGGAAACCCCTCCAGCACCTCCTCCAGGGTGACCGAGCGGTCCCGCCACACCCGGTCGGCGTAGATCATGAGGGCGGAGAACAGCAGTCCCCGCTGCTCCATGGGCAAGGCGGACAGGATGGGGTAGCTGTCAAAGTAAACCACAAAACTCTTTTTCGGCTTTGTCATATCAATCATCTCCTTACCCCACAGGGGGGAAGGGATAAAGTTGCATGTTTGCATACATTGAAGGCCGCGTTACTGTTACTGAAACCGTTACTGATACTGCTACCGCTACTGATACTGTGCCGCTCTGTGGGCGGCGGAGAGAGAGAGAAACCGCTCTGGATTTTTTTGAAGTGCAGGAGAACTCCAAAGCCTCCCTTGCCAAAGGGAGGGGGACCGCCGCCGAAGGCGGTGGTGGAGGGATTCTGCTGCTTCGCGAATGCCGGCCCCCTAAGGGAGGGGGACCGCCGCCGAAGGCGGTGGTGGAGGGATTCCGCAGAGCCTTTCTGGAAACGGAATCCCCCAGTCATTCGCTTCGCGAATGCCAGCCCCCTTTGGCAAGGGGGCCTTTGGACGCGCGCAGCCCCTCACATCTCCTTCCGAATCTGCCGCAGGGCGTTCTTCTCCAGCCGGGAGACCTGGGCCTGAGAGATGCCGATTTCGGCGGACACCTCCATCTGGGTCTTGCCCTGGAAAAAGCGCATGGACAGAATCTTCCGCTCCCGGTCAGTGAGGTGGCCCACCGCCTCCTTCAGGGCGATGCGCTCCACCCACATCTCATCGTTGTTCTTGTTGTCCTTCACCTGGTCCATCACGCAGATGGTGTCCCCGCTGTCGGAATACACCGGCTCATAGAGGGAGACCGGCTCCAAAATTGCGTCCAGGGCGAAGACCACATCCTCCCGCTTCACATCCAGAATCTTGGCAATCTCCTCCACGGTTGGCTCCTTCTGATGCTCCGCCATGTAGGCCTCCTTGGCCTGGAGGACCTTATAGGCGGTGTCCCGCATGGCCCGGGACACCCGCATGGTGCTGTTGTCCCGGAGGTAGCGGCGTATCTCCCCCACGATCATCGGAACCCCGTAGGTGGAAAATTTCACATTCAGGTCGGTGTTGAAGTTGTCGATGGCCTTAATCAGGCCGATACACCCCACCTGAAACAGGTCGTCGGCGTTCTCCCCCCGGTTGGCGAACCGCTGAATCACCGACAGCACCAGCCGCAGGTTGCCGGCGATGAGCTCCTCCCGGGCGGCGGCGTCCCCCGCCTTGGCCCGGAGAAGGAGCGCCTGGGTCTCGCTGCTTTTCAGCACCTTCAGCTTGGCAGTGTTCACCCCGCATATCTCCACTTTGTGCTGCATAATGGAAAAAACCTCCCGCCCGGTGTGATACTGTTTCCAGTATTTCCGGGGGGAGGTCTTTCATACCGCTTTGACCGGTCCTAAATTTTTTATCGTCAGACCGTTTTCGATGGATTTTTGTCCACTCATGTGCAGGGACGCCGGACGGGTATTACAGGTACAGCCGGGCCTGAAGGTGCTCCTCGTCCATCACCTCGATGCCGGCGCCGGCCAGCAGGCGGGCAGTCACCCCCCAGCCGGGGACCGCCGTGTGGGTAAAGGTGCCGTCGTACACCTCCCCGCAGCCGCAGGAGGGGGACCGGGCCTTCAGCACGGCCACAGTACACCCGTTCTCTCTGGCGATCTCCAGCGCCCGCTCCGCTCCGGCCCGGTAGGCGGCGGTGACGTCCTGGCCGTCCTGGCTAAGGACCCGGCCGTCAGGCTGGATTTCCGCAGGAGACCGGGGGACGTCCAGGCCCCCCAGCAGTTCGGGGCAAACGGGAATCAGGTTGTGCCCCGCCCGGTGGAGCTCAATGACCTGCCGGTCCAGCCGGCTCTGTCCGTCGTACCGGCAGGGCTCCCCTAAAAAGCAGTGGCTGACTAAGATGTTCATGTATGTCCCTCCTATGAAAAGAGGCCCGCCGGTGGGCGGGCCGTTTTTGGTCTGTTTAGTGGGTCAGGTAGTACCTGACCAGGGTTTGGAGCAGCTCGTCCCGGTCCGCCTTGCGGATGAGAGCCCGGGCGTTGTTGTGGTTGGTGATATAGGTGGGGTCCTCGGACAGGATGTAGCCCACGATCTGGTTGATGGGGTTATAGCCCTTCTCCTGCAGCGCCTGATACACTGTAGTCAGAATGGCCTTGATTTCCATGTCACGCTGATCGCCCAGACTGAATTTACGGGTAAAATCCATCTCGTCCATACCAGCACCTCCAAAATGCAGCTTTTAGCCTAGTGTACTCCAAAACTTTGTCGATGTAAAGAGCTTTGGCGAAATTTAATATAAATGAAACATTTCTCCCTACCGCTCCGTCATGGCGGCGGCCGCCACCTGGAACAGAGCGGACAGCGCCGCCAGCCAGAATACATACTGTACGCCCCAGGCATTCCAAATCAGGCCCATAACGGGGGACGCGACAATGGCCATCACATGGTCCACGCTCAGCCCCACGGACAGGGTGCGGGTGACCTCGCTGGGGTCCAGGGCGATGGCGCGCATCATGTAGGAGTGGACCATGTTGAACTGCTCGAAGAGGACGCACAGCACATAGGCCCCGAAGACCAGCCATGTGAGGGGGTCGCTCAGGCCGAAGCTCCCCCCTGCCAGCATCCCGGCCAGCAGGCCCATTACCGAGAAGGAAACCGCGATGTAGACAGCTTCCACCCACAGCATCCGCTTCACGCCCAGCCTGTCCAGCAGCTTTCCAATAACGGGGGCCAGCCCGGTCCCCGCCAGGTGGACCACGATGGTGAGCAGGGCCACGGTGTCCGCCCCCCGCCCCAGCAGGTTAATCACCACCCAGGGGGCAAAGACGATTTTAATCCGCTTCTGGCAGCCGTAGGCCAGGGTGACCATGTAGTAGGGCATGTACCGCCTTCGGAACAGCAGCCTGTGGTTTTTCACCGCGTCCCTCTGTCCGCTGGACAGGGCCATCAGCGCCAGCAGCACCACCGCCCCGGCGGTCGCAGCCGCTCCGATGGCAAAGGGCAGAACCGTTTTGGACTGGAAGCTGAAAAAGCCCGTCCGAAAGCCAACGAACACCAGTACCGCCGCAGCCATGGAAAACAGGGTGTTTACCCCCTTGAACCTGCCCAGGGTGGTTCCCACCTTCCCCTTCTCGGCCAGGTCCATGGAGATGGCGTCGTTCAGGGGCATAAAGAAGTGCATCCCCAGGGAGTGGATGAACAGAAACACCAGCATGGTCCCGTAGCCGGGGGACATCCAGCCCAGCACAATGAAGCCAATCAGCACCAGCACCTGGGCCGCAACGGACATCCACAGGTTGCCCAGAAAGCCCAGGGCGGCCACCAGCACCATGCACAGGATGCCGGGGCTCTCCCGGGGAACTTCAATAAACCCCCGCTGGACGGAGTCGATGTGGAAAACCTCGTTGAAGTAGTTGGAAAAGATGGTGTTGCCCAGGCCGTTGGCCAGGGCGGTAAGGGCCAGCACCACCACAAAAAGGCGGACCGCCCGCTGCCGGTTTTGTTGGGTCATGTGTATTTTTCTCTCCTTTAAGGCCCCCTTGTGAAAGGGGGCTGGCACGGCGAAGCCGTGACTGGGGGATTCCGCCCCATCGACACACATCCTGTCGTCGGAATCCCCCCGCCCCCTGCGGGGGCACCCCCCTTTGGCAAGGGGGGCTTTCGGCGCTGAATGGTTCGTTTCTGTTCCAAAGGCCCCCTTGCTAAAGGGGGCTGGCACCGCCGCAGGCGGTGACTGGGGGATTCCGTTCAACACAGCCGTACCAGCCATCGGAATCCCCCCGCCACCGGACAAAGTCCGGCGGCCCTCCCCCCTTTGGCAAGGGGGGCTTATAAGGTATCCTCCTCCGCCCTGTCCAGGGCGTCCTCCACGTCGAAGGGGGGTGCGCTCTCTTCCGGCTGGACGGGGTCCGGAGCGGCGAAGGCGTCGCCGGGGGTGGTGATGCCCTGGCGGTACTTCATCTCCTGCCACTGCTCTTTTGTCACCAGCAGCTGCCGGGGCTTACTCCCCTCGAAGGGGCCCACGATGCCCTTCTCCTCCAGCTGGTCCACCAGCCGGGCGGCCCGGGCGTAGCCCAGCTTCAGCCGCCGCTGGAGCATGGACACCGACGCCTGGCCCGTCTCCA
>CANPFP010000138.1 GCA_947573385.1 uncultured Bacillota bacterium | reverse complement strand
TCGGTATGCTGGCCACCCCCCAGGGGTCCGGCCCCAGGAAGGGCCCGGAGCAGGGAGAGATTCAAATTCTCAAGGACGCCTGGGTCCTGATGGAGGACGGCGTCATCGCCCAGGTGGGCACCGGCCCCGCCCCGGCGGCGGATGAGACCATCGACGCAGGCGGAAACCTGGTCACTCCCGGCCTGGTGGACGCCCACACCCACCTGATTTTCGGCGGCTGGCGGCAGAATGAGCTGGGCATGAAGCTCCATGGCAAGACCTATCTGGAGATTCAAAACGCCGGCGGCGGCATCCAGTCCACCACCAACGCTACCCGCCAGTCCACTGAGGAGGAGCTCACCGCCAAGGCCGTCCGGGCACTGGATGAGATGCTCCACTTTGGCGTGACCACCATGGAGGCCAAGAGCGGCTACGGTCTGGCCACCGAGCACGAGCTGAAGGCCCTTCAAGTCATCAAAAACCTGAATGACCGCCACCATATGGACATCGTTGCCACCTTCATGGGGGCCCATCTGGTGCCCGCCGAGTACAAGGCTAACCGGGCAGAGTACATCCGGCTGGTGTGCGAGGAGATGATACCCAAGGTGAAGGAGCAGGGCATCGCCAAATACTGCGACGTGTTCTGCGAAGCCGACACCTTCACCGTGGAGGAGTCCCGTCAGGTGCTGGAGGCCGGCCTGAAATACGGCCTGCGCCCCAAAATTCACGCCGACGAGATCGAAGCCATCGGCGGCTCGGTGCTGGCCGGTGAGCTCGGGGCCATCTCCGCCGAGCACCTGATTGTCTGCCCCCCCGAGGGCATCGCCAGCCTGGCAAAGGGCGGCGTGGTGGCCTGTCTGCTCCCCGCCACCAGCTTCTACCTGGGGGCCACCTTCGCCCCCGCCCGGGATATGGTGAATGCCGGCGTCCCCGTGGCCATGGCCACCGACTTCAACCCCGGGTCCTGCCCCTGTCTCAACCTGCAATTTGTCATCAACCTGGGCTGTCTCAAGTATAAGCTCACCCCGGAGGAGGTCCTCACCGCCGTCACCCTCAACGCCGCCGCCGCCATCGACATGGCCGGTCAGGTGGGCTCGGTGGAGCCGGGCAAGCAGGGCGACCTGGTGATCTGGGACGCCCCCGACCTGGACTACATCTGCTACCGCATGGGCAGCAACCTGGCCAAGACTGTGGTTAAGAAGGGTGCGGTGGTGGTTGGCTGATGGACCGCACCGACTATCAGATCCTCAACCTGCTCCAGGCCGACAGCCGCACCACCCTGAAAACCATCGGGGACCGGGTGGGTCTCACCGCCCCCGCCGTGTCGGAGCGCATCCGGCGCATGGAGGAGAAGGGGGTCATCAAGAGCTTTTCCGTCAACATCGACCGCACCCTGCTGGACAGCAACCTCACCGGCTTTATCCTGGTGGCCGTCTTCCCGGAGAAGTACGGCGCCTTCTGCCAGTTCTGCGAGGACACCCCCGCCATCACCGCCCATCACCATCTGGTGGGCAAGCTCAACGCCCTGCTGCGCTTTGCCGTGGCCGACACCCGCCAGCTGGACACCCTTCTGGCCGCCATCAAGCAGTACGGCGACTCCCAGACCTCGGTGGAGCTGGGGGCCTGCTTCGAACAGAAGGATGTGCCCCTGCCCAAATAAGCACAGCCGGCCCGGTGGAAGTTCCACCGGGCCGGGCTTATTCAGGGATTCTCCATTTTAATCACATTTACCTCTTGTATTATCCGGCAAAACATGATATACCGTCCTCACGAGACAAATAGAGACAGGACGTGGGGTTTCGACCCCCCCACGTCCCTGCGCAGGTGCACAACCACCTACACAACAGCATTGCTGCACTGGCACTCATTATACCAGACGCCCCTTTCTTTTTCAAGCGCGAATCCTGAGATGTATTGTGTAAAGGGTGGTTTCACCACCCAAATACACATTGGCTGACGGTTCATTTGTGGCAAAATGACACAGGCCGGAAAGGCGGTGATCGACCAGCAGGAGGGAACCGAAGGGGGAGCGTCCGGGGATGACCTGGGTGCTCCGTTCCCTTTGTCGGCCCTCTCGAAGAGCGCACTTACTCACCACCGGCCAGGGGCCAGCGGTGGTACTGCCTGACGGCAGCCGTGCGCCCTCCGGGGGCGGCTCCGCCGGGGTGTCCTCCCCTGCTGGTATAATCCCAGCAAACGCCAACGGCGGCTTGTGCATCGGACGCAGCCGCGCCGATCACTGGGGGCTTGGGGGCCATTGGCCACCAACAAGCGGCACAGGGTATATACCTGTGCATTGCTTGCCCGCTACTGTCAGCACCTACACGTCCGTCTCATAAATGTAATTTTGCACAAAATTGAAGGGCTGAGTGCGTAGAAGCAGAGCTTGACTGCCCCTCTTCTTATCCCAAACCGCCCCATTTCCGGAGTGACAAAATTGTTTAGGTTATACCGTTTTGTGCAAGTTGTTGGTTTATGAGACGAGCGTGTCAGCACCTATAAATGAGATTGACAGTCATTCCAATTGGCGGTATACTTGGCCCGTGACAAATCGCCAGATTGGGGGTTATGGAGGTCATATGAAAAAGTTTATATTTGCCATGTCGCTGCTGTTTCTGCTTTCCGCCTGCGGGAATACTAATGAAACATCATCTCAACAACCTGACGAAGTTTCGGTGCAAACGTCTCTGCCGGAATTGGAAGCAACAGAGTGGCAAACACTTAGTACGGATGCAGACACATTTAACCTTAATGGTAGCTTTGATAATCCCAATTTCGTGTACGTCTTCGACCACACAGATACCGTTCCTCTTGACCAATTAGTCGCCTTTTTGCTGGTTGCCGACGGGGCTAGCGAGGGTGCGCAAGATGAATTGCGTAGTCGCTTTTTGGAGGCTCCCAATACCGTTTTAACATATCTTGTACTTTTGGGGGACCAGATTACTGAACTCCCTGGTTGGAAACCAACTTCAACAGCAGAATTGCTTTGTGGCTTCATTGCCTCTGCCGATGCCGCTTGGTATGATGGTTCTGAGGAATTTACCTCAATCATGGCGGAATGTCGAAAAAACTATACTGAAGGTCGTATAGCTGAACTTTTGGACATCATAGATAAAGAACATACTGCGTCTATGGAGCGGAACCATCCAGACCCTTGATGATTAAAGAGAATTATAAGCTATTCCAGCTTAAGGGGGATTTTACCTTTTGGTGAAATCCCCCTTGACAAATGTTCTCTTGGTATATGAGTTTTGGCATAACGAGTGGCAATACCTCTCCAGCGTTTCAGGATTAGGAAGCAGTTTTCTACCAAATGACGCTGTTTATAGAGATATTTATCATAGCCACGGTCTGCCAGCAGAGTTTCCGCAGAAATACCCTCGATCAAGTGGACAGCTTCTTTGCAATCCGCTCGGGTACCTTCTGTAACAAGGATTCGGATTGGCTTCAAATAGCAGGTTCTCCTGGCCGCCGAGACCGTTTTCAGTGAAATCCATGAGGAGTTCTCCCAGCGCAACAACATCAAACCGTTTTTTCCATGGGTTATGTCTCCATTTCTGGTCCGTCAAATGCCAAGTCATATTTTTCCACATCTATCAGCACAGAGCCGCCTGCCTCAAAAGTAATGGCGTCCGCTGACTGGCGGGTGTAGATGACGGTAGTGGCTGCCTGTTCGCCGTCGTTGACAAAGACCTCCACGCTGAACCGGTCCAGAATGATGCGCAGCTTGATTGCGCCGTCCTGGGGCCGGACCAAAAAGCTGCGGGTGTGGACGATATCCCGAGGCAGGCCGCTGCGGGTGCGGTCGATTTTCAGGGTGCCGTTGCTGGGACGGTAGCGGATGATCGTCTCATGTTCTCCGTCCTTTGCCACCCGAATGCGGAACCAGCGGTACGGTTCCGTGCCGTTGGGACGGACGGTGACGGTCATATCCAGCACCCGCCCCTGGACGCCGGGCAGGTTGATTTCCCCGCAGACTGGGATATTTCTATGGATCACACAACAGTCCCGATAGTTCTCCAGCTCCCGGACCGGATTCTGGTACAGACGTCCGTTTCGGATGGACAGTTCCCGGGGCAGGGTCATCTGGCCGAACCAGCGGCAGTGGTGAGGCTTGGCTCCGGCGGTGTCCCAGTTTTGCATCCAGGCAACCATGATACGCCGGCCGTCAGGCGCGAACAGGGTCTGAGCAGCGTAGAAGTCGATTCCATAGTCAATAGCCTGAATATGCTGCCGCACAAACCCTTTCCCCTGGGGATCATAGTCTCCGATCAAGCAGAGGGTGCCGTTGCCGGCGTGGAACTCCAGCCCTACCGGGTTCATATCCTGGGGGCTGGTCATCAGCACCTGTTTGCCGTCCAGAGGGAAGAAATCGGGGCACTCCCACATCTTGCCGTACTGGTTCCGGCTGGCGTCCAGGGCGCGGACAAACTCCCACTTAAGGCCGTCCCGACTTTGATACAGCAGAACCGCCCCGCTGCCGTCGGCGGTACGGTTGCCGATGACGGCGTAAAAACTCCCGTCTGTGTCCTGCCACACCTTGGGGTCCCGGAAGTCAACGATGCTGCCCCCCTCGGGCAGATTCCTTTCGTCCAGGATCGGATTTTCGCCCCACTTTTCATAATTCACCCCGTCGCCGATTGCAACGCACTGGGTTTGGACGTCCTGAAGAAAGCCCTCTGCGTTGTGACCGCGCCGGACGCCGGTGTACATCAGCAGCTGACGCCCGTCGGGCAGCTCCGCCGCGCCGCCAGAGAAGCATCCGGCGGCGTCATAGTCCCGGTCGGGGGCCAGCGCGGCGGGGAGACGTTCCCAGCGGATGAAATCCTTTGTCTTCAGATGTCCCCAGTGCATGGGGCCCCACTCGTTGGAGTAGGGGTGGTACTGGTAGAACAGGTGGCACTCCCCCTGGTAGAAGGAAAACCCATTTGGGTCGTTCATCCAGCCGATGGTGGGGGTGGCGTGAAAGGCGGGGCGCTCGCTGTCAGGGATATGGGGACCGTACTGGGCTTCAAAGTCCCGGGCCTTTTGCAGCAGTTCACTGGTCATGGAACATTCCTCCGAATATCCTTGTTATTTGCAGTCCCCCACGGAGGGGGGACTGCATTCTTACTTATTTCGCGGCGGTGTAGCGGTTGTAGGCGTCCTGATAGACCTGGAGCAGGTCGTCCATGCCGCATTTCTTGGACAGACGCTCCTTATAGGCCTCCCACTCCGCGTCGGTGGGGCCGCCGTCCCGGAGCCATAGGCCCTCCTGTTCCTTGACGGCGCTCTCAAAATCGGCCTTGTGCCAGTCGATGGTCTCCATCTCCATCCCGGTGAACACACAGTCCACGGGATAGAAGGAGGTGTCCTCCACATAGGGCATCCAGAACTGGTCCA
>CANPFP010000137.1 GCA_947573385.1 uncultured Bacillota bacterium | reverse complement strand
CCCTCACCCGGCCCGGGGTGGCCTGCGTGATGGCGGGGGCCCGGACGGTGGAGGAGCTGGTCCAGTGCGCCGCCTACGAGGAGGCCCCGGACAGCGAAAAGGACTACGCCGCCGCCTTCGCCGCCATGCCCAAAATCAGCTGGGAGGGCCACTGCATGTACTGCGGCCACTGCGCCCCCTGTCCCCAGGGCATCGACGTGGCTTCCGTGACCAAGTTCCTGAACCTGGCCCGCGCCCAGGGCCAGGTGCCCGAGACGGTGTGGGAGCACTACGCAGTTCTCCCCCACCACGCCGGGGAGTGCGTGGCCTGCGGCGCCTGCGAGAAGCGCTGTCCCTTCTCAGTGTCCATCATCGAGAACATGCGGCACGCGGCGGAGATTTTTGGGAAATAAACGGAAACCGCCGGCGATGCCGGCGGTTTTTTACAGCTTGGTCTCCATAGGGACGGCCACGGTATATTGATTGCTGCTGAGCTGCCGCAGAAGGGCAGACAGCACCCGGGCAGTATTGCCGCTCCCCTCCAGCGTGAGGTAAACGGTGCGGCGGCGAGTGCCCAGCTGGTTTAAAACGGTATTGGCAAAGGCGGTCCCCCCTACGGTACTGTTGGGCTCCAGGGACAGGGTCTCCTTCCAGCACACCCAGCCCCGCTCCTCCAATCCGGGCCGGGCCGTCTCCGGGACATAGGCCAGGGTTGTCCGGGTGTGGGTCTGCTCTTCCAGCGCGAGCCGGCCCCGCTCCAAATCCTGTTCCTCTCCGTCCTGGGACAAAACGCCAACACTGTGGCCGGTGCCCAGGATGCGGCGGACCAGATCTCCCTCCGTCTCAATCACCTGGGGCGGCAGGAAAAACACGGCATACTGTCCTGTACCGTCCAAGGTGCTCAGGAGGGCGGGCAGGCCGTCGGCACTCTCGCAGCGGAAGGCCAGATAGGTGGCCACGTTGCTCCTGTCCACCTCAGGGGGGGTGACGGGATTTACCGGGCTGGTGGGAGTGGTCTCAGCGGGGCTGAGACTCTGGGTATAGTCCCGCAGGCGGTTGTTAATCAGTTCCCGGGCCCTGTCGATAAACAGCGCGTCATCCAGCACTGCATCAGCGCTCTTAATCCGCACCAGATAGCCCTGAGAGATATAGGGCAGCTGATTGTAGCTATAATCCATTCCAAAGAAGGAGCACACCATATACAGCGGGACATAGGGCTTTCCGTTTCGCCTGATGGCCTTGGCGTCGTAGGTGGCCCCTGTCATCTCATCCCGGCAGGTCCCCCGCTCCAGGTTAAACACCAGCATCTGCTTCAAGTTAAAGATGGTAACGGTGTGATTTCTGTTGTGGTAGCTGGTATAGAGCCCAAGGCTGACGCCCACCCCGTTCTGGCTGGCGTCGAAGACCGTATAAGGCACATAGAGCGTCCCGCCCGACCAGCAGGGCATAGAGCCGGAGGTCAGGGGGGCTATGCTGTCGTTAATGGCGGTAAAATACAGGCTGGCCGCCGAGACAGGTATGGGCGGGAACAGCCAAACCACCAGCACAGTGGCCAGCAGCAGCGACAAAACGGGATGTTTTTTTCTCATGAGCCCCCCTCCCTTCCTTTCCGATTATATCATAGTATCATCACTTGGACAAGCATTACTATTTTATGTCCACCGGCTCAGCACCGGATGTACCCCGACATCCCCCATACGGCGGAACGTCCTTCCCTCCTGAACTGTTTTCATTCTCCCTCTACGTTTGCAGAGAATCCAGCAGCCCCTGACACCCGGCCAGCACATCCTGCCAGGTGGTCTCAAAGTCCCCTGTATACCACGGGTCTGCCACCTCCGCTTCCGGGCGGCCCGCAAACTCCATCAGCAGGTACAGCTTGCCGTCGGGATCACCGCCGCAGATTCGGTGCATGTTCCGTAAATTGGCTCCGTCCATCCCAACCAGAAAATCATATTGGCTGTAGTCAAAATGCTTCAGCTGGCGGGCCGTCTTGCTGGCGCAGCCGATGCCGTGCTCAGCCAGCTTGCGCCGGGCCGGGGGATAGACCGGATTGCCGATCTCTTCGGTACTGGTGGCCGCGGACTCGATATGGAACCGGCTCTCCAGCCCAGCTTTTTTCACCAGATCCTTCATCACAAACTCAGCCATAGGGCTGCGGCATATGTTGCCGTGGCAGACGAATAAGATTTTTGTCATATCCTGAAACCTCTTGAATGTATTGATATTCCGGGCATTGCGGGTGTTTTGCGGCATTTTCCCGCTCGTTCTCCTGGCATATCCCGGCATAACCCGGTACAGCTTTGATTATATCATACCGGGCCTTCCGCTTCAAGTTGTGATTTGTGAAATTACCGGCGCTTGCCCCCATCAGCAGGAGCAAAAAACAGCGAAACAGATCAAGGTGCAAGCGAAAAGAGTGCGCCGCAAGAAGCGGCACACTCTTTTTCGATGTCATTCGGAACGGATGCGGAGCGCTTTTTTCATGCGCGCAGCAAAATCGGCTGGAGCTGTCTGCCCTCCAGGGCGGCTTGTGCGGCGTCGGCTACCAGAGCAAAGTCGGCCATCAGGGAGGTGGGCTTTTTCTCAAAATCGTCCTGTCCGAAGGGGACGAAGTAGATGTATTTCCGTGGAAGCAGAGCTCCAATGCTGGCGGCGGAGGCGGACAGCCCGTCGTTGGTGGAGGGGGCAATGAGAAGGGGGCGCTGGTTGCGCAGGTGCGCCTTGGCCGCCATGGTAACGCTGGAATCCGTCACGCCTGCGGCCAGCTTGCCCAGGGTGTTCCCCGTACAGGGACAGATAATAAGCAGATCGAGGAGCGCCTGCGGCCCAATAGGCTCCGCCCCCTTTACGCTGTCGATAACCCGGTGGTCACAGATGCGCTCCATCTCCCGCATCAGGTCGTGGGCTTTTCCGAATCGGGTATCGGTGGCCGCCGTCACCTCAGAGACGATGGGTACCACCCGGGCAAACCGGGCCTTCACCTGTTCCAGCGTCTCCATGGCCTTTGCGTGGGTGCAAAAGGACCCGCACACCGCGAATCCAACGGTTTTATCTTCCAAAAGAATCTTCCTTTCCATTATAAAACGGGCAGAGACGGTCTCAGCCGCCCCTGCAGTGCCTTACATTCCAATTTCCCGCAGCATGTTATAGATGGTATCCCGGATAGCCGCCCCGGCCGTGACAGGGGCCACCTTTCCCGGAAGGGCCAGCGCCCAGATCACGGTGATGTCCAGGGCGCCTGCGGCCCCCAGATCGACCCCGCCCGGCTTGGATGCCAGATCCAGAATCAGGCAGTCCGGCCTGACATCCTCCAGCTCCTCCCGGCCCAGCACCTGGGCGGGGACAGTGTTGACAATCAGGTCATAGCCGCACAGCCACTCCTTCAGGTTGGCCAGGTGCTCCCCGCCAAAGCCCATAGCCTGGGCCCAGGCCAGGTGGTCATATCTTCGGGCAGCCACGCTCACCCGGGCGCCCAGGGCCTGGAAGCGCTGGGCGGTAAGCCTCCCCACCCGTCCAAAGCCAATGACCAGCACCCGGGCGCCGTGAATGGTGATGGGCAGGCGCTCCATGGCCAGCTGAACGGCCCCCTCCGCTGTGGGTACGGCGTTCGCCACCGCCAGCTCCTCCCGGGCAAAGTAATCGTGGATGGTGAGACCCCGTTCCCGGGCCAGCACCTCGGTCTCCCCGTCCACCCGCCCGCCGCAGACAAACTGCCGGGGAGACAGCCGGTCGAGAACGGGGGCAATGGGGTGCTCCGACAGGGACAGGGGGGCGTTGAGCATCCCGTTCCCGGCAGAGACGGTGAGGGGGAGAATGACGCAATCCGCTCGGTCCACATGGCTCAAGGAGTCCTCAGCGACGAGCCCGGGGACAGGCTCCCCGGGCTGGCCCAGGGCGTAGGTATGGACGGTGTGGCCATCCTTGACCAGCAGCTGGGCCAGCTTGGCCTGCCGCAGATCGCCGCCCACCACCCATATGTTCAGTTCATGTTTCATAGAATACCTCCAGACCCGCCGGCGGAGCGGCGGCAGGTTTCTACTCCATTGTATGGAGCGCGGGAGAAAGAGGTGCAGCCATCCCCAGGGCTGAGACAAACAAAGACAGGCCCTCCCTACAGGGAAGGCCTGCCGCTGAATATTTTATTTCCCAGGAGCAGGTGTTTTTCTCTTTGAGACGCCTTTTACCGCCGCAAATCCAGATTCAGGTCCACATCACCCTCAATCCCGGCCACCCGGCCGGTATGCGTATACTGCCACAGGTCGAAGTGGTAGTAGAAATCCGGCTTCGTGTCATACTCTGCCAGCCACAGATGATAGTCCGTCAGTTCCCGCAGGTCGTAGCGCAGGTAGCCCAGGCTCTGGTTGAAGTAGACCGCCGGACGGTAGCCGGCTTCCTGAATTTTTTCGCAGAAGGCGACGGCGCACTGCGTCAGAGTCTCGTTGTCCAGCCCATCGGTGCGGGCGTTATTTCCCGGGGAAATGGGTTCCCAGTCGAAGGCGATGGGGTAGGCGATATCATGCCCCTCAATGGTGCTGAGGATGTAGTCGGCCTCCTCCTCTGCTTCCCGGGGGGTGATGGCCTGAGAAAAGAAGTAGACTCCCACATCTAGCCCGGCGTCCAGCGCCCCCCGGAGGTTGGTCTGGAAGGTCTGGTCAGGGAACAGGCCGCCCTCGGTGTAGCCCCGGTAGCCCAGGCGGAGGATGGCAAACTCGATGCCGTCATCGGCCACCGCCTGCCAGTCAATCTCCTTCTGATAGGTGGACACGTCGATTCCCGCTCTGGCCCGCCTGCCGTCTCTCTCATAGGTGACGCGGCCCTTTTCGTCCGTTGCGAATCCGGCCCGGTCGTAGGGATTCAGGGGCATCCCCTCCAGCGGAGTCATCTCCCGGTCGCCAAAGCGGAAGGTAACAGGCTTCTCCTCCGAAATATCGGGGGACTCCTCCGGCTCAGGTTCCGGTTTCAGGGCGAGGAAGAGGGCGGTCCCGGCCAGAATCAGGGCCAGAATGGAGATTACCAGTGCCAGCCAGTTCATTCCTCCCCCGCTCCGGCGGCTGGGCGCCTGCCGGGACCGGGGCGGCGGGGCCGGGCGGACAGGCCGGGGCGGCTCCTGAGTCGGCTGGTACTCCGTCTCAATCACCGGCTGCTCCTCCTCCAGCGTGTCCCATTCAGACGGGTATTGGTTCATAACAATTCCCCCGTTTCGACGGTTTTTTCTATTTTATTATATCGGCACAGGAATAGCAATAATTAAGGGGCGGCCATCGGCCGCCCCTTAATTATCCAATCACCTGCCGGGCCACGTCCACGCTCTCCTTGGCGTCCTTGGCGTAGAAGTCGGCCCCGATTTTTTTCGCGTAGTCCGGGGTGAGCACCGCGCCGCCCACTACCACCTTACAGGCAACCTGCTCCGCCCGCAGCAGGCGGATGGTCTCCTCCATGCTGCCCAGGGTGGTGGTCATCAGGGCGGACAGCCCCACCAGGGGGGC
>CANPFP010000136.1 GCA_947573385.1 uncultured Bacillota bacterium | reverse complement strand
CCGGGGTCCAGATGGCGTTGTAGAACTCCACGTGCCGGGGGGAGATGGAGCTGGCACTGTCCGCCTGCCATACCCCCAGGGCGTACTGGCGGATATAGCCGTCCACCTGCCGGCTGAAGGTCATGCGCAGGGAGGGGTCCGGAATTAACTTGCGGAAGGCGGTTACCACTTCATTGTACTGCTTGTGGACCTCGCTGGCGGTCATGACGGTGCTCATAGCGTTTCCATCTCCCACGTTCAGATTTGGTGTCCCTATTATAATAAAAAGGCGGCGGCAGGTCAAGTAGGGGACGGGTTCTGTCCCCTACACAAGATGTAGGGACCCACTCAAGATGATTGACATAAAATCGTGAATTTTTTGTTATTTACACCGATATTGGTTGACGGGAAAGAAAAAAACCTGTAGAATAGAAAAAGTCTTGAAGCAGTTTATGTAACTTGGAGGAAACAACCATGGCAGATAGATCGACTTCTACGCCCCGCGGCAGCGGCGACAGCGGCGAACGCCGTCAGGTTCCCTCCCGCAGCGGCGGTTACAGTGAACGCCCCCAATCTTCCCGGGGCGGTTCCGGTTACGGTGAGCGGCCCCAGCCTTCCAGGGGCGGCCCCGGTTACGGTGAGCGGCCCCAGCCTTCCAGGGGTAGTTCCGGCTACAGTGAGCGGCCCCAGCCTTCCCGCAGCCCCGGTGAACGCCGGGCGGCTCCCCCCCGGGGCGGCAGTTCTTCCCGGCAGTCCTCACCCCGCCGCGCCGATGTGATTCGCTGCGAAAACTGCGGCGAGGACTACTCCATCACCTACAAGCGCTGCCCCTTCTGCGACGAGCGGCCCGGACGGGGCGGCATCTCCGGCAAGCGGGTGGCCAACACTCGGGGCGGTGGCTATGGCCGGCCGGTCAACCCCATCCAAATCGCAGGCCTGGTCATTTCCCTGGCCCTTATCGCCAGTGCACTCTTTATTGTTTTTCGTTTTATAGGTGCGCCCATCTTCGGCAATAAGGGGAAGAACCCCAGCCCCGGCTCCAACTCCAGCGTGTCCACCAGTCAGGGCAATCAGTCCAACGGCTCTGTCAACCAGCCCGGCACTGTCACGCCCCCGATGGTTCAGTCCATCTCCCTGAACAGCATCGACGCCCCTCTGAACAGCGGGGCAACCTTCCAGCTGATTGCCAATCTCCTTCCCGCCGGCGCCGTGGGTGAGGTGAGCTGGTCCAGCAGCAACCCCGCCGCAGCCACCGTGGACGCCACCGGCCTGGTCACCAACGTAAATCTTGCCAACTCCGATGTTCAGGTCATCATCACCGCCACCTGCGGTGATATAACGGCCGAGACCTCGGTCACCTGTAAGGCCCGGACCGTCGGCGGCGGAACGGTCCCCTCAGGCACCAAGGGCCGGATTATCAACGCTGAAAAGGGTTTGAATATCCGCTCCGGCCCCAGCAAGGACTCCGAAAAGGTGGCCAGCGCCCAGAACGGCAGCACCGTCACCATCCTGGGTGAGGAAAACGGATTCTATAAAATCAATTACACCGGAGACAAAATTGGTTACGTTTCAAAGGATTACGTCTCAGTAGGATAAACCACAGCCCGCTTCCCTCCACGGAAGCGGGCTTTTTTTGCATAAAAAAGGGCGCACTGCGCCCTCACTTCCATTAAATGTATGGAAACGTACCACTTTGGGGGGATTACACGGTATGGGTGAGCGAAAAAGTCTCCCTTGTGAAAGGGAGGGGGACCGCCGCCGAAGGTGGTGGTGGAGAGATTCTGTGAAACGAAAACCTTCCGTCAGTCGGAATCCCCCCGCCACTTCGTGGCCCTCCCCCCTTTGACAAGGGGGGCTTGCGCACTCAATTACCGTTAAGGAGGAACAAATCTATGCCAACCAACCACACACCCAATTACCAACTATCCCAGTGGGAGCGGGACGACCGCATTCTGATGGAGGATTTCAACGCGGACAATGTGAAAATTGACGCCGCCATCAAGGCCAACGCCGATGCCCTGGCGTCCCAAGGGGAAGCCCTGGCCGGGCTGAGCAATGGCCGGGTCCACATAGGCTCCTACGTCGGTACGGGGCAAAGCGGCAAGGAGCACCCCAACAGCTACACCTTCCCCGTTATGCCGGCGTGTTTCTTTGTCTTACGCGGCGGCGGCACCTATACCCTGGTCGGGAGGGGCGGCGCACCCATGGCCGCCATCATCAACAGCGGCAATATGTCTTTGACCTGGAACGGAAACACGATGTCCTGGTACGACGTCAGCGCGAACGGACAGTTCAACGTCGGCGGAGCCGTCTACTTTGTGATCGCTTTTTACGCGGTCTAAATAAAGCCCCCCGGGCATAAGCCCGGGGGACCTCGCTATAGGAATTCGTTGTCTTGCAAAACCAGCCGGGTCTTAGCGAACGGTGAACTCACCCTCAGCGAGTTTGCCATCCTTCAAACCGGTGATGGTCCAGGTGTAATCACCCTTGGGCCAGGTCTTGGTGGTGCTCTGGCTGCCGCCGGCCGGGTTGGCCAGGCTGCCGGTAGCATTGGCACTGTGGTACACAGGCTTGCCGAGAATATCCACATAGCTGGTGTGGTTTCCGGCAGTGACGTTCGCCGTCGTCTCGCTGTAGGTCTTGGTATCGCCGACCTTCCGGATGATGATGGTCACATCCTGCGCCTGAGGTGCATTAAAGCCGAAGAACAGGCAGTCCTCAACATCGCTGGTCATCCTCAGAGCGGTCTTCAGAGTGGCGTTGGCGGGCAGGGTGAAGGCGGAGCCGACCAGAGTGCTGGCATTCAGGGCGGTGCCGGTCGCGGGTGTGATATCCATAGCGTCAACGCCCTCGATCTTGTTGTTGGTGACGACAGTGCTACCAGTCACAACATCGGTGTCGCTGTGGATGACGATCCACTTGGCGGTGCCGTTGCTGTTCAGAACAGCGGTCAGACGGCCGTTGAAGCCCAGCTTGTCGTTGGTGTCGTCTCCGTCAGCGTCGCCCAGGGCGTCGATGGCAGCGGCCACGGAGTCAAACTCCTGCCACTTCCACTTGCCGTTGATCTGCTGGTGGACAACAGCCTTGGCGCCCTCAGCGAAGGCCAGGCCGAAGTCGCGCGCGTTCGCGGCTGTACCAACACTGGTCAGATACAGGGTCCGGCCGTCGAAGCGCAGGTCGTCAGCCTTCTTACCGGCGGAGCCGTTGTAGGTCAGGCGGAAGTCGTCGCTGCGGTCGCCGGCAACGGTGTGGCCATCCCAGCAGTCAACTGTGTTGTTCTTCTTGTGGCCAATGTCGTAGACGGTCTCGTCGTTAATGACGTCCTTGTAATCCGTATAGATCTTGTCGGCCTTAACATCCACCACAGAGGTCACATACTCGCCGTCGTAGCGGACTTCCTGCACATGGCCGGGCTTCAGGTTGTTGATGGTGCTCTTGAACTTGCTCTTAACGGTCAGGGTTTCGAGCTCACCGTCCACAACGGCGTCGAACTCCCAGTAGTAGTCGTCGCCGACCTTCTCCTCGGCGGTGGCGGCGGACTTGACATACACCAGGTTGGCGTTGCCGCCCTTGGCTTCGCCCAGGATCACAGCGGCGATGATGTAGCCGTTCTTGTCGTACAGGGTGTAGATACTGTCGTGGAGGGCGGTGCCAGCCAGAGCAGTGTCAGCATCAGTGGTCATATCCACCTCAATCTCCACGTTCTGGACGCCGGTATAGATGCCGTCCACGCCGGTGATAACCTTGTCAGTGCCGGAGGTGCTCACGGTATCCGTGTCGGCCAGAATGAAGATGGAATCATCATTGCCGTAGGCCCGCAGGATGCCAGCGCCGGTGTGCTTGGTCACAGGGACCCAGCCCTGGTCGCTGTCAGTACCATCCTTAGATCCTACACCAGCCGGATTCTCGTCGATACGGACGGAGTTGCACTTGATGGTGAAACCGTTCGCCCAATCATCATCGACAACCTCGGTGGTAAACATACGGGTGGCGGGGCTGAGGGTGTACTCGCCCTTGTCCTCGGTGTAGGTGTACCAGCGGTTGATGGCGTGGGTCTGGTCATTCATCATGTCTCCGTAGACCTTCCAGGTCTCGAAATAGGTCTCGTTACCGGTAGTAGCCGTAGCGGTGCCATCACCATAACCATCAATGTTCTTAATGTTCTTGTTGGTGTCAATCACATTCACGTTGATGGACTTAATGGTGCCGTCGGTGAAGATGGCGTTGGCCTTAGCGGTGCCGGAGGCGATGGCGCTGGAGTCCAGGTCATAGCCGGTGATGAAGACGTAGCTGTCCTCACCCACGCACAGGTCCACGCCGATGGCGTAGCCGTAGTTGTCCAGATAGACGTTGTAGGTCTTGCCGGTCAGCAGCTTGTTGTCGTACAGGTCCAGAACCTCTTCGTTGTAGTAGGTGCAGCTGGAGCTGTCGTACTTGGTGCCGTTGGCGGTGACGCTGTTGAACAGGGCCTCGTTCTGGTCGCTGTTGGGGTCGGTGTCGCTGTCCTTGCTGAACCGGGTCAGGGCGGTGTCAGCGATGATCTCCACATCGTCGATGGCCACGACCTCCAGCTTGGTGCGGTCCTTCTCAGACATGTTCACCAGAACCCACTCGTCCTTCTTCAGGTTCTCGATGGCGGGCACGTCGTCCACGCTCACGGTCTTGGTGGTGCCGGTGGTGTTGGTGTAGACCTTCAGATTGATGCTCTCACGGCTGGAGCTGTAGTCCGCAGTGGCCTGAGCCAGCCAGGTGTGGATGGAGACAATGGTGATCTCCTTGGCGGTGGTGTTCACATAGACCTCAGTGAGCACACCCTTGCCGGTGGCGCCAAAGTTGTCGGTGGAGCGGGTGAGGATTTCGGCAGCGTCGTGAGTATCGCTCAGCTTGCCGTCCACATAGTACTCAAAGTCGTAGTCCTGCAGGTTGGCGCGGGTCAGCAGGTCATAGAGGGTCTTGCAGGACACGCCGGCGGTGTAGGTCTTCTTGACCAGCTCGTTCTTGGCGTAGCTGCCGATCTCCTTGCCGTCATACAGCCAGGTGCGGGCAGGACGCTCAAAGTCGTCGCTGTCGTTGTCGCGCAGCTCCAGGTCGCCGTCGTAGAGCTCCTCGCCCAGCTGCACATAGTACTGATCCTGGCCGTTGATGTTGGTGGACAGGTTACCGATGGCGGAGTAGATCTCATCGGGGCTGGTGCGGGGGGTGTACTCGGCCTTGTAGCCCACTTCCACGCCGTCGAACTTGATGCCGGGGGTACCGGTGAAGTCGACAACGTTGGACTTCAGAGCGTTCAGAGCCATCTGAGCGATCTGGTTACGGGTCATGGGGGTGGTGGCGTCGGAGCCGATGCCCTTGAACAGGCCGATCAGGTTGGCCTGCCGCACGATGGACACGTTGAAGCCGTCGGCATAGTCGCCGGTGTTCTGGAAGTAGCCCAGACCACGCATAATCATAGCGGCAGCCTCAACGGCGGTCACGGTGGCGGCGGGATCAAAGGTGGTGGCGGTCCGGCCGGACACGACCTTGCTGGCGTAAGCGGCGCCAACAGGGCCGCGAGCCCAGCTGTAGGAGC
>CANPFP010000135.1 GCA_947573385.1 uncultured Bacillota bacterium | reverse complement strand
CCAGCTTTGCCAGCCTGCAGAAGGAAGTGGACCTGAACCGCTGCCCCAGGGCCTTTCGGGGCGTGCCCATTCAGCTTATTACCGCCGGGCTGATGGCGATGGCTCTGGTGGGGTACTACGGACTGTATTTAGGGGAATAATAGAAATCCACCGGCTTTGGCCGGTGGATTTCTATTATTATCTGGGACGCCGGGACTGGAAGGAATTTTTCATGCCCAGCTTGCTGCCCAGTCCCTTGGCCGACTGGGGCTTCATCTCGGGCCGGGCGGTCAGCGCTTCTTTGACCTGCATCTTCTTTTCTACATCCTCGGTCCGTTTCTGGTGGTGCATCGTGCGGAAAATATTTTCCAACGGCTTTTGAGACGCTTCCACCGCCTTGAGCATCTGGGACGACAGGATATGCCCCGTCCGGAGGGAGAGCGCCCGGTAGACCATTTTAAATACATTGTGTTCATCTTCATACCGGTCAGCCAGGTCGCTGCACATCATCGCGGTGTGCACCAGCTGGGCGGACAGGGGGATATCGTCCCGAGCCAGCGTGGTGGGGAAGCCGGAGCCGTCATAATTCTTGTGGTGGTACATGGCTATTTCAGAGCAGTAGGTCAGCAGCGGCTCCCACTCATGGGGACCGCCCTTGAAAAATTCGCTCCCCAGCTTGCTGTGCTCGAAGAACAGCGTCCGGCCCGGCTCGGGCTGATCCGCCCCGCCCCAGACCACATCATCCGGCAGAGCCAGCTGGCCGACTTCGGCAAAGCCGGAGGCCATACTGATCAGCTTGGCGTCGTAGAGCGTCAGCCCGGACTCTGGAAACAGATCGCAGTAGGCGTTGGACAGAGCGCTTGTAATAACGCGCAGCCGTTGGACATAGCTGGTAAAGGTGATGTCGTGGTTCTGGCAAAAGCTGAGGAACTTCTTCTGCCACCGCTGGGTCAGCAGCTCCGCCTGGGCCAGGGATATCTTCCCCGGAGGTGCGTCAGCGTTCTGCTCGTCCTCATCGCCCCAAATCTCTTCAATAATACCCTTGATACGTTTTTGGGTGGCTACTGGGGCCAAGGGCTTGACCAGGAAGTCCACCGCCCCCATATCCACCCCCTGATAGACCCACTGGGGCTCTGCCTCAGCGGTAATCAGGATGATGGGGATGCGGGAACAGCCATCCAGCTTACGGATACGCTCCATCACGGAGAATCCACTGGGTCCCCGCTGCAAACAGATGTCCAGCACAATCAGGGCCAGCTCCGTAACATTCTTGCGCACCTGGTCCAGTCCCTCATAGGCGGTGGCAGCACGGAGAACTCGGTAATCCTTTTTGAATATTTCGTTGAAAATTGCGCGATCCAGCTCAGAATCGTCAATAATCAGAAGCGTATTGCGCATAGCTCACTCCCTCCTTATTCTGTTTCTTCGCCAGCATGTTCAATCTCCTCAATCTCACCCAAGGCGGAAGCAAACTTTTCGCCCAAGGTCTCGATCTCCTCAAGCAATCCCTCCAGCTTAGTGATGTTGCGGAATTGACTGGCTCTGAACTCGGTCAAGCCGGCCTGAGCGGCATCGGCAATTTCGGTGATACCCAGGTTAATGGCAAAACCCTTCAGGTTATGGAGATGAAAATGGAAGGAATCAGCGTCCTGCTGGGCCAGGGCCTCCCGAATCGTTGCCAGGTGCAGTTCCTCGGGCAGACGCTTGATAAATTCCAGATAGAGATTATCATTGCCCATCAGCCGGTCTACCGCGTTATCCACGTCCACGTCATTGTTGCGCAGGACGTCCAGACAGCTCTGCATCTCATCCATATATGTCGTTCCTTTCTCGGTTATTTCTTGCTCTGAAGCCGGTTTCAGTCCGGCGCAGACAGAACGGCGTCATTATAGCATACTTTTTTGAATCCGGCTAGAGGATTTTTCCTTTTTTTATGTGGATTTTGTTGGATATCTTGTGTACTTTCCCACGGCCCTGTCCAAATAATAGAAAAATGTCCCGCACCATACATTGCATGCGCCCCCCAGCACCGGTTCCCAGCAGGCCATCATCCTCTGGCCGTCCACTGACTCGACTGACTGAAGCTGAATCTTTGCCATAGCCGCCTGCTCTCTCTCTCATCTTAGAGCAGCAGCCCTTTTATATCCGGCTCCGCCAACCGTTTTGTTGTTTTGACTCCCTTTACAGCTATAAAAAAGGCGTCCCGTTTGGAACGCCTTTTGGCTTGGCTCTCGCCTGAATTGTTTTCTGTTATTTCGCGCCCAGCTTGAAGGAGGCACACTCGGTACCCTCACATTTGGTCGGGGCGCAGTCACAGCAGCCTACCTTGATGGAGTCCAGAGAGCAGCAGTTCTGGGCTCCGGAGTGGTAAGCACAGGTGTCCACCGAGCAGCGAATACTGGTGTTGCAGGTTCTCTTGTCGTTCATGTTCATACGATAAACCCTCCTTGTTTCGGATGGGCTTAGTATGTAGCATGACGCCCGGCTCTATTCTGATAAGTACTCAAAAAATTAGACAAAGTCAGCAGGAAAAAATTGTTCAAGCAGCCGAAAAAACTTATCCTCTGCGGAGGGCAGGCGACAGGTCCGCCTTTCGCCGCAGCAGGGACAGAGGGGGGACGGGACGGGGCAGTCTCATGCGAAAGACCATCTGGGGGTGGCGGACCTCCTCCAACGGGACGCCGTCCCCGTCCCAAAGAGCATCTACCGTGAGGAGCTGCGGCCGGACGCCGGGACCCACCAGCTCCAGGGCGTCCCCCACGGAAAATTTGTTGTTCAGGGTGAGGACGGCGTTTCCCTCCCCATCGCAGGACTGGACCTTGGCCACGATCTGCCAGTCCCGGACGTATCGGGCGTCGTCGGTGAACTGGCCGGGCTGGCCGTAGAAGAAGCCGGTGGAGTAATGCCGGTGGCTGATGTGCTCCACCTCGTCCCGCCAGACCGGGTCCAGGGGGATTCCGGCAACCGCCGCGTCAATGGCGTGGCGGTAGGCCCCGGTGACAATGGCGGCGTAGTAGGCCGACTTGGCCCGGCCCTCCAGCTTGAGAGAGCTTACCCCGGCCGCCAGCAGGTCGGCCACGTGGTCGATCATGCACATGTCCCGGGAGTTCATGATGTAGGTCTCGCCGTTCTCCTCGTAGACGGGAAAGTACTCGCCGGGGCGCTTCTCCTCCATCAGGGCGTACTGGTAGCGGCAGGGCTGGGCGCAGGCCCCCCGGTTGGAGTCCCGGCCCGTCATGTAGTTGGACAGCAGGCACCGGCCGGAGTAGCTGACGCACATTGCCCCGTGGGCGAAGACCTCAAGCTCCAGCCCGGGGGGCGTTTTGGCCCGGATTTCCTTGATCTCCTCCAGGGACAGCTCCCGGGCCAGGATTACCCGGCTGGCTCCCAGGTCGTGCCAGGCCCGGGCGGACTGGTAGTTGACAACGCTGGCCTGGGTGGAGATGTGGCACTGGACGTGGGGGGCGTGTTTTTTGGCCAGTGCCAGGACGCCCACGTCGGCCAGGATAACGGCGTCCACCCCCAACTCCTCCAGGTACTCCAGCCATTCCGGCAGGCGGGACACCTCGTCGTTCCGGGGCATGGTGTTGCAGGTGACGTGGACCCGAACATTGTGGGCCCGGCACAGCGCCACGGCGGTTTTCAGCTCCTCCGGCGAGAAATTGCCGGCAAAGGTGCGCATCCCGAAGGTGTTTCCTGCCAGATAGACGGCGTCCGCCCCGTAGGCCACCGACATTTGCAGCCGCTCCATGTCCCCTGCCGGGGCGAGAAGTTCGATTTTATTCATATGATCGCTCCCTCTAAAAAGCCCCCCTTGTAAAAGGGGGGTGCCCCAAAGGGGCGGGGGGATTCCGTCCATCGGAACCGTTCCGATGCTTCGGAATCCCTCCACCACCGCCTGCGGCGGCGGTCCCCCTCCCTTTGGCAAGGGAGGCTTTTGGGTTCTCATTCAGCTTTTGTACCGCTCCTGGCTGTTGATGAACTTTTGCAGCTGGTCGTAGGTCTTGAAGAAGTGGTGGGTGTTGTCGTCGCCCAGGGCATAGTAGAAGTCCTTGATGTTCGACGGATTCATAGCGGCAATAATGGACTCCATGCCCGGGTTGGCAATGGGCGCAGGGGGCAGACCCTTATACATATAGGTATTATAGGGGGAGTCGATGGACTTGTCCGCTTCGGTGGGCTCCTTGCCGCCGTTGATATACACCAGGGTGGCGTCGATTTGAAGGTAGCCCTGGGTGCCGGCACTGGGGTTGTTCAGGCGGTTGTAGATGACGGCGGCGATGTCGGTGCGGTCCTCGCCGGTGGTCTCACGCTCGATGAGGGAGGCGATGGTGAGTATCTCCCGCAGGTTGAAGTCACTGGCAGCCACCTTCTCCCGGAAATCGTCCTTTACCTGGCTGTCGAAGTGGACCAGCAGCTTGTTGATGGCAAAGATGGGGTCGTGGTTGATATAGAAGTCGTAGGTGGCGGGCATGAGATAGCCCTCCAGCCGGTGGTAGTCCCCCAGGGGGATGTCCTGAAGGAAGGAGAAAGCGTAGTTGTGGTTGGCGGCGGCATCCCGCAGCTTCTCTACGGTGGACACCCCCTTCTCCTCCAGCAGGGCGAATATCTGGTCGGTGTTATAGCCCTCTGGGATGGTCACCTTTACCTCCGCCCGGTTGGCGGAGTTGGCACTCATACCGGCCAGCAGAGCCCGGTAGTCCATGTCGGTATTCAGGGTGTAGCTGCCGGCGATGATCTCGCCCTTCTTGTGGGTGATGGTGGCGAAAAGCTTAAAGAGGAATTTATACTCGATCATCCCCTCGTCCTTCAGCCGGTCTGTCACGCTGTCGAAGTCCTCGTTCTCTGCAATGGTGAAGGTGATGGACTTCTCCGGCTTGTTCAGGGCCAGCACGTCGCCGGCGGCCGTCCAGCCGACACAGGCCAGAAGGATGGACACGCCAATCACTGCCGCCACATACAGCAGCACCAGGGCTGCGGTGCGGCCGGCGGAGCGGCGCTTCTTCTTTTTGGGTCGGCGGGGGGAGGTCTGCTCCCTGTCGCGGCCGCCGGAGACCCCGCCCTGTTCCCGCTCTCCGCGGGAGGAGCGGCGCTCGCTCCGCCGCTCTCTGGGCTCGTAATAATCCTGAGACATAGGGTCAGCTCCTAACAAATTTTTCCCGTACTCCTGTCACCAGAGACAAGAGAGGGCCATAGAATGGTACAGAACGCGGGGACAGCGTCCCGGCGCGATTTTTAAGAGAGGTGAAGTATTCATGTTCTGTGGGAACAACGGTTGGGGCGGCAACAGCGCGCTGTGGATCATCATTCTGATTATCATTCTGTTCGGCTGGGGCGGCAGCGGCAATGGCTGCGGCTGCAACAACAGCTGTGGCTGCAACAACAACTGTGGCTGCAATAACGACTGCGGCTGCGGCTGTGACAACGACTGCGGCTGCTGAAAACGCTACACAGCGAAAGGGCGGGGGAGACATCTCCCGCTTTTTCCATTCCCTCAGAAGGACAGGCACTCCTTTTCGGTGAGCAGGAGGTCCACCCTGGCGTCGTGGGCCTCGGTGGGCACCGTCTCCTGAAGGACGGTCTCCCGGCACAGGCCCACCGTCACGCCGGAAAAGCCGGCCAGCCAGCGGTCGTAGTAGCCGCCGCC
>CANPFP010000134.1 GCA_947573385.1 uncultured Bacillota bacterium | reverse complement strand
GAACCCTCACAAACAGAGTCAGAGTCTGTCGTGCTACCCTTACACAATCCGGCTATCGGCCCCACTTTCGCAGGGACGAATGCTATTATAGCAAATGATCAGAAAATGTCAAGGGGTATTTTCAACTTTTTTCCGGGAAATAGAATTACCCCTCCCAAAGGGAAAAGCGGAAGCTGGTTGTCTGGTCATATCTCTCCCCCGCCTTCAGAGTGGCAGAGGGAAATGCAGCCTGATTTGGCGTATCCGGAAAGTACTGAGTCTCCAGGCAGAAGCCATGGCGAAAGCCATAGACGGCGCCGCCCTTGCCCTTGTGGCCGTCCTTTACAAAGTTAGCGGTGTAGAGCTGTACGCCGGGGCCGTCGGTCTCTGTCTCCATAATGATACCGGTAGTCCGGCTGCGTGCCGCAGCTACCGGGCGCATAGTTCCGGGCTGGCCGTCCACTACAAAATTGTGGTCGTAGCCGTGGCCCCACACCAGCTGCTGGAAGGGCTCATCAATGTGTGCGCCAATCGGGGTAAAGCTGCGCAGATCCATAGGGGTGCCTTCCACCGATTTCACCGTACCCAAGGGAATGCTGGCAGCATCAGCGGGAGTGTAGGAGGAACAACAGAGCTGAATTTCCTGGTCCAGCACATTCCCGCTCCTGTGCCCGGACAGGTTGAAATAGCTGTGGTTGGTCAGGCTGCAGGGAGTATCCTGATCGCTGACTGCCTGGTAATGGATGGACAGGGTATTTCCATCCAGAGCATAGGTCACCCTTGCCTGGAGATGTCCGGGGTAGCCCTCTTCCCCGTCAGGGCTGTCCAGAGCAAGAACAACTTTATCCGGCGCAGTCTCTTCCACCGTCCAGACCCGGTGGGAGTAGCCCACATTTCCGCCGTGCAGATGGTTGGGGCCGTCGTTCAGGGCCAGTGTGTACTCCCTGCCGTTCAGCGTAAATTTTCCCTTTGCAATGCGGTTGGCATAGCGGCCCACCACCGCGCCGAAAAAGCCGCCGTTTTCCTCGTACTCCGCCAGGGTGTCATACCCCAGCACCACATCTGTCGGGCCCTCCAGCCCCGGAACAGTAAGCGTACGGACTGTCGCCCCGAAGGTAATTATCTTAACCTCCAGCACTCCGTTATCCAGGGTCAGCTCCCGCACCTCCTCCCCGCTTTTTGTAATACCGAAGGGCACTCCAAATTCCTTGCTCATACTATGCAGTCTCCCTTTCATAAAATCTCTGACCTCAGTATAGCAGATTCCTTCCCAAAAGGCAATTTTCAAATTACACTTTACGTTTCGGGATTTGGCCTGTATAATAAACGAATGTATGGGACACTGGGGACAGTGCATAAACTCCCATACACCGTAGCACGAAAGGAGGTCCATGGGTACAGCCCATCAGAAGCGCCAGTGCCTGCTTCGGCAGGACGACGAGGTGAGAGGTAATCGAAAATTCGGCGGATGTCTCTCCGTGCCGGCTCCGGGCGCGTACACAGCTCACAAAACCCCCAGGCAACTGTGGAACAAAAGAGCTGTGACCGGAGAACGAGGTCAAATGGCTGCGGGTTTGTCCTCCTATTTTATCCCCGCCGTCCACACCGTCCCCGCCGCCGGCGGGGACGCCCAAACCTGAGGCGGGACAAGGAGGAAAATTGAATATGTGTGGAATTGTAGGCTTTATCGGCAATGAACAGGCGGCCCCTATCCTTTTGGAGGGCCTGTCCCGGCTGGAATACCGGGGCTATGACTCCGCCGGGGTGGCGGTGTTTGACGGTGAGACGGGTACTCTGGCGGTCCACAAGGCCAAGGGACGTCTTCAGGTGCTGTCTGACCAGCTCCACGGGGGTGCCGATTTGAACAGCACCGTTGGCGTGGGCCATACCCGCTGGGCCACCCACGGGGCTCCCAGCGATGTCAACTCCCACCCCCAGGTGAGCCGCAGCGGCCGGATTGCCGTGGTTCACAACGGTATCATCGAAAACTACGCCGAGCTGAAGGCCTTTCTGGTGGCACAGGGAGTGCCCTTTACCTCGGAAACAGACACCGAAGTGGTGGCCCAGCTCATCGAATATTTTTACGAGGGCGACCTCCTGGCCGCCGTAAGCCGGGTGCTTCACCGCATTGAGGGCGCCTACGCCTTGGGCATTCTGTGCGCCGACTGCCCTGAACAGATCATCGCCGTCCGGAAGGACGGCCCCCTTATCCTTGGCTACAGCCAGGAGGGCAGCTTTATCGCCAGTGATGTCACCGCCATTCTGCGGCACACCCGCCAGGTAAGCTACATGGAGGACGGCGAGGTGGCCGTCCTCACCCGGGATGGTATCCGGTGCTATAACCGCCTGATGCAGCCCGTTGAAAAGGAAATTGTCACCGTTGATTGGGAGATCAACGATGCCGAAAAGGGCGGGTATGAACATTTTATGTTCAAGGAGATCATGGAACAGCCCGATGCCATTCGCCGGTGCATTTCTCCCCGCATCCGGGAGGGAGAAGTCGTCTTTGAGGATTTCTCCCTGAGCGAGAACTTCATAAAAGCCATGCGCCGCATCTATATTGTGGCCTGCGGCTCCAGCTACCACGTGGGTATGGTAGGCAAATACCACCTGGAGCGGCTCACCCGCATCCCGGTAGAGGTGGCTCTCGGCTCCGAGTTCCGGTATATGGACCCTATTGTGGATGAAAATACCCTTGTGATCGTTATCAGCCAGTCCGGCGAGACGCTGGACACCATGGCCGCCCTGCGGGAGGCCCGCCGGTTGGGGGGACACATCCTGTCCATCGTCAACGTGGTGGGCTCCTCCATCGCCCGGGAGTCGGATCAGGTGCTGTACACCTGGGCGGGCCCGGAGATCGCTGTGGCCACCACCAAGGCGTACTCTACCCAGTTGGCCCTGCTGTCTCTGCTGTCCCTGTGGCTTGCCCGGCAGCTGAACACTGTTCCGGAGAAGGACTACCGCGCCATGCTATCCGCCTTTCAGGAGCTGCCCGGCAAGATGGAAGAGGTCCTCTCCCACCGGGACAGCATCCAGTATTTTGCCGCCCAATATTTCAATCACAACTCCATCTTCTTTATTGGCCGCAATTTGGACTACGCCCTGGGCCTGGAGGGTTCTTTGAAGCTGAAGGAAATTTCCTACATACACTCGGAGGCCTATGCCTCCGGCGAGCTGAAGCACGGTACCATCAGTCTCATTGAGGATGGCACCCTTGTAGTGGCCCTGGGGACCTATGGAACGCTGTTTGCCAAGGCTATGAGCAATGTGGTGGAGGTAAAGGCCCGGGGCGCCGACGTCCTCGCCCTCACCACCGCAAACCACAGGGAGGAGATGTCACATACCGCCGACGCGGTTATGGTGATCCCAGACATCCACGACCTTCTGCTTCCCTCCCTGGGCGTGGTCCCCCTCCAGCTCTTTGCCTACTATGTGGCCCTGATGCGGGGCTGCGACATTGATAAACCCCGGAATCTGGCCAAGAGCGTAACGGTGGAGTAAAGGCTAAAAGAAACAGCGGGCTCACGCCCGCTGTCTTTTTTATTTCACTGTTTCACATATTACCCGGAAAACGCTCCCGTCCCCTGTGGTTACGGTAAACAGGTCCTCCCGGTCCTCGGCTCTGATATCGGAGATGTCCAGCTCGTCGCTCTCGTTCAATAGGTCGAATATCTGGCCTTTAAAATAGTTTAGGTCCATTTTTTCTCCTTTCTCACTCTTTACCAAACGACTAGGGGGCATAGATGCTCCCTATCATTGTAAACTACCACCTATTAAAATACAAGAGCGAGGTGGTAGTAAAATGATAAAATATGATCGACTATGGGCCACCTTAAAGGAACGAAAAATCAGTCAATACTACCTGATTAAAAATTATGGTATCGACAAGGCTCAGCTCCGCCGGCTCCGGAAAAATATGGTAGTCAAAACACTGATTATTGACACCTTGTGCCAAATCCTCGACTGCGATGTGGAGGATATCATGGAATATGTCCCGGACGACCCGGAAACAAAATGAGAGTATCTCCCACCTGGGGAGATACTCTTTTTACAGCACGTTGACCACACTAGCCTGTTCCATCTCGGCCAGCAGCTCCAGCTGCGCCATCAGGTCGGCGTTGGCGGCGTTATATTGGTCCGGCTCTTGGAGCTGAAGGTACTCCAGTACGGTGCGGAAGGCCCGCAGCACCTGGTCGGTGTCGCTGTGGCGCATCAGGGTGTGGAGGTAAAAGTGGTGGTTCTGCCAGTCCTCATAGACCTGCCGGGTGAGGGACTCAGCCCTGCTCCAATTTCCCTGCTTGGCGTAAAGTTGGGCCTGGCTCAGATCCTCCCGCATCTCTCCTGTCAGCCGCTGGGCATACCAGGCGTTGGCCAGACTGGCCCCCAGCAGCGCAATCAGCAGGGCTGCCGCGATATAAAGTCGTTTCATTGCCGATTCTCCCTATTACTCTTTCTCCGCAAAATACACCGCGTCCCTTTCGTCCACCAGCAGCAGGAACACCTTCGACAGGTCCCTGCACCCCCGTTGGCTCAGCTGCCTGTCCAACCAGGGGCGGTCGTGCCCCAGAGCTTTCAGGTTTCGCTCCAGCAGCTTGCCGTCGCTCACCACCACCCGGGGCAGGCCGCCCTCCTCCACACTCACCTTCATGTCCCGGGCGGTGGGGGGCTTCTGGTTGGCGTAGGGCAGGACGGACAGTTGGCCGTTGGTCTCCAGAATGGCGTATTTCACGGTGGACAGGTCGGTGTACCCCTGGATGCGCAGCTCCTCCAGCAGCTCATCCACCGTGAGCCGGTTTTTGGCCATCTCCCGCTGGTCCACCATCCCGTTCCGAATCACCATGCTGGGCCGGCCGCAGAGAATCGCCCGAAACCGCACGCTCTTCATGGTGAGCACCGACAAAATCATGGTGACTGACAGCAGCGTCAGAATGGGCACTATCCCGGTGAGCAGGGGGATGCCGTAGTCCTGCATTGGTACCGAGGCCAGGTCGGCAATGATAAGGGACAGCACCAGCTCCGAGGGCTCCAGCTCCCCCACCTGGCGCTTGCCCATCAGCCGCACCCCGGCGATAATCAGGATGTATAGAATGATCGTGCGCAAAAGGCCGGTAAACATGAGGGACACCTCCGGACGTATTTTGCAGGGACGCATCACGAAGTGTCCGCCGTCGTTCATGGCCGCCGAACAGCTGAGCGGACGCATCGTGATGCGTCCCTACGGATACACCATATTCTTCCCCACGAATTGCCCAAATATCCTCCGGATATTTATACAGAAAAAGGGAAAACGCCATCTTGCAAAGGGGCGCATTTTTCGATAAAATAACTTGATTACACATATGGACAACAGTACTGGAACGGAAAGCGAGTGAACGAACGAATGAAAGCGACCTTGATCCTAGCCAACGGGAGCATCTTCTCGGGCACCAGCATCGGCTCCGCCGAGACCCGGGTGTGCGAGATGGTGTTCAACACCTCCATGGCCGGCTACCAGGAGATTCTCACCGACCCCTCCTACGCTGGGCAGGGTGTGGTGATGTCCTATCCCCTTATCGGCAACTACGGCGTGAACAGCGAGGACAACGAGTCCAGAAAGCCCTGGGTGGAGGCCTTTGTGGTCCGCCATCTGTCCCCTCGGGGGAGCAACTTCCGCTGCGAGGGCGACCTGGGCAGCTATCTGAAGGAACACA
>CANPFP010000133.1 GCA_947573385.1 uncultured Bacillota bacterium | reverse complement strand
GGCGGGCAGTTCCACCTGGAAGGGCACCAGCAGCCGCAGGAGGACCACCCCCCACAGGGCGTATTTCAGCCGGGCGGACAGCCGGCCCTTGAGCAAACACCGCGCCGCCAGCACGATCAGAATCAGAACGCCGGAGGTGACCGCCCATTCTGTCAATAATTTCATCTCTGTCCCTCCTCCGCTTTCCGCAAAATCTCATACAGCTCGTCAATTTCCGCCCTGGACAGGGCTTGATCCTCCGCCAGGGCGGACACCATCAGCCCCACGCTCCCCCGGTAGACCTTGTCCAGAAAGGAGCGGGTCTCCCCTCGAACGGCCCGGTCCCGCTGGAGGTTGGGGGTGTAGTGTCTGGCCCGGCCCTCCACGGTGCACAGGACCAGTCCCTTGGCCTCCATACGCCGCAGGGTGGTGATGGTGGTGCTCTTGGCCCAGCCCAGCCGTTCCCCCAGGGCGGCCACCAGTTCCATCACCGTCATGGGCGACTTCTCCCACAGGCAGTCCAAAACATACCACTCACTGTTGGTCAGGTTGACATCGTCCATAGGGAAGACCTCCTTTAGTTTACTTTGTAGACCTATCATAGCATGGTTGGTCTACAATGTCAACCAGAAAAATTTTCCGGTTGAAGCGTGGACATTCGGGCCAAACTATGGTAGACTGCTCTTATACCCATCAACGTCAAAACAAGGAGGAACTGTTTATGGACAACAAGGTCATGTATTCCCTGAGCTACGGCCTGTTTGTGCTGTCCGCCCGCCGGGGGGACAAGGACAACGGCTGCATTACCAACACCGCCATCCAGGTGACCACCGACCCCAACCGCATCGTCGTGGCCATCAACAAGGGCAACTACACCCACGATATGGTGAAGGAGACCGGCCGCTTTACCGTCTCCATCCTGTCGGAGGAGGCCAAATTTGACCTGTTCCAGCGGTTCGGCTTCCAGTCCGGCCGGGACACGGACAAGTTTGCCGGCTTCCAGGCCCACACCGGCAAGGACGCCGACGGCATCCCCTACGTCACCCAGGGGACCAATGCCTGGCTGAGCTGCAAGGTGGTGTCCGCCACCGACCTGGGCACCCACACCCTGTTCCTGGCCGACGTGCTGGACGGCGGGGTGCTCTCCGGCGCCCCCAGCGCCACCTATGCCTACTACCAGGCCCACATCAAGCCCAAGCCCGCCGCCCCCGCCGCGCCCAGCGAGAAAAAGCGCTGGGTGTGCAAGGTGTGCGGCTACGTCTACGAGGGCGACGAGCTGCCCGCTGACTATATCTGCCCCCTGTGCAAGCACCCCGCCTCCGACTTCGAGCCGCTGGCCTGAAAATTTTCCAAAAAACCGCGCCGAGGCGGAAACCTTCGGCGCGTTTTTTGCGTCTCTTATAATGTAGGGGCACACATTGTGCGCCCGATAAACCGCCCAGGGAGTACAGCGGGCGGACAATGTCCGCCCATACATACGGATGGCCATAGAGAGAAAAAGGAGGCTCCCCCATGGAGGACACAGCCATTATTGACCTGTACTGGGCCCGGTCCCAGCAGGCCATCGCGGCCAGCGAAGAGAAATACGGCCCCTACTGCCACACCATCGCCCGGCGTATCCTGGACCGGGAGGAGGACGCGGAGGAGTGTGTCAACGACACCTGGCTCCGGGCCTGGAACGCCATGCCGCCCCAGCGGCCGGGAATTCTGTCCGCCTTCTTCGGCAAGCTGACCCGGAACCTCTCTCTGGATCGGTGGCGGAGGAATAAGGCGGCCAAGCGGGGGGGCAGTCAGGTGGAGGTGGCCCTCCATGAGCTGGAGGACTGCCTGCCCGACCGCCGCCGCCCCGACGAGGAGCTGGAGGCCAGGGAGACGGCAGCCCTAATCTCCGCCTTCCTCCGCCGGCAGAGCGAGACGGACCGGGCGCTGTTTGTCCGGCGGTACTTTCACCTGGAGCCGCTGGACAGCCTGGCCCGGCAATTTGGGATGAGTATGGGACAGGTGAAGTCGAAGCTCCACCGGATGCGGGGCAGATTGAAGCTGGAGCTGGAACGGGAGGGGGTAGCGGTATGAACACAGAACATCTGTTAGACGCCATCGGCCTGCTGGACGACGATCTGGTCCGGGAGGCGGAGGAGTACAGCCGGCCCCGGTGGGATTACAGCCGCTGGATCAGCTTGGCGGCCGGCTTTGCGGTGGTCCTTACGCTGGGCTACGGGGTGATACAGCTGGGGAGTACCGGTATGAAGGGCAGCTCTGGGGCGGGAGCGCCCGCCGACAGTGCTCCGCCCATCGACAGCGCCCAGGCAGGGGGGAATACGGCTTCGTCGTATGAGGTGTCCGGTAATTCGGAGGGCGGTGATTCACTGCCCCTCGAGCCCACCAGCCCCGGTGCTTCTGGAGACTGGTACTGTGCCCTCAGGGTGGACGGGACAGTCTACCGGGCCACAAATGAGTATATCCACCTGGAACCGGAGGAGAGCGATATCCGGTACACCACCTCCTTTATCGACAGCGCCGAGCCGGAGGAGGACGGTCAGGCCAACTTCCTGCCCGTTGGAATCGCTTATGTAGTGCTGGACAACGGAACTGCGGCGGTATATCAGGAAGATACCGGCTCCTGGCGGGTTTATGACTCCATCCCGCCCTGGGAGAAATAAAAAATCAGCCCCGGATGGGGCTGATTTTTATGTGGCCGTCTCTATAACGCGCACCTGAATCTCCAGTACCCGCCGGTGCTCCACCTTGGTGACGGTGACATCCAGCCCCTCGGCGGTGAAGTGGTCCCCTGCCTCGGGGACCCGGCCCACCTGCTCCAGCACCCAGCCGGAGACGGTGGCGGCATCACAGGTCCCCTTTACCTGGAACAGGTCGTACATGTCGTCCAGGTCGGCGGAACAGGCGATCAGGTAGCTGCCGTCGGGCTGCTTCTGGAAAATCTCAATGACCTCGTCGTGTTCATCCCAAATTTCGCCCACCAGCTCCTCCAGAATGTCCTCCAGGGTGACAATACCCTGGGTGCCGCCGTACTCGTCCACCACCACCGCCATGTGTACCTTGTTCTTCTGCAAGATACGCAGCAGCTCAAAGGCCTTGGTGTTGCCAGTGGTGTAGAACACCGGGGACTTGAGGTTGGCCACCATGGTCTCCCCCCGGTGCCGGGCGGCGTAAAAGTCCTTCTCGTGGACAAAGCCCACGATGTTGTCGATGGTCTCGTGGTAGATCAGGATGCGGGAGTAGCCCGTTTCGGCGAAGAGGGCGGCGAGCTCATCCATGGTGCTCCTCTCCTCGGCGGCGGTCAGGTCCACCCGGGGAGTGAGCAGCTCAGAGACCTCCAGGTCATTGAATTCGATGGCGTTGCGGATCAGGTCGCTCTCGTGCTCGTCGAGACCGCCCTCGGTCTGGGCCTGGTCCACCATACCCACCAGCTCCTCCTCGGTGATGCCGTCGTCACCCTTGGCCCGGAAAATTTTGCTCATCAGTCTCTTCCACTGGCTGAACAGAAAGTTCAGGGGGGTAAAGACCACCATGAACAGCCAGAGCAGGGGCTGGGCGAACATGGCGAAGTCCTCCGGCCGCTCCTTGGACATACTCTTGGGGGTGATCTCACCAAAAACCAGGATGATAATGGTGAGGGCCACGGTGGCCACCGTGGGGCCGTACTGGTGGAACCACTTGGTACACAGCACGGTGGACACGGTGGTGGCGGTGATGTTGACAATGTTGTTGCCAATGAGGATGGTGGACAGCAGCTTGTCATACTCCTCCGCCAGGGCCAGGGTTTTGGCCGCCCGGCGGCTGCCGTTGTCTGCCCGGGTCTTCAGGCGGATGCGGTTTAAAGAGGTAAACGCGGTCTCAGTGGCCGAGAAGTAGGCCGACAGGACCACCAGAATGAGCAGGGTGATAAGCATGGCGATACTGGCACTGTCTATTTCCATGGGGGAAGAATCGACTCCTTTTATTTTATGATTTGCATAGATGTACTTTTGCAGGGGCGCACATTGCGCCCCTGCACACCGCGCAGACGGTTAATATTCCCAAAAGCGGGTATATTTGAATAGGGAGTATACCACACCTGCCCGGGGAATGCAAACCTATTTTACCCAACCACTCCAATCTTCACAAAATTTTAATGGAAAGGGCAAAAAAGCTCTTGACGGCGAGGGACAGGCGTGATATAGTAATCGATACCTGTGAAAAGGGGCTTTTTTCTGCTGTCCGGATACGGTGTCCGGGAGACAGACCCCTCCGCCTGGTTCAGGACACAGGGAGGCAGCAGCCGAATTTCCACCGTGTATTTTTGGGTGCCTTACCGCGCCCGTTCAGGCTGGATTCGGCAAAAGACAGGCCGTATCCGGTTTTTTTATGGCCCGTCAAATAAAAAAGGAGGTGCCGAACAATATGGCAGCAAAAGCCGGCGCGCGCATTAAGATCACCCTGCGGTGCTCTGAGTGCAAGCAGAGAAACTACAATACCTTTAAGAACAAGAAGAATACCCCCGACCGTCTGGAGTTGAACAAATACTGCCCCTTCTGCAGGAAGCACACCGTTCACAATGAGACGAAGTGATTAAAGAAGGGTAAGTAATGGCTGAAAACGAAAAGGCCGTCCAGGCCGCCAAGAAGGACAAGAAGTCCGACAAGAATGCCAAGCCCGGCTTCTTCGCCCGCGCGGGCAAGTGGTTCCGGGACATGAAGAGCGAGCTGAAGAAGGTCCAGTGGCCCACCCGCAAGCAGACCATCAACAACACCCTCATCGTCATCGCCTGTGTGATCGTGGTCGGCATCTTCATCGCCCTGTTCGACTTTGTCGCAGGCGAGCTGATCGGTCTGCTCATCGGCGCCTTTAAAGGGTGACGCGGATGGCGGACAACGCGAACTGGTATGTGGTCCACACCTACTCCGGCTATGAGAATACGGTGAAGGCCACCATCGAGAAGTATGTCGAAAATCGTAACATGCACGAGCTGATTCACGAGATCAGCATCCCCCTGGAGACAGTCACCGAGATTACAGACAACGGCCCCAAGGACGTGGAGCGCAAGGTGTTTCCGGGCTATGTTCTGGTGAAAATGGTGATGAACGACGAGACCTGGCATGTGGTGCGCAACATCCGGGGCGTTACCGGCTTTTTGGGCGAGGGCAACAAGGCCATCCCCCTGAGCGAAGCCGATGTGGCCGCCTTGGGTGTTGAGAAGCGGGAGATCGTGGTCAGCTACGAGCTGGGCGACACCGTGCGCATCACCGACGGCGCCCTGGAGTCCTTCCTGGGCACTGTGGACGAGATCGACCTGGACGGCAACAAGGTCCGGGTGGTGGTGTCCATGTTCGGACGCGAGACCCCCGTGGAGCTGGAGCTGGACCAGGTGGAACCGGCGAATTCGTAAATCGAACATTTGGGATGTGGCCGGATGAAGAATCCCCCAGTCACGCCTGCGGCGTGCCAGCCCCCTTTAGCAAGGGGGCCAGAGGGAGACAGTCCCCCCTTGTCAAAGGGGGGAGGGCCACGAAGTGGCGGGGGGATTCCCCCGTACACGTGGGAGGAATGCTCTGCATTCCGCCAATTTACCACATTTTTAGTAGGAGGTGCTCTTTCGTGGCACAGAAAGTAACTGGATACGTAAAATTGCAGATTCCCGCGGGCAAGGCGACCCCCGCCCCCCCGGTCGGCCCCGCGCTGGGCCAGCACGGCGTGAACATCGCCGCCTTTACCAAGGAGTTCAACGAGCGGA
>CANPFP010000132.1 GCA_947573385.1 uncultured Bacillota bacterium | reverse complement strand
CCAGGCCGACCTGATCTACCGCCTCCACTGGGCCTGCGTGGACGCCCGGGTGATGGGTATGCCCGCCCCACAGGAGCTGGAGGAGGGCGTGGTCATGGAGCGCCACCGGGCTCTGTTCTGGCTGGCCGGCTGCGACGAGATGTGCCCATGGGACGACGTGGATTTGTCCACCTGAATACGATAAAAGGGACAGCCCCACAGGGCTGTCCCTTTCGTAAAACCTTTTCACATCACGCGGTAAATCTTCTGACAAAGAACGGCTCCTTATCAACGCTGCACTTTTTCAGGGGCATTGACTATACAAGGGTAAATGCGTATGTCAGAGACTTATCCACACCGGACTCCAAGACAGTGCAGAAAGGCTTATCCACAAATTTTCCGCTCTCGTTGTCCCAGGCGGCGCAGCCCTGCCAGGGCTCCATACACAGGTAAGGGGCTCCGGGCTTAGTCCAGAAGGCGACCATGGGAAACTCATGGAAATCCAACTGCACCCCCTGACCGGTCTTCCGATGGATTAGAGACACCTTCCCGGAGCGCAGCATACTGAAAATCACGGTGTCCATCTCCTCAAAGACACGATAATCCAGGGCCATCCGGCTCCCGTCCAGCATGGGCCTTCTGCCGTCGTGGCGGATGATGCCCTGGGGATTGAGCAGATGGCTGTCCGCCTGCTCAGATTCCTCAAAGAGAAGCTCGTAGTCCTCAAACTGCTCCCCCGCCCGGAGGGGGCAACGGATGGCGGTGTGAGCCCCGATGCAGAAGGGCATGGGAGTTGTTCCGGTATTTTTTACGGTGAAGGTGGTGGAAAAGCCGTCCTCCAGCAGCCGGTGAGTCACTTTGAGAGAGAAGGGGAAGGGGTACTGCTCCAGCGTCTGTCCGTTCTCCCCCAGCGCCAGGGTGACGAAGTCCTCCCCCTGGTCCACGGGGGTGAAATCCAGCCCCCGGGCAAAGCCGTGGCGGCTCATCTCACAGGTCTTACCGCCGATGTCCACCCGGCCGTCCTTCAGCGACCCCACAATGGGGAACAGGATGGGGTTCTGCCCCGCCCAGAAAGCCGGGTCCCCCTGCCAGATATACTCCAGGCCGTCCCTGTCCTGCAGGGAGACCAGCTCCCCGCCCAGACTCCGGGCTGTGGCCCGCAGATCACCTTTTTTCAGCTCGAATGTCATGTCTCCGCCTCCTTATTATGAATATCTGTGCAGGGGCGGGCCGGGACAGAGCCCGGCCCCTACATTAAAATGCAACCTTCAGGAACAGCGCCACACAGCACAGGATGATGGCGCAGGGGACGTAGAGATACCGGCCCACACTGTACCACTTCTGTCCCGAGGGCTTTTTCGCCCCCCGGTTGATCTCCTCCATCAGCTCCTCCCGCTTCATAATCCAGAACCAGGACAGCGCGCCCAGGGTGGCCCCGATGGGGATGATATAGATGGAAACAATGTCCATCCAGGGGCCCCACTTGAAGATGGGCTCCATATTCAGGCCGATGCCCAGGCAGATCACACACAGGATTGCCAGCATCACCTTCCGGTTCAGCCTGGGGAAGCGGTGGAGGAGGGACTCTCCCACTGCCTCAAACATGTTTTGAAGGGAGCTGACCCCGGCAAATACCATGGCGGTGTACAGGATGACGGCGAACAGCCGGCCCAGGGGAATGTCCTGTAAAATGTGGGGCAGGGTAACAAAGAGCAGGGAGGGCCCGGATCCCACGTCCAGCCCGTAGGCAAAGCAGGCGGGGATAATCACCAGGGCGGCCACCAGGGCGGCGACGGTGTCAAAGAGGGCGGTCTGCTTGGCCAGGGCCACCACGTCCTCCTCTGGGTTCAGGTAGGCCCCGTAGACAATCATGCCGCTGCCCGTGATGGACAGGGAGAAGAAGGCCTGACCCATAGCCCAGATCCACACCATGGGGTTGAGCAGATCGGCCCACCGGGGGGTGAACATATACTTATAGCCCTCCACAGCCCCGGGCAGGAAGGCCACCCGGACGGCCAGAATCAGGAAGATGATGAAGAACAGGGGCATCATCACCTTGTTGGACCGCTCGATGCTCCTGGCCCCCAGGAGGAGGGTGAGCAGGGTACCCACCACCACGATCACATGGAAGGGGACCACCGAGTAGTCCGACAGGGAGAAGGACTCAAACCAGGGGCCAGGGTCCACACTCATCAGCGAGCCGCCCACCGAGGCGGCAAAGGCCTTGAGCACATAGGCGATAATCACCGCATAGCCCAGGGCGATACACATGGAGCCCGCCAGAGGCAGCCAGCCCAGCAGGCCGCCCGCCTTGCCCAGTTCCTTCTTCCGGCTGGCCCAGGCCATCTCGTAAGAGCCCAGGGTGCCGGTGTGGGCCCGGCGGCCCACGGCATACTCGGCGGACAGGCCCACCGTGCCGAAGAGCATGATGAAAAACAGATAGGCCAGCAGGAAAGCTCCGCCGCCGTTGCTGCCCATCTTGGCGGGGAAGCCCCACACATTGGCCATGCCCACGGCGGACCCTACCGCCGACAGAACAAAACCCCAACCGCTGGAAAAACGATGTTTCTTGTTATCCATAAAAAACTCCTTTGTTTTGTGCGGCACTTTTCCGGCCACATGTTCTCTCCACAAAACCGAGTATAATATAAAGTATACAAAAAAGCAACGAGCAAATTGGAACAGAGACAGAATTTTTACCGGCAGACGGGGGCAAAGATTGTTAAAACAACAAACTTTGTTCTACTTTATTAGTAAAAACGTCTATTTTCATTTTGCTCCGGAGGGTCTAAAATAGAAGTAACTGATAAACTTGCAGCATCCTCTCGGGAAATTCCCCGCCTGATTGCCAGGTTTTAATGGTGGTGAAATTTTTCCCCGTTCCAGGTCCAAAGACACGCCATTTCCCAAAAATCCGGTGGACTTCATCGGAAACCTGTGATAAAATGGCTGTGTAACCTTCGTTGGAACGGGCGGGTCCGCCCGCCTTTCCAAATATAATCCAAGGGCCGGGCAGCTACTCCATCTCAGACCCAACCGGTGGCGGCGGAGCCTTGATCCGGACTGGGCTCTGCGGCTGTCATGAGGGTCTTACATAGCTCCCGGCACCAAAACAGAAGGAGGAAAAAAACCGCTGCGGCTTGCGGTGCAGCAGTGTGGAGACCTGCTGTAAAGCCCCTGGGGACTACGCTGCTCCAGGGCGAGATGGAAAGGCGGAGGCCGCTCCATCAAAGCCGAATGTTATGGCAACTCTGAACCTGAAGAACATCCAGAAGATCTACCCCCACAGCAACGACCAGAAGAAGGCCAAGAAGAAGAAGGGTGAGCCCGAGAAGAAGACCAACCTGCAGGTGACCGATCAGGGCGTGATCGCCGTCCAGTCCTTCAACCTGGACATCAAGGACAAGGAATTCATCGTGCTGGTCGGCCCTTCCGGCTGCGGCAAGTCCACTACCCTGCGCATGGTGGCCGGCCTGGAGGAAATCTCCGGCGGTGAGCTGTACATCGACGGCAAGCTCGTCAACGATGTGGAGCCCAAGAACCGGGACATCGCCATGGTGTTCCAGAGCTACGCTCTGTATCCCCACATGACGGTGTATGAGAACATGGCCTTCCCCCTGAAGCTGCGCAAGATGGACAAGGACGAGATCGACCGCCGGGTCAAGGAGGCGGCCGAGATTCTGGACATCACCCAGTACCTGGACCGCAAGCCCAAGGCCCTGTCCGGCGGCCAGCGGCAGCGTGTGGCCATCGGCCGCGCCATCGTCCGTGAGCCCAAGGTGCTGCTGATGGACGAGCCTCTGTCCAACCTGGACGCCAAGCTCCGCAACCAGATGCGCGCCGAGATCATCAAGCTGCGCCAGAAGATCAACACCACCTTCATCTACGTCACCCACGATCAGACCGAAGCTATGACCCTGGGCGACCGCATCGTGATTATGAAGGACGGCTACATCCAGCAGATCGGCACCCCCCAGGAGGTCTTTGACCACCCCGCCAATCTGTTTGTGTCTGGATTCATTGGCATGCCTCAGATGAACTACTTCAACGCCAAGCTGGTCAACGAGGGCGGCAAGTACGCCGTGGTCGTGGAGAACTGCAAGGTCGAGCTCTCTGACGAGAAGCAGCAGAACCTGGCTGCCCACAAGGTAGCGGCTCAGGACATCACCCTGGGTGTCCGTCCCAGCCACATGGTTCTGGCCAAGCAGCCCGGCAATACCCTCTCCGCCACCATCGACGTATCCGAACTGATGGGCAGCGAGATTCACTTCCACGCCAATGCCAACGGCAAGGACGTGGTGGTGATCGTGCCCACCATGAACGCTGAGGGCGAGCGCATCGACTCCTACCACGCCGGCGACAAGCTGAACCTGACCTTCAGCGGTAATGTCTGCCACCTCTTTGGTAAGGACGGCAAGAATCTGGAGTTCTAAGCACATCTTTCCTCCCCGCAAACAGACCGGCCCCGCCCTTGATGGAAAGGCGGGGCCGGTTTTTTGTCAATTGGTTCCCAGCTGGGTCCAGAGACTTTTGTAGAGGTTCAGGGTCTCCGGGGGCAGGTTCTCATAGGCCTCACACCGCGCCAGGGTCTCCGGCGGGGCGGCCATAATCTCATAGAGCGACCGGTCCAGCTCCTCCCCCTCCTGCTCCAGGTAGTAGTCAGGGTAGCGCTCCAGAGCCTCTGTGTTGGGGGAAGCGTAGCCAATCTCGTACATATTGGCCAGGTTGGCGTCGGTGGAGGCGATGAAGTTGATCCACATGTGCCCCTCCCTCCGGTGGGGGGCGTCCTTAATCATCAGCATGGCGTCCACAAACCAGTTGGACCCCTCCTTGGGGATGACGAAGGCCAGGTCCTCATTATTTTCCAGCATGGAGATGTAGTCACCGGCGTAGTAGGTGGCGATGGCGGCGTTACCCCCCTCCATCTTCTGGAAAACCTCGTCGGACACCCGGCCCTGGAACACCCCCCGGCGGCTGGCGTCGGCCACCAGGGCGTAGGCCTGCCTGATCTGATCCTCGTCGGTGGTGTTGACAGAATAGCCCAGGTGCAGCAGGGCCTCCCCGATGGCGTCCCGGGAGTTGTTGATGAGCAGCACGTCCCCGGCGTACTTGTCGTCATACAGGGCGCTCCAGCTGTCAATCTCCTCCTCCACCATGGCGGTATTGTAGATGATGCCCAAGGTCCCCCAGGTGTAGGGGACGGTGTACTCACTGGCGGGGTCGAAGTCCAGATGCAGAAAGCGCTCGTCCATCAGGGAAAAATTGGGGATCAGGCTGTAGTCCAGCTTTTCCACCATGTCCTCCTGAATGAAGCGGCCCGCCATATAGTCGGAGGTGACCACCACGTCGTAGTCCGCGCCGCCGCTCTTCAGCAGGGAGTAGAGGGCCTCGTTGCTCTCGGCGGTCTGGTAGTTCACCCGGATGCCGGTGGCGTCCTCGAACTGGGTAATCAGGCTCTCGTCGATATACTCGCCCATGCTGCACACATTTACCACAGGACGGGAACCGGTGGCATGGCTGAGGAAGACCACCGACGCCAGGAAGGCGCACACCAGTACTCCCGCCGTCCCCCGGCGGGCCCACAGGTAACGGGGCTCGGCCAGCTTCTGCCGGGCCTTCTCCAGGGCAGAGGGCTTGCGGGGCGCGCCCAGCCGTTCCCGGGTCTCCTGCCGCACCTCCTTCAGGTTGGACAGCACCAGCAGCACCAGCACCGACAGGAACAGCAGGGTGGAGATGGCG
>CANPFP010000131.1 GCA_947573385.1 uncultured Bacillota bacterium | reverse complement strand
GCATGGCGATAAGCACGTTGTCAAACACCGTCTGAGACTTCCACAGCCGGATGTTTTGGAAGGTGCGGGCCATGCCCAGCTGGGTGATCTTGTCGGGGGTGGGGGCCAGAACGTGGGTGTAGCTCCCCGCTTCCTCCCCCTTGTAGAGCTTTTTCATCTTGCCCTGGGGGTGGTTTTCCACGATTTTGTCCCCCTGGAACCACACCGCCCCGTTGGTGGGCTGGTACACGCCGGTAATCACGTTGAAGGCAGTGGTTTTGCCGGCGCCGTTGGGGCCGATCAGGGCCACGATCTCCCCCTCGTTGACCTCCAGATTCAGGTTGTCCACGGCCACCACGCCGCCGAACTGCATGGTGACGTTTTCCACTTTTAAGATACTGCTCATTTTCCGGCCCCCTCCTTCCTGGCGCGCTTTTTAAACAGGTCGGGCAGCTCCCGGTCCCCCATGATGCCCTTGCGGAAGAACAGCACCACAATCATGATAATGACGGAGAACACCACCAGGCGGAAGCCGTTGCGGAAGATGCCGGGGGCGTTGATGCCCAGGAATTTGCCGGAGTCCAGGCCCCGCAGCCACCACTCGGAGGCGGCAATGAACAGCATGGCCCCGATGCAGCTGCCGGAGATGGAGCCGATACCGCCCAATACCACCATGAGGAGGATCTCATAGGTCATGGCGGACTTGAAGTTGTTGGCCTGGGCGATGCCCAGCACCATGGCCATGCCGGCACCGGACACTCCGGCGAAGAAGGAGCTGATGCAGAAGGACATGATCTTGTGCCTGGCCAGGTTGATGCCCATGGCCTCGGCGGCCACCTCGTCGTCCCGGATGGCCTTGAAGGACCGGCCGTAGGTGGAATTCACCAGCAACACGATCAGGCCGATGCACACGGTGGCCAGCAGCACCGGGACGAAGGTGGTCAGGCTGATGGTGGTGCCGCCCAGCTTGAGCTGGAAGGAGTTGATGCGCACAAAGCTTTTCAGGGGGTTGGAGCCGTTGGTGACGGGCCCCAGCTTGCCCCACTGGAAGACCGCCCGGACCACCTCGGCAAAGCCCAGGGTGGCGATGGCCAGGTAGTCGGATTTCAGCCGCAGCACCGGCAGGCCGATCAGCCAGGCCACCAGGGTGGCGGCCAGCCCCGCGGCGATAATGGCCAGCACCACACCCAGCAGGGTGCCCGCCGGGCCCATGGCATTGCCCAGCGTCTCCGGGAAGGAGAGACGGATGGCGGCGTCGTAGTACTGATAGACCACATCCCGGGCTTCAGAGGGGATGGTGAGGATGGCGTAGGTGTAAGCGCCGATCAGCATGAAGCCGGCGTGCCCCAGGGAGAACAGGCCGGTAAAGCCGTTGAGCAGGTTCATAGACACGGCGGCCAGGGCGTAGATGGAGCCCTTTTGCAGCACCTTCAGGAGCATGGACATGCTGTCAGTGGGCTGGATGACCTGGTCCAGAACGATGACAAGGGCCAGCATGGCGGCCACCAGAAGCAGGGAGATAAGATTGGTCTTTTTGCGGGTTGTAATCATAGCTGTCTCCCCCTTCCTATACCTTGTCGGTGGTCTTCTCACCGAACAGGCCGGTGGGCTTGAAGACCAGAACGATAATCAGCAGCGCAAAAGTGAATGCGTCGGAGAAGGTGGCCAGCTCCAGGGGCTCCTTCAGCACGCCCACAGCCTGTAAAATAATGTCCAGGCCCTTGATGATGTTTTCGCATATGCCGATGATGAAGGCGCCCACCACCGCGCCGGGGATGGAGCCGATGCCGCCAAAGACGGCGGCCACAAAGGCCTTCAGGCCGGGCATGCCGCCCGAGGTGGGAACCACGCCGGGGTAGTTGGAGAAGTAGAGCATGGAGCCCACCGCCGCCAGGAAGGAGCCGATTACAAAGGTGACAGAAATGACGTTGTTGATGCGGATGCCCATGAGCTGGGCGGTTTCAAAGTCCCGGGAAACGGCCCGCATGGCCATGCCCACCCTGGTGTGATTGATAAGCCACACCAGAACGACCACCAGCGCCACCGTGAGGAAGGGGGTGATGAGTGTAACCCGCTTGGTGGGGGAGCCGAACACCGTGATGGGGTCGGAAATCCAGGGGATGGTAGGGTAATTTTTGTTCAGGCCGCCGGTGATATACAGGGCCAGGTTTTGCAGCAGGTAGCTCACACCGATGGCCGAGATCATCACCGACATCCGGGGGGCGGTGCGCAGGGGCTTGTAGGCCGCCCGCTCGATAAGAAAGCCGAGAAGGACCGTTAAAACAATCATCAGCGGCACTGCCAAATACAGGGGCATGGATGCGGAGAGATAGACCATCATCAGTCCGGCCACCATAAACACGTCTCCGTGGGCAAAGTTGATCAGGCGCAGGATGCCGTATACCATGGTGTAGCCGATGGCGATAAGGGCATACTGCCCGCCCACTGAAATGCCCGAGAGCAGATACGGCAGGACGGTATTCATCAGATCCATAGGGCTTCTTCCTCTCTGTAGCAGTTTTGGATAAACCGGGCTGTCCCGAAAGAACTCCGGCAGCGGCGCTCTTTCGGGACAGCCCCGTGGGGGCCTGGGATGTGAGCGCCGGCGGGGGCCTGGCGGCCCCCGCCGGTGTGTTTTGTGTGGGAAAAAGGCTTACACACCCTGCTGGGCCACAAACTCCCAGCTCCCGGTCTCGGTGTTGCAGTGCTTGACATAGGCCACGTCGCGGATGGCGTCGCCGTTCACATCATCAAAAGCGATGTGGCCGGACACGCCGTCGAACTCCACGCCGCCCAGCACAGCCATCACGTCGGCGGGCTTGGTGGAGCCGGCGGCCTTCAGGGCCTCCAGGGCCACATAGTAAGCGTCGTAACCCATAACGGTGACGGCGGCCACCTCGTCATTGCCGTTGTTGTTGGTCAGGTTGGTGGCGTCGGCGTTGATCCACTCCTTGATGCCGGCGTCAAACTCCGGGTTACCGCCCTCCTGATAGAAGGTGGTCACGTTCACGTCCACGTCCTTGCCCTTGGCGGCGGCGGTGATGACGTTGGAGTCCCAGGTGTCGCCGGCCAGCATGGGCATACCCAGGGACTGGGTGGCGGCCTGGTCGATAATCAGGGCGGCGGCCTCGGTGGACACGGGGGCGAAGAAGACCTGAGCGCCGGAGTTCTTGGCGTTGGTCACATAGGAGCTGTAGTCAGAGGTGCCCTCGGGAAAAGTCTCGTACACACAGTTGTCCTTGCCAAAGGCCTCCATGAAGTAGTTGCACAGGCCCACGGAGTAGTCGTCGCCCTGCTTGGCCAGGCAGTAGGCCTTGGTGGCGGAGAACTTGTCCTTGGCGAAGTTGGCCAGAACGGTGCCCTGGAAGGGATCCAGGAAACAGATGCGGAAGTAGTGGCTGTTGCCGGCGGTGACCTGGGGGTTGGTGCAGGTCACACCGATGGCGGGCACGCCGGCGTCGCCAAAGGTATCGGAAGCGGCGATGGAAACGCCGGAGCCGTAGGAGCCCAGCACGATAGACACGCCGCCGGCCACCAGGGTCTGGGCCGCGGAGGGCGCCTTGTCGTTGGAGGACTGGTTGTCAGCGTAGACCAGCTCCACGGTGTAGGTCTCGCCGCCGATCTCCACGGTGGGAGTCTTCTCGTTGGCATACTGCATGCCCAGAATCTCCTGCTTGCCGCCGGAGCCGTTGTCGCCGGACTGGGGCTCAAACACGCCGATCTTGACCACCTTGTCGCCGGTGGAAGAACCGCTGCCGTTCGCCTGGGACTTGTCGCCGCCGCCGCAGGCGGCCAGGCTCAGGACCATCGCGGAGGCCAGAGCCAGAGAAAGAAGCTTTTTCATTTTATTCCTCCTATTTTCACAAGGACCTTTCGGCCCAGGGTGATAAAGAGATTTTAAGGTATTTTCCCCCACTTTTCAAGCCGAATATTTGACAGAAAGTTTTCCCCTCCCCTCCCTCCGGGGGGCGTCCGGCGGGACAGATTTCCAATTCGTGTCCGTCTGTTGCGGACCGGGCAGGGGATAGGGCCGGTTTTTGCGGTCAAATGTCCGCCTATAAAAGACGGCCTGCTTGGTCATTTTGCCGGGCGGGAAAAACAATTTTAGTCTCCGGCGGGATGAAATGGATGGGGAAAAGGGGATATCTACCGAAGAAAACAGTTGACAAGCGGAGAAAATATGATAAAATAAGTCCCGCGAAACGCGATGAAGGAGCCCAGCGCAGAGACAGCGGCCCCAAGCGAGGGGGGGAGGGTGAAAGCCCCCGGCCGGACCTGTCTGCGCAAGCCACTCCCCAGCGGCCCGGGATGACCGGGACGGCCCGCCCCCGTTACGGACGAAAGAGACGCCCCGCGCCGCGGGGATAATCAGGGTGGTACCGTGGATGTTTTCCGCCCCTGACAGTATGTCAGGGGCGGTTTTTCATTATACCACTTAAAAAACCGAGCCCCGCCCCGGAGACCGGGGCGGGGAAATTGAAGGGAGGAAGCGGCTGTTGAAGCAATATGTGGTGGACGCCTTCGCCGACCGACTGTTTGAAGGCAACCCGGCGGCGGTATGCCTGCTGGACCGGTGGCCGGCAGATAAGCTGATGGGGAAGATCGCGATGGAAAATAACCTCTCAGAGACTGCGTTTGCCGTCTTTGAGGAAGACAGCTGGCGGCTGCGGTGGTTCACGCCGGAGGGCGAAATTGACCTGTGCGGCCACGCCACTTTGGCTGCGGCGTATACTATACTGCGCTTCGTGGCTCCGGAATCGGAGGATGTCCGCTTTCAGACACTCAGCGGCCCGCTTACCGTGAAGCGGCGGGGAGAGCTGCTGGAGATGGATTTTCCTGCCTATGTTCCTGTTCAGACCGAGGTGACGGCGGAGATGACCGCCGCTCTGGGGGTGCGGCCCCTGGAGGCCTGGCGAGCCCGGGACCTGATGTGTGTTCTGGAACGGGAGGAGGATGTGGTCCGTCTCCAGCCGAATCTGGCGGCGATGGAAAATCTGGAAGGATCGGTGTGCTGTGTCACCGCAAGGGGAAGCCGGTTTGACTGTGTGTCCCGCTGCTTTGCCCCGAAATGCGCGGTGCCCGAGGACCCGGTGACCGGTTCGACCCATTGCCTTATTATCCCTTATTGGGCGGCGAAGACAGGCAAGACGGAGTTTGTGGCCCGGCAGGCCTCCCCCCGGGGCGGCACTCTGTACTGTCGGCTGGAGGGGGACAGGGTGAAGCTGGCCGGCCGGGCGGCACTGTATGCCCGGTCCGAACTGATGCTGGAGGAGCTGCCATGAGAAAAAAATTTGCTCTGCTGTTGGCCGCGCTGGCGGCACTGTTTCTGCTGTCGGGCTGCAAGGTCTCCGGCAACCCCCTGCCGGAGGGGATGGAGGAAAGCGCCGTCCTGGAACAGGGACGGGAGATTGTCGCCCTGCTTAACGCCGGGGAGTATCAGACGGTCTACGAGCGCCTGCGCGCCGACGCCCAGGAGACCTCCAGCCCCGAGAGCATCCAGTCCTATATGGAGGAGCGGCTGGACAAGGCCGGCGCTTACAAAGAGGAGGACGAGGCCATGGCCACCGGGCAGAAGATTAAGGATACCGGCGAGGAATACGGCACGGCGGTGTTCTACTGCAAGCACGAGAAGAAGAGCATCATGTACCGGGTGGCCTACAGCGTTGATATGGAGCTGATGGGCATTGAAGCCAGGGTGCAGTAGGGGGGAGCGATGGAGCGAGTGGTTGGCGCCCCTTTCCACAGCCTGAGCC
>CANPFP010000130.1 GCA_947573385.1 uncultured Bacillota bacterium | reverse complement strand
TCACGTTGTCCACGTGCTGGAGCAGGTTGGGCAGCCCCTTCTCCAGGGCCTCCAGATTCTCGCCGTTCAGCTCGGCCTTAGGCACACCGCCGTGGTACTTCAGGGCCCGGACGGTGGCCACAATCACAACGGCGGAGGGGGTCAGACCCGCCTTGCGGCACTTGATGTCAATGAACTTCTCCGCGCCCAGGTCAGCGGCGAAGCCGCCCTCGGTGACGGTGTAGTCAGATACCTTCAAAGCCATGCGGGTGGCCATGACGGAGTTGCAGCCGTGGGCGATGTTGGCGAAGGGACCGCCGTGGATGAAGGCGGGGGTGCCCTCCAGGGTCTGGACCAGGTTGGGCTTCATGGCGTCCTTCAGCAGGGCGGCCATGGCGCCCTCGGCCTTCAGGTCGTGGGCGGTGACGGGTCTGCCGTCAAAGGTGTAGGCCACGATCATCTTGCCCAGCCGCTCCTTCAGGTCGGTGATGGAGCTGGACAGGCACAGCACAGCCATAATCTCGCTGGCCACGGTGATTTCAAAGCCGTCCTCGCGGGGCACGCCCTGCATCTTGCCGCCCAGGCCGTTGATGATGTGGCGCAGCTGGCGGTCGTTCATGTCCACGGCCCGCTTCCAGGTGATCTGCTTCACGTCGATGCCCAGGGCGTTGCCCTGCTGAATGTGGTTGTCCAGCATGGCGGCCATCAGGTTGTTAGCGGCACCGATGGCGTGGAAGTCGCCGGTAAAGTGGAGGTTGATATCCTCCATGGGCACCACCTGGGCATAGCCGCCGCCGGCGGCGCCGCCCTTCACGCCGAACACGGGGCCCAGGGAGGGCTCACGCAGGGCCACGGCGGACTTCTTGCCGATCTTGCGCAGACCGTCGGCCAGGCCCACAGAGGTAGTGGTCTTGCCCTCGCCGGCGGGAGTGGGGGTGATGGCGGTGACCAGAATCAGCTTGCCGTCGGGGGCGGTGGTCTCGTTGAGCAGCTTGTAGTCGATCTTGGCCTTGTAGTTGCCGTACATCTCCAGGTACTTCTCGTCGATGCCGGCGGCGGCGGCAATCTCCGTGATCCGCTGGGGGGTATGCTCCTGGGCGATCTCGATATCGGATTTGATGCTCATGTCTGTGGGCCTCCTGCTTTCTTTAAATTTTTGATGGGTTCCTCCGGGGCAGCACCCCCGGGATTTCACTGTCCACATTATAACGCACAAAGGCCAATCCGTAAATAATATTTTTTTCTCACATCGGGACAAACACTTTATTTTAAAAAGTAAAACCCGGCTTTCAGCCGCCTTTTCAAATGTCCGCCGGCCAAAGGTCCCGGAATCCCTTCTGCCCCAAGGGTTCTTTTGTGCTCTGTTGCTCTGCTGTGTCAGCGTATCAGCAGTAGAGCTGGATACTGTACAAGCAACTTTCATTTTTCAAGCACATTTTTGTTGATTTTAACAGCGCCGTGTGGTATGATAACTCTTGTATCGGGGCCCTGCTGGAGAGGGGCTCTTTTTCCAGGAAAACCATCCTCCTGGAAGAGGAGATCCGGCCGGGCCGCGAAAATCGGAAGAGGAAACATATCTAAGAAAGAGGGGTACATTTTATGGCAAGTAACGAAAAAACCCGCAACGTGCGGCTCCCCAACATAGTTGAGGCGCTGCTCCCCATCGTGGTGATGATGGGCCTGATGATCTACGGCCTGAACTTCACCAACGAGCTGTATTACGACGCGCACATGCCGCTGGCTGTGTCCATCGTGGTGGCCTGCGCCGTGGGCTGCTTCTGCGGCCACAGCTTCTCCGACATGCTGGCCGGTATGATCGACCGGCTGAACGCCACCATGGAGGCCATCCTGATTCTGTGCACCGTGGGCCTGCTGGTCGCCTCCTTCATCATGTCGGGCACCATCCCCGCTCTGATTTACTACGGTCTGAACCTCCTCACCCCCCAGCTGTTCCTGCCCATCGGCTGCGTCCTGTGCGCCATCGTGGGCCTGGCCTGTGGCTCCTCCTGGACCGCCACCGCTACTATGGGTATTGCCATGCTGGGCATCGGCGCCGGCCTGGGCATCAATCCAGCCATCACCGCCGGTATGGTCATCTCCGGCGCCTATGTGGGCGACAAGTTCTCCCCCCTGTCCGACACCACCAACCTGGCCGCCGCCGTGTCTGAAACCGGCCTGTTCGACCATGTGACCGCCATGGTGTCCTCCACCGCCCCCACCTTTGTGATTGCTATCGTCCTGTACGCCATCATCGGCTTTGTCACCGGCGGCGGCAACTATGACCCCACTGTGGCCACCGAGCTCCAGGCCGCTTTGAAGGAGGGCTTCAATATGAGCCCCGTCCTGCTGCTGCCCATCCTGGTGGTTATCGGCGCGTGCATCATGCGTCTGCCCGGCCTGGTAGGCATCGCCCTGTCCGTGGGCACCGGCGTGCTGTTCACCATCGTTTTCCAGGGCGTGGAGAGCCTGGCCGAGATCTTCAGCATCCTGCATTACGGCTTTGAATTCGAGTCCAGCAATGAGCTGGCCTCCAGCCTGCTCACCCGGGGCGGCATGGACCACACCATGTGGACCATCAACCTGATCCTCCTGGCCGTGGCCTACGGCGGCGCCCTGGAGCGCTGCGGCTGCACCGAGACCCTGTTCGGCGGCCTCAAGAAGCACCTGAACTCCGTGGGCAGCCTGGTGTTCGCCACCATGGCCACCTCCCTGTTCTGCGATGCCACCATGTGCGACCAGTTCCTGGGCATTGGCGTTCCCGCCCCCCTGTATGTGGAGAAATACGATGAGCTGGGCCTGGGCCGGAACATGATGTCCCGCACCCTGGAGGACTGCGGCACCCTGTGGGCCGTCATGTTCCCCTGGACGGGCTGCGGCGCTTACCAGCAGACTACCCTGGGCATGTCCCCCTTTGTCTACTTCCCCTTCGCCTTTGTGAACCTGCTCAACCCCATCTACGCCGCCATCACCGCCTTCCTGGGCCGCAACATCTTCTGGGCTGACGGCTCCTACACCAACATCTTCGGCAAGACCAAGGCCGGCAAGCCCGCCGCCGCCCCCGCCGAGGCCCACGAGAAGGCCCTGAAGGCTCTGGAAGCCCGCCGCGCCGCCGGCAAGGCCCCCAAGGTCAACGCCTGATCGTCTCTGACGTAACTTTGTGACAGCTCCGCCCCCGCAGGGGGGCGGACACCAAAAGGTCTTTTGGTGAAGAAAGGAATCTGCCTGTGAGCGCAAAACCTCTCCCCTGGGCCGATCTGACCGGCCCCATCTACCTCCCCCGGGAGCTGAAGCCCCGAAAGCCCTACATTGTCTACAGCTGCTGGGCTATGGTGGCGCTCCTGCTGGTGGGCGGTATCTTCACCCGGTTTAAGATCGCCCTGATCTTCGGCGTGCTCTACAGCCTTACCCTGCTGACCAAAAAGGATGTAGCTGTAACCGAGCGGGGGCTGGAAATCTTCTATCAAATGAGGATTACCACCAACTACAACTTCTGGCCCTGGGCGGAGATCAACGCCATCGTGGTGGAGGACCGGAACCACCCTGAGCTCATCGCCCTCCATATCGGGCGGGGCAGCGCCAGCAAACGCTTTTTCTTCACCCGGCCCGACACCGAGAAAATTCTGGTGCTGGCCCGGGAGAAACACCCCGGCGTTCCCATACGCCAGGTAACCGACAACCCCCGTTCCGGCGGTTTTTCCCGCAAGAGCAAGGGGCTATGAACCTTCGCGGCCCCCAGAGGGACCCCCTGCCCTTTGGGGGCCGCGCCCTAATTTGTTAACAATCGGCATCTGCCGAAAAATATATAAAGTGAGGTAATTCCCCATGATTATGAATCCTTCCGCCATCGAGAACGTCGTCCTGGACGGCCATAGCCTGAACCTGGAGAGCTTTGTGGCCGTCGCCCGCTACAACGCCACCGTGGAGCTGGCCGGCTCCGCCCTGGAGGCCATGAAGAAGTCCCGGGCCCTGGCCGAGAAGATCGCCAACGAGGGCCGGGTGGCCTACGGCATCACCACCGGCTTTGGCGACTTCCAGAAGGTGGCCGTCCCCGAGGAGATGAGCAACCAGCTGTCCACCAACCTGATCCTCAGCCACTGCACCGGCGCCGGCGAGCCCTACACCGAGGAGGTCGTCCGCGGTATGCTCCTGCTCCGGGCCAACGCCCTGTGCGGCGGCGTGTCCGGCGTGCGCCCCCTGCTGGTGGAAATGATGATTGAGATGCTCAACAAGGGCGTTCACCCCTGGGTCCCCCAGAAGGGCTCCCTGGGCTCCTCCGGCGACTTGGCTCCCCTGGCCCACATGACCCTGCCCATGCTGGGCAAGGGACAGGCCTACTACAAGGGCGAGCTCATGTCCGGCGCCGACGCCATGGCCAAGGCCGGCATTGCCACCCTGGACACCCTGGTGTGCAAGGAGGGCCTGGGCATGACCAACGGCACCTGCGCCATGACCTCCGTGGGCTCCCTGGCCCTGTATGACACCATCTGTGCCGCCCAACTGGGCGACGTGATCGGCTCCTTGGACTTCGAGGGTCTCACCGGCCTGCGCAACGCCTTCGACCCCCGCATCCATCAGGTCCGGGGCCAGAAGGGCCAGATGCTGGTCGCTGAGAATATGCGCAAGCTGCTGGAGGGCTCCGAGATTCTGGACAACTGCCAGAAGGACCGGGTGCAGGACGCCTACGCCCTGCGGTGCATCCCCCAGCTTCACGGCGCCGTCCGGGACGCTCTGGACTACGTGCGGGATAAGGTGGAGATCGAGCTCAACGCCGTCACCGACAACCCCCTGATCTTCCTGGAGGACGAGGCGGTCATCTCCGGCGGCAACTTCCACGGCGAGCCCATGGCCATCCCCTTCGACACCCTGGGCATCGCCTGCTCCGAGATTGCCAACGCCTCCGAGCGCCGCACCGAGCGGATGGTCAACGCCGCCCTGTCCAACGGCCTTACCCCCTTCCTCACCACTAAGCCCGGTGTCAACTCCGGCTTTATGATCGTGCAGTACGCCGCCGCCTCCATGGTGTCGGAGAACAAGGTGCTGGCCCACCCCGCCAGCGTGGACTCCATCCCCTCCTCCGCCAACCAGGAGGACATCGTGTCCATGGGCACCACCGCCGGCCGCAAGGCGGGCATGATCGTCCAGAACACCTTCTCCGTGCTGGCCGACGAGCTGCTCACCGCCTGCCAGGCCATCGACATCCGCCGCCAGCTGAACACCCACGGCCAGGGCATCGCCCCCGTCCATGAGGCCATTCTCAAGCATGTCCGGGAGAAGGTGGCCTTCTACGAGATCGACCGGGAGATCTGGCCCGACATCCTGGAGGTGGAGAAGATGATCCGCAGCGGCGAGCTGCTGGACATCGTCAAGGAATTCATCCCCGACTTCCAGTAAGCCATGACACTGAACGTACTGCGGGCCGACCCCGCAGGTAATATCACACTGTTCGTCCTGGACCCGGTCCCCCTTGGGGACCGGGCCGGGCTTGCTTCCCGGCTCATGGAGGGCTCCGACGTGGAGCAGGTGGGCTTCGTCTGTTCTCCGGTGATGGGGGGCGCGGGCCGGATGGAGATGGCCGGGGGCGAGTTCTGTGGCAACGCCACCCGGGCCTTCGGAATGCTCCTGGCCCAGCGGCTGGGTGGAGCGTCCCAGGTACAGGTAGAGGTCAGCGGCTGTGACCGGCTGGTAACGGTGGATGTGGACCTGGCCGCCGGCACCGCCCAGGCCCAGATGCCCCTGCCCCGGGGCGTGGGCCGGACGGAGGTGGACGGCTGTCCCGCCACCATGGTGGACC
>CANPFP010000129.1 GCA_947573385.1 uncultured Bacillota bacterium | reverse complement strand
CTCACCTTCCTGCCCCAGATCGCCCTGCTGTTTCTGTTCCTGTCCTTCCTGGAGGACTCGGGCTATATGTCCCGGGCGGCCTTCATCATGGACCGGGCCCTGCGCCGGTTTGGACTGTCCGGCAAGGCCTTTATCCCCATGCTGATGGGCTTCGGCTGTTCTGTGCCCGCCATCATGGGCGCCCGCACCATGGAGAACGAGAAGGACCGGAGAATGACCATTCTTCTGGTGCCCTTCATGTCCTGCTCCGCCAAGCTGCCTGTCTACGGGCTGATCTCCGCCGCCTTTTTCGGCCCCTGGGCGGGGCTGGTGGTCTTCGGGCTGTACATCATCGGGATGATTGTGGGCATCCTGTCCGGGCTGTTCTTTAAAAAGACCCTGTTCGCCGGGGAGCCCGCCCCCTTCGTGCTGGAGTTGCCCCCCTACCGCCTGCCCTCCATCGGCAACATGCTTACCCATGTGTGGCAGAAGGTGAAGGGCTTTCTGGTCAAGGCCGGCACCCTGATTCTGCTCATGTCCATGGTGCTGTGGCTGCTGCAATCCTTCGACTTCTCCCTGCGCATGGTGGACGACCCCACCCACAGCATGCTGGGGGCCCTGGGCAACGTGCTGGCCCCCGTCTTCGCCCCCTGCGGCTTCGGGTTCTGGCAGGCCGCCGTGGCCCTGCTCACTGGACTTGTCGCCAAGGAGATGGTGGTGTCCTCCCTGTCCATGTTCTACGGCTTCTCCCTCACCGCCGCCAGCGGGGAGGTGGCCGCCGCCATGACCGGCTTCACCCCCCTGTCCGCCTTCGCCATGCTGGTGTTCATCCTGCTGTATGTCCCCTGCGTGGCCGCGGTGTCCACGCTGTTTAAGGAGATGCAGAGCCGGAAATGGGCCTGGTTCTCCATCGCCTGGCAGGTGGGCTGCGCCTATGTGATGGCTCTGCTGGTGTATCAGATTGGGAGCTTGTTCTTATGATGGTAAATATTGCGTTTTGGATTTTTGTGCTGGCCATGGACCTGCTGCTCCCCAGCGTGATGATTGGCTTCGGCCGGGAGTTTATGAAAAATCCGCCCAAGGAAATCAACCCAGGTTACGGCTACCGCACGGCCATGTCCTCAAAAAACCAGGATACCTGGGACTTTGCCCAGAGAAAAATGGGCGAGGTCTGGTATAAATGGGGCAAAATTCTGCTGATTCCCTCCGCCCTGCCCCTGCTCCTCGTGCTGGGGCGGGATTTGGCGACGGTGGGCGCTGTGGGAGCGGCAATCTGCCTTTGGCAGCTGATTCCCATGCTGGGCTCTGTCGCGGTGGTGGAGTGGGCGCTGAAGAAAAGCTTCGACAAACACGGAAAAAGAAAGACAGAAACGGACTGATTTTGTGATAAAACTGATTTCTCTAGACTTGGACGGCACACTGCTCACTCCGAAAGGAACCGTCACCGGCACCTCCAAGGATGCAATCGCAAAGGCGAAGGCCGCCGGGCTGCAGGTAATCATCAACACCGGGCGGCCCGTCCAGGAGGGCGTTTTCTTCGCCAGAGAGACGGGGTGCGACCTGCTGGTGTCCGGGGCCGGCGGCGGACTGGTGGTGGACGGGGAGACCGGGCAGACGATCCGCCAATGGGAGGTGCCTGAGTCCTCCGCCCGCCGGGCAATGGAGCTGTGCCTGAGCTGGGATGTCCAGCTGATGATCTTTGCCGGAAGTGAGGTGCTGGTAGAACCGGCATACAAAAAATTTTTAGAGACACATTACCCCTTCCCGGCCTTCCATGAGGCAGCCACGGTAACAGAGGACCTTTGGGGCTGTATGGAGGCCCATAAGCTGCCCCTGGTGAAGATTCATGGGGAGATCAGCGGGGCCCGTCCTCCGGTGGGGGAGCTGATGGCCCTGCCCGATGTAACCCTCACCACCTCCAGCACCCACGACTTTGAGCTCACCGCAGGAGGGGCGGACAAGGGTACCGCCTTGGCGGCAATCGCCGCCCGGTACGGCATTCCCCTGGAGCAGTGCGCCGCCGTGGGGGACAGTGAGAACGACCTGGGCGTTTTCCGTGTGGTGGGACTGCCCATCGCCATGGGCAACGCTCCAAAGAATGTGAAGGATGCCGCCGCCCGTATTGCCCCCTCCAACGCGGAGGACGGCGCGGCCTGGGCGATTTTAAGCTGCCTGCCGGAATGTTGACATACAAACGGGGACCGCGAAAGCGGTCCCCATGTTCTGTATCCGGCACATTGGCTGCTTCAGCTTTGGTCTGACCCTTGGGTCACTTGTCCGACTGGGACCCCGGCCGCAGACCAGACAGGCTGGGTGGACACATACTCCTCATAGGTGATTCCCTGCTCCATACAGACCTTGGCGGCGTCTTGGCCCACATAGCGATAGTGCCAGGGCTCAAAGCGGTAGCCTGTGATAGAATCCTTCCCCAGGTCGTAGCGGAGAATAAAGCCGTATTCGGCGCAGTGGGCCTTCAGCCAGGCGAAAGCCGGGGTGTTCTCAAAGTGGGCCTTGCTGCTGGCCACATTGATGTCCAGAGCCAGACCGGTCTGATGCTCCGAGTGGCCGGGCCGGGCGGAGAAGGTATCCACCGTGCTCTGCTGATACTGCCGCAGGTAGCGGTTATATGTACTTGCCTGCTGCTTGTAAGAGCGGTAGGCGGACACGCTGCGCAGTACCACGCCGTCCGCCCGGGCGGCGTCTGCCATGGCGCGGAAGGCCTGGGCCGCTTCCGGCCGCAGGAAACCGGCCCCGTAGTTCTTGCCCAGGGCCTCCAGCTCAGGGACATAGCCTGCGGGCAGAGTGTAGTGCTTATTTACCAGCACCGTCAGACTGGAAGGGTCTGCTGTCTCCCAAATCAGGCTGTAAAAGGCCTGGTCCTGGTCCATGTTCACCTGAAGGACTGCGGCTTCCGCCGTGTCCTCGGGGTGGCTGTCCGCCCAGGCGGCATAGCGGTCCAGCCGGTCGGTCCGGCTGTTGGGCAGGGCCAGATAGACCAGGTCCGCCTGGCTCAGGGTCCCCTGCTCCAGCCGCTCCAGCAGCAGGGCGTCCGCCCCCATGCGGCCGGACAGCGACTCCCGCTGTCCCGGGGTCAGACCTTTTTGGGACAGCAGGGTGTCCGCCCGTTTCCACCGGGCCGCGGCTTCCGCCGCAGATATGACCTCGTCCTCGGGGGTGAGGGGCTCCGGGAAGACGGCGGACGGCGCTGCCGGGGGAATCTCCGGGCTGACCGCCCAGTCGGCCGCTCCGGTGGTGGACAGTGTACACAGGCAGAGCCCTGCGGTCAGCACAAGGCAGAGACCGCGCCGAATTGTTGTATTACGCATTTTGTGGGTCCTTTCTTGAGGTATAATCTGTGGTAATGTCCCGCCGTATGGGGAAAGACTGATCCTCCCCACGGCAGAGACCCAGGAACCAGGCGAAGAGGGAGGCACCGTCCACGGTATCCAGCCTGCGGCGGCCAAAGGACATCCGTTCCGGGTGGAACTGGACCCCCATAAGGGGATAGCCGGGCAGTTCCGCCGCCTCGGCAAGGCCGCTCTCCGACCAGGCCGTGACCCGCAGGCCCTGGCCCAGGCCGCCCAGCGCCTGGTGGTGGGCACTGTTGACCGGAAATACAGGGCCGTAGAGCCTGAGAAGGACCGAGTCCTCTGCACTGTGTACCGGATGTACCATGTCCGCCTTGCCGCTGTGGAACGGCCGCTGCGTCGAAGGCAGGTCCTGAATCAGATCGCCGCCCAGCGCCACGTTGATAAGCTGCATTCCGCGGCAGATGCCCAAAATGGGCTTGCCCGCCTGGTAAAAGGCGCGGAAGAGGGCCAGCTCCGCCCGGTCCCGGTCCCGGTCCGGCGGCTGGGAGCCCCGATTGTCCTGGCCGTAGAGGGAGCTCTCAATGTCGCCGCCGCCGCACAGCAGCAGGCCGGCGCAGGTCAAATCGGGGGCGGGACAGTAGCCGGCCACCGGACTGCCCCCGGCACCCCGGAGGGCGGTGCAGTAGTTGTCCATATGTCCGATTTCACCGGATACCTGTATGTTCAGCCGCTCCATATTACAGCTCGTCCTGAGCCGCCCGGGCCTTGACCAGGGCGATAATCAGGTTCACAGCGCCCTCCACCCCAATGATGCCGGAGTTCAGGGTCAAATCATACCGCCGCATATCTCCCCAGATATGGCCGGTATAGTAGTTGTAATAGTTAGCCCGTCCCTTGTCCATCTGAATAATGCGCCGCGCCATGTCGTCGGAGGGGATGTGGTACTCCTCCACGCACCGCTCCACCCGACTGTTCAGGTCGGCGTGGACAAAGACCTTCAGGCATTCGGGCCGTTCCCCCAGCACATAGTCAGAGCACCGGCCCACAATCACACAGGGACCCTCGCCGGCCAGCTCCCGGATGACCTCCGCCTGGGCGAAGAAGGCCTGATGGCTTACGGGTACCCCCTGGTGGGCCAGGGAGGGGATTCCAACACCTACAGGCGTGATGGACAGATGGAAACGGCTGCGGGCCCGCTCCTCTGCCCGGGCAATAAAGTCGGGGGACAGTCCGCTTTTTTCTGAGGTTTTCTGGATGATGGTTCGGTCGTAGCACGGAATGCCCAGCTGGGCTGCGAGACGCTTGCCAATGAGACGGCCGCCGCTGCCGAACTCGCGGCTGATGGAGATTACATAGTTGCTCATGAACACACCTCCTTGTGAGATGGGACGGACCGGCGATGAAGCGGGTCCGCACTACATATAGTATAATACTTTTTTGGGAAAAAGACAACGGTAATCTGATTTGAGATGGAGGACGGCAGCCGTTACTATTAGTTTGCAGGGAACAAGCACCAGTTAGCTTGCGACCAGCAAGCTAATTTTTTTATACCTAAAGGGGGACTAAACCATGAAAAAGAAATGGGAAGTGCGCTATTTCGTAACGGAGGTTGCCAGTATCCCGGTTTACAAGGCATACAGCAAGACGGAAACGTACCGCCAGGCCGCGAAGGACGGCTGGGGCACGGTGTACCGGGACGAAAACAACGCCCTGGTTTGTGACGAAGATTGCAGCGCCAGCCTGTACACGAAGAACGGCGGCTATTTCGGGATCTTCTCCTATGAGGAAATCAACACGAAGGAACTGCCGAAGCAGGCGGCGTGCGCGGCGATCATTGTCAGCGATTCTTGCGGCTTCACCTTCTGGGCGGAAGACTTCAACCAGATTCACATTTTCGTTACCTATGATGAAAACGGCCTGGTTGATACCTACCGTGTGGAATACGGCGATTCTCCCATTTATGACGGGGAAATGGAAATCCGCTTTGAAGACCTGTACCAGCAGCCGGAAGGGGACTGGAAAGAAACCTACCGGGCGGAAATCCCCGGAACGATTGAATATCAGCACAAGCAGGAAGCGGCCCAGCTGGCGGAAACCGCCGGGGCAACCTGGATGGACACGGATCAGCAGGAACAGTTCCGGCGCATCTGCAATCTGATCGACAAGATCAAGAGCGGGCGGGACTTCTACCACATTATAAACAAGATCAACAATAACTATGAACTGGACGTGATCAACGCGGCGCGGGAGTTTAAGAAGTGCTTCAATTCCGCCCAGTATGAACAGCCGGAAGAAGCGGAACACATGGAAGAACTGCGGGAATTTTATAGGAAATACGGTGATGTAACGGAAATGGACAAAGCGCCCGGCACGGCGGCGGACACGGTGGAGCGGGACACGGCCCCGGCGCTGGCCTACACGGACGATCTGGGGGTTGCCCGTTGCGGGGAGTGCGGCGCGGAACTGCTGTGCAATGGAACCGGGGATATGCCGGACG
>CANPFP010000128.1 GCA_947573385.1 uncultured Bacillota bacterium | reverse complement strand
AAAATTTTTGGAAAGACTAGCATTTCCTGGGCAATGTATGATAAAATAACCACAGTAAATCAGGCGGTCCTCCCCGGCGGAGAGGGGCTGCCCCTGTCCCTGAGTCGGGAGACCTTTCGGGAGTACACCCCCAGAACCGTGGAGGTGGACCGGGAGGCCGCACAGGCTCTGCTGGAGGAGCAGCTGCTGGAGCAGCTGAATGTCCTGATCGGGGAGGACGGAACGGTGGAGTCCACCCAGTTTGCCGCCCGGGTGTCCGGCGGACGGCTGGAGGTCACCCTCACCGCCCAGTGCCTGGAGGAGATCGGCGAGGAGCGGCCGGGGGCGGAAATCGGATAAGCCTCCCCCTTTATGGGGGAGGTGGCTGGCGGGAGACCAGTCGGAGGGGGTCTGCCCTCTCAGTCAGCCTAACGGCTGACAGCTCCCCCACAAGGGGGGAGCCTATTTACAGCCAGACAGGAGATCATCTACCTATGACAGAACAGACCATCAGCTTAGAGCGTCTGGAGGAGACCATCAACGTGTTCGGCTCCTTCGACGAAAACATCCGCATTATCGAACACGAGATGGGGGTCACAGTGGTGAGCCGGGACTCCATGCTCAAGGTGGCGGGGGAGGACCCGGAGGGGGTCATGTACGCCGTCAAGGCCATCGAAAACCTGATGACCCTGGCCTCCAAGGGAGAGGCCATCAACGAACAGAATGTGCGCTATATCGTCCAGCTGGTCCGGGAGGGCAGGGAGAGCCAGATCGTCCAGCTGGCCGGGGACGTGATCTGTGTCACCGCCAAGGGCAAGCCCATCAAGGCCAAGACCCTGGGGCAAAAGAAGTATGTGGAGGCCATCAAAAACAATGTGGTCACCCTGGGCATCGGCCCCGCCGGCACGGGCAAGACCTATCTGGCGGTGGCCGCCGCCGTGGCCGCCTTCCGGGCCAAAGAGATTAACCGGATTATCCTCACCCGCCCGGCGGTGGAGGCGGGGGAGCGGCTGGGCTTCCTCCCAGGTGACCTGCAATCCAAGGTGGACCCCTACCTGCGTCCGCTGTATGACGCCCTGTTTGAGATGCTGGGCCCCGAGACCTATCAGAAGTATCTGGAGCGGGGCAACATTGAGGTGGCCCCCCTGGCCTACATGCGGGGCCGCACGTTGGACGACTCCTTTATCATTCTGGACGAGGCTCAGAACACCAGCCGGGAGCAGATGAAAATGTTCCTCACCCGGCTGGGCTTCGGGTCCAAAATCGTCATCACCGGCGACATCACCCAGATCGACCTGCCCACCGACAAGGTGTCCGGCCTGCGGGAGGCCATGCGGGTGTTGAAGGGGGTGGAGGATATCGCTATCCTTCGCCTGAACGAGAGCGATGTGGTCCGCCACGCCCTGGTGCAGAAGATTATCAAGGCCTACGAGGTGGACGAGGACCGGCACAGTGCCAAAAAGGATAAACGCTGAGGTACTTGAAAGCTTTAAGGGAATTGAAGAAATAATTAGGGCGGACCGCTGTGTCCGCCCTTTTCAAATTCGTCATCTTGGTGTTGGACAGGGGGGCGCTGGCCCCCTATCCAGACGGGGTTCCGGTTGTGACAGCGGCAAAAAGCCTATTGTCAGAATTAGCAGGTCCTGTTATAATTGGATAAATCTGTCGCTGCCGGTTTCATTGGTACAGCTGAGAAGCGGCGGGAGGAAAGGGAAGAGCTTATGAAAACACACAGACGTATTTCGGCTGCCATGCTGGCGGCGTCCATGGCACTGTCCATGCTGATGCCGGCATGGGCGGCGGAGAAGGCGGGCACGGAGACCGGGGAACTTCGGGCCACCGTGCGCATTGACTATCAGCAAACCTTGGACGAGCTGAAGGAAAGAAATGTACAGGCAAAGCTGTCCAGAAATGGGCAATCTCTGGGAACGGTCAGCCTGACCAAGTCTGCCCAGACCCAACTGAACGGCTGCATTGCCCAGGTGTCCCTGCGGGACCGGGATGGCGGAGCGCTCACCGGCACTGCCGGCCCCGGGGCGCTGGACCTGACGGTAACCGGCCTGTCTCAGGGAAAGTATACCCTCCGGTTGACCGGTGAGGGCTACGCCGGATGTGACATCCCCTTCACTATTGAAAATTACAGTCAATACATCGAGACAGGCACCGGAGACGGCACCTTTGCCCTGGGCGACTTTGACAAAAACGGCAAGGTAGACGCCAAAGACCGGGAGACCGTGGCCGGCGCTTTGGGCAGCACCAGCCGGAGCGACCTGGACAAGTACGATCTGAACGGCGACGGAAAGATCGACATTGTGGACCTGGCTTATGTTAACCACAACGTCAATACGCAGGTGGATAAGCCCGCTGCACGGGATACCGCCTGCATCACCGTCCAAATGGATACAGTCCAGGCAATGAGTGATCTTTCGGCGTCCAATACATCGTTCACCGGCAGTTTGGAAAATCTGCTGCGGGAGGGGACGGACAGCGTTGCCTTCCGGAAAACCTCCGGAACAGGAAACATCGTTATCCCCGTTCCCCTGGCTGAAAACGTGGATGCGGAAAATCTCCAGATTGCCACGCCGGTGGCGCGGGAGGGCACGATCCAGAAGGGAACGGTTGAGGTCGAGTATGAGGAGAATGGGCTAACTGCCACCATGAGCAAGGACTTCTCTGCCGACACCACCATGTATACCGGTGTCCATGCCATCACCCCCAACCCGGAGCGAAATGTTATCACCATTCCCCTGGGCAAGCGGGTGGCGGTGAAGAAAATCACCATCACCGTCACCAAGACTTCTGGCGGCGATTTCGCCACGGTGGAATCCATCCAATTTTTGAAGGATATTGTCCCGGAGGGGCTGACCGAGCCCAACAGCCTGGTAAAAAACCTCTCTGCCGTTCCGGGAGACGGACAGGTGACCCTGAAGTGGAACGAGCTGCCCAACGTGTCCGGCTACCGGGTGGACTACTGGGAGAAGGACAATGAGAGCGCCCGCCGCCAGCTCAATGTAGACGTGGCCCGGGCCCAGGTCTCCGGGCTGAAGAACCTGAAAACCTACTGCTTCACCGTCACCCCCACCGACGGAGGCTGGAAGGGGCAGACCTGTGAACCCGTTGAGACCACGCCCCAGCCTGCCAAGGCCCCTGCCGCCCCGGACATGGTGAGTGTCATCGCTCTGGACGGACAGCTGGAGGTCTCCTGGAAGAAGGGGGAGGGCGCTCTATGGTATGAGGTGTATTACACCAGCCAGAAGAACGCGCCCACCTCCGCCTATCGGCAGACCGGCGGGCGGCTGACCGCCCCCAAGCTGACTATCCCCGGCCTGGCTAATGGGACCACCTATTACCTCTACGTTGTGGCGGGTAACGATGCCGGCCGGAGTGGTCCGTCCTCCATCTATGAGGGCACCCCCAAGTCTACCGACTACAGCCGTCCGGAGGGTATTCCCACCGAGGGCATTCTGGAGACAGAGGACATCGGGAAGATGTGGTTGGCCGACAGCGGAAACATCTCCCCCAGTTCCTACTCCACTGCCCGGCCCTTCAAGTCTGAGAACATGTACGACGGCGACCTGCGGACCCACTGGACCTCTCAGGCCTGGGAGGACGGCAACTGGGCCCGAAACAAGCAGGTGTTCGCCACCTTTAAAGAGCCGGTGGACATCAGCAGCGTCATCTGGGTGCCCCGGCTGGACGGGGGTTATGCCAACAACCTGAGACTCTATACCGTCATTGTCTGGCAGAAAGGCGATGACCTGAACGGGCCCGGGACCCTGGTATCCCCCGATCCCCTCCGGGGAGGCGACGTCTCCGACAGCGACACCTGGTATGAGGTGCGAAACAATCCCGGTGTGACAAAGTTCGCCGTGCTGCCCTTCGAGCCCATGACGGACGTGGTCCAGGTGGCCATCACTATCGAGCAGGTGGGCTATTCGGCGGTGAGCCTGTCCGAGCTGATGTTCATGGAGTATGACCCGGCCCACAGCCTGCCCGACAACGTTGCCGCCCTCTTTGCCGGCGAGCTGCGCACCCAGCTGAAAGCCGGCGTGGAGCAGGCGGATATCGACTCCCTCAAGGCCCGGCTGGACAGCGATGAGATCAACTACTACCTGAACCCCGAGACCCTGGCCGACGAGCTGGCCCTGGCTCAGGAGCTGCTGGATGCTAAAACCACCAGCGGCGTGGTTGTGAATGGTATCCAGTCCCGGAACAGCGGGGCTGACAGCGCCAAGTATGGCCAGGGAGGCAGCGACCTCCAGCCCCTGGGTGTGGCCGCCAAGGCGGGCCAGGAGATCACTGTTTATGCCACTGGTATCCCGGCAGGGGAGAAGGTGACCGTCTACGCCACCCAGTTCAATGCGGAGGTGTCCGCATGGCAGGCCAAGATGGGTGAGTTGTCCAACGGACGGAATATCCTCACCATTCCCCAAATCGGCAGCCAGTCTACCGAGCGGGGCGGCAGTCTGTATTTTACATACAGCGGCTCCAAGTCTGAAAGCATCAAGCTTCACATCCGCCGGGCGGTGGATATCCCCGTGTTGGAGCTGTCCGATTGGTACAGCTTGAACGAGAACACCCGGAAAGCCCGGATCGGGGCCTATGTGGATGAGCTTACCGCCTATGTGTCCGCCCAGAATATCACAAACAGCAATACTCAGACCAAGTGCCTGAATGTGACGGAAATCTCCACGCCCACTGTACTGCTGTCCCTCCCCGCCGCCGCCGTGCTGGGAGCCAACAGCGCCAATCGAGACGGCAAAGTGGAGAACCTGTATCAGGATGTGCTGGCCTGGGAGGATGTGATGCACATCTGCAAGACCACTCAGGGCATCAACAACACCTATGAGAAAAACGACATGACCTCCCGCCAGAACATCCGGTGTATGCAGATGTTCGCCGGCGCCTTTATGTACGCCGCAGGCAGCCACATCGGTATCGGCTACGGCTCCTGCGCCGGCATGGTCAGCGGCCTGCCCATTGCCAAGCTGCCCGCCGGGGCCTCCGCAAACAGCCTGTTCGGCTGGGGCATCGCCCACGAGATCGGCCATAATATGGATAAGCTGGGCCAGGCGGAGATCACCAACAACCTCTATTCCCTTATGGTCCAGACCTTCGACGGTAAGGACAACACCTTTGCGTCCCGACTGGAGAACAGCGGCAAGTACCACGCTATCTTCACCAAAACCGCCCAGAGCCAGCCCGGCGCGTCCAACGATGTATTTACCCAGCTGGGCATGTACTGGCAGCTCCACCTGGCCTACGACGGCAAGCAGGGCGAAGCCCACGGCCCTATGTGGTTCTACAACCAGTTCTTCCAGGATTGGAAGAAGGGCACCTACACTGCCGGAGCCCAGTCCTACGATGACAAGGTGGCCCTCACCGCTGCCGGCGTGGTCCAGAAGGACCTGACCGAGTTCTTTGAGCGCTGGGGTATGTCCCTCAGCGACACAACCAAGGAGAAGCTGAGAACCTACGGGAAAGAGGGCCGCGCGCTCTGGTATCTCAGCGACCAGAGCCGTCGGGAACGTCTGGCCGGAACCGTTTCCGCAACGGGCACACTCACCGCCAAGGCCGTTCTGAGGGGAGACAACACGGTTGAGATCACTGCCGCCCCGGCCATTACCGGAAAGGTTCAGGGCTACGAGATCCTCCGGGATGGCAAGTCAGTCGCCTTTGTCCTCCCCGGAACAGACGGAGCGGTCCGCTATGAGGACATAATCGGCTCGGGCAACCACCGGATCTACCGGTATCAAGTCATCGCTTATGACATCCTGGGCAATCGAATTGGTTCCGCCGACGCCGGCGAGGTCCGGGTGGCCTATGACAAGCTGGTGGACCCCTCCACCTACACCATGACCCGGAATGGGGACA
>CANPFP010000127.1 GCA_947573385.1 uncultured Bacillota bacterium | reverse complement strand
CGGCCCACCGGGGTGACCACTGTGCCGGGCACGTCCTCGGGCATATAGGCGTCCAGGTCCCAGCACATGCACACGTTTGTGTGGTCCTCGCCGAACTGGCCGGTGAGCATGTCCACCATGGTTTTCAGCCAGGGGTGGAAGTGCTCCCGGAGCATCCGGTCAAAATCCCGGTGCTGAAAATACTCCGTCTCGTCCTCCACATGCAGCTTCTGGATGGGCAGAGCGTCCAGCGCCTCCACCGCCGCCTGGTGCAGCCCCGGTCCGGCGGGGGTGGAGACACACTCCCCCTCCACCTCCCACTGGCTCAGCAGGCCGGAGCCCTTTTTCCAGGTGACATACACCCGGCCGTCCAGCGGGCACAGAGAGAGATTCAGCCCATCCTCCCGCTGGTAGACGCCGTAGCTCCGCTCCTCCGCCAATCTCTGGGCGGCCACCAGCAGGGTCTCCGGTTTTTTCACCCTTCCGGTAAAGGTAAATCCGATGCTCATTGACACACACTCCTCTATGTTTATGTCTGCCGGGGCGGATACTGTCCGCCCGCAACTTGCGGTTCGCGTTTAATGGGATATGCGGACGCCCACTATACGCCCCTACGGATTGGCCTGAACGGTCTCCTCCCGGGCTGTGCCGCTCACCACTGAGATGCGGCTGATAAGTTCCGCCGCCTGGCCCAACCCCCCGGGGGAGGTACAGGTGGCTGTGATAAAGTACAGGCTTGGGCCGGCGATAACCTCGCACTCCGCCTGATAGAGCCGCTCTCCGCCTTCAAAGACTTCCTTCCAGCCCCAGCGCAGGGCACCCCCCTTCAGGGTCTGTCCCTCCACGCCATTGATGGCGTCCAGCTTGCCGGTGAAGCGGGCCTCCCCCTCCCGCATTCGGTAGGCGCTCACCCGCCAGACCGGGCCTTCGCCGGTCCCATCGCTCCAGAGGTGCGCCCCTCCCCCGTTTTCCCACTGCTCCCAGCCATACAGGCAGGAGCCGGGCAGGGTGAGCCGCAGCGTACCCACCCCATAGGTGACGAGCCCCTTCCGGTAGCCGGGAGCAAATTCCTCTTCCAGGTCCGGTCCCTCCGGCAGCGCAGGCTCCCGCTCCGCCAAACCGCATACCTCTCTGTAGGCCCTTCGCGGCAGGGGCAGGTTGGGGTCCATTTTAGACGCCCGTTCCAGGTCATCTAAAATGGACCTGTTGACGGCGGCATCCTCCAGGCTGCGGGATGAGGGAGCAAAGCAGCACTCCTCCCACAGGGCGTGGATAGCCCGGTTGCGGTAGAATTTTGCGTCCTGTGTCCGGCCGTTCCAGAGAAAGAACCGGCCGGCCAGGGTCTCGATGCCCTGCTCCTCCAACTCGACCAGCTCAGTCAGGCGAAAGCGGCCCATGGGGGTAACCACCGTGTCGGGGATGTCCTCGGGGGCATACTGACCCAGGTCCCAGCACAGCTGCATACTGGATGCCCCCCTGCCGCGCTCCTGACGGCAGACATCCACCAGGGTGCGCAACCAAGGGTAGAAATGCTCCTCCTTCATGCGCTGAAAGTCCCGACAGCAGTAAAAGCCGGTTTCATCCTCCACCGTCAGGTCGTGAATGGGCAGGCTGTCCAGCAGCTCCGCCGCTGCCCGGTGCAATCCGGCCCCGGCTGGGGTGGACATGCAGCCCCCCCGCACCAGCCAGGGACCGGACGGGTCTCCCTCCGGTCTCCAGAGAATGCCCAACTCGCCTCCCAGAGGACACATAACTACCTTTAGTCCGTTTTCTCCAACGGAAAGGCGGTAAGCTCTCTCCTCCGCCAAAACTTTTGCCGTCTCCAGCAGCCTTTTGGGATGGTCTATTGTTCCGGTAAACGTTAACCCAATACTCATGCTCAATTCCTCCATCGGGTTTCCCTCAAGGAGGGAGCCCTCACTATCCTTTCTGACTGTTTAAATAGGCCGCCGGACCGCTCTGGTACAGGTCGCCCCCGTGGGGGTCCAGAATGACGGTGAGGGGCATGTCCTCCACCTCCAGCCGGCGTACTGCCTCGCAGCCCAGGTCCTCCCAGCAGATGACCTCCAGCTTCTGCACGCTGGCCGCCATCAGGGCCCCCGCGCCCCCCAGGGCGGCCAGATAGACGGCGCCGTTGCGGACGACGGTGTCCTTGACGGCCTGGTTCCGAGCCCCCTTGCCTATCATGATAGCCTGGCCCAGGTCCAGCAGGCGGGGGGAGTAGGCGTCCATCCGGCCGCTGGTGGTGGGCCCGGCGGAGCCGATCACCTCCCCCGGCCGCTCCGGGGTGGGGCCCACGTAGTACAGAGCGGAGCCCTCCACCGGGAAGGGCAGGGGCTCTCCCTTGTCCAGCAGCTCCATCATCCGCTTGTGGGCGGCGTCCCGGGCGGTGTATACCACCCCGGACAACAAAACGGTGTCCCCCGCCCGCAGGGGGGCCAAATCCTCCCGGGTGACGGGAGTGGTCAGTTTGTATTGCATCAGGGTACCTCCTATTTTTCCACAGACTTCCCGTTCCACTCAAACCGCCGGAACCGGGTGCCCTTGTGGGTGAGCTGACCCAAAGTGTTTTCCTCCAACGCTTTCCACGTCCGATAGGGGACGTAACAGCGGATACTCTCCCCACTCTCCCTGATCTCAAATTCGGCGGCGTAGGAGGTGTAGATTGCCCCGTTGTTGTCGGTGGTGGTGTACTGCCGCTTTCGTTGCAGAATGGCGGCTTGCGTCAGCTCCGGGGAATTTTGATTGTTGAAAAACTCTGTTATGTTCCGAATCAGAATGACTGCAAAGGCGCAGACAACAATCACGGCAAAGAATTCCATCCCGCAATTACCCCTTTCCAACATTATCTTTTTCCTTTGCCAGAGGAACAAACGCCCTCACAGCACCTCCGTCGCCCTCCGGGTGACGTGACAGCTCACATTCACCGCCACAGGCAGGCCGGCCACATGGGTGGGGGCGGTCTCGACGGCCACGCCCAGGCAGGTGATTTTTCCCCCAAATCCCTGGGGACCGATGCCCAGGGCGTTTACCTCCTTCAGCAGCTCATCCTCCAGATTCTCGTAGAAGGGGTCGGGGTTGGGCTCGTTCAGGGGGCGGAGCAGGGCATGCTTGGCCAGGGCGGCCACCTTGTCGAAGGAGCCCCCGATTCCCACCCCCAGCACCACCGGCGGACAGGGGTTGGGCCCGGCCAGCCGGACGGTGTCCACCACAAACCGCTTCACGCCCTCCACCCCGTCGGCGGGCTTTAACATCGCCAGCCGGCTCATGTTCTCCGACCCGAAGCCCTTGGGCACCACAGTAACGGCCAGCCGGTCTCCGGGAACAATACGCACTGTAATAGAGGCCGGGGTGTTGTCCTCTGTGTTGACCCGGCGCAGGGGGTCGGCCACGATGGACTTGCGCAGATAGCCCTCTGTGTACCCCTGCCGGACCCCCTGGTGAATGGCCTCCTCAAAGCCCCCGTCAATGTGGACCTCCTGGCCCAGCTCCACAAAGACGCAGGCCATGCCCGTGTCCTGACAGATGGGCAGATTCCGCTTCCAGGCGTCCAGCTGATTCTGTTGGAGCAGCTTCAGGGTCTCCTCAGCCAGGGGCCAGGTCTCGCTGCACCAGGCCAGCTCCATGGCATCGGTCACGTCCTCGGGCAGGACGGTGTTGGCCCGGATGCACAGCCGGGCCACGGCGGCGGTAATCTCAGCGGCGGATATGGTCCTCATGGCGGAAACCTTCCTTCTGCAAATAGTCCCCCTTATTTTACCACAGGAGGGGGCCGCTTTCAACGAAGGAAGCAGAAAAAAGGGACCGGCGCAGAAATTTCTTCCACCGGTCCAGAACGGGGCACGCCCCACATATCATACAGCAAAATGCCGGGTTCTTTTGGGGCTAGGTTGACAAATTTGTATATTTCACGTATAATAAATTTGCGTGGAAGCAGTCGAAACATGATCTGTTCCAAGGAACAGCTCAGCCGCAAAGGAGCAAAGCTATGAATTTACGCCGCTGGAAAAAGACAGCCTTTTGCCTATACGCCGTTGTATTGCTGATTCCAATTGTGTTTATCACTACATTTGACGCAAGCTCTCTGTCGCTTTCTCTTTCACTTGGCGCGTCTATTATTGTGTTGGCCGTCGTTGTAATCGGGTCCTTAAAATTTGGACGCTGTCCTCATTGTTCCTATCTGCTGGGCAGAGATTTCTATTTGTACGGCATGAATCATTGCCCCAGATGCGGCCGCCGGATATAAAGATTAACATGGGAAGGAGTGCCCCAATCGGGGCGCTTCTGCATATTAATGTGGGCCAATATAAAACGGAATAGAGTCATATTTGTCCATTGAGGTAATCGGCCCACCGTTCGTAAATATATATATCTTGTCTTTCGTCAGTAGAGCGTGCAGTTCTTTCCCATCCGTTGGGGTTAGCCTGTACTCGCTTTCGCCATATTGCGCACAGTTTCCCTCAGACAGCACTTCCCCTTGCGTATACAAGCAGTATGTCATATCCTTTGTAATGGCTAAATATGTTCCTGCGCTGCTTTGTGCCGGATTCTCTGTACAGTAAGTGCCCACAATATTAACATCGGCCAACGTATCTTGGTGTATGCTCCAATACTGATAGGCATTTCCCAGGAGCGAAAGGATAAGTACTGTTGGTAAGATTAACTTTACTATTTTATGCTGTGATCCTCGCACACATATTTCCTCCTCCAGAAGGCCTAATTAACTGACTATACTACTTTTATATCATACTTTTCAGAATACAGCGTTGAAGGATATGCGGTAGTCAGCAACGCAACACGTTCTCCTGTCTGTTTATTGGTCTTATAGTAATTTATCTGCTGGACTTCTTTGGTCTGTGTAATATACAGTTTAACATAATCATTCGCAAATGATTTGTCAACGTTGATATTATTTGCAATGTTACTGCTAGTCTTTGGGACAGATGTTCCAAAATCAAAGCTCACTGTTACTAGTTTTATGGGAACTGAAAAACTTACCGAAGCAGTAGTGGTAGCATTACTCGACTGCCGACTGTAAAAAAAGGAGCCACCAGCTGTACCAAAACAAACTCCGCCAGGAAGCTGCCCCCCTGCATATCCACCCTTAGTAACTCTTCTTGTATCAAATGTAACAATTTCTGTATAATAATCAAAGGCATCTGGGTCCCTTCCGTATAATTGGAACTCCCTTTTATTTAACTCAGCCAAAATCTCATTGATTTGTCTTTGTATATCCTGTTCCCGAATCTCTTGTTCTACATAATAAATGACACTATCATCTGCGTGAGTTTCCAACGCTACAGCAGAAATAGGAACGCATAATGAACAAAAAACAGAAATAAATAGTACCATAGAAATAATCTTTTTCATATTATTCTCCTTTTATTATACGCAAGTCACATAATTTTTCCGATTTAATTTGCTAAAGGATCAATACTGCATCGTTCCCGTCCCAATAACGGCAAAGTCCTCGTTGATGCAAATGGCCAGAGTATACTGGCCGGCTTATCTGCCCATTGGCTTGCTCCTTTCGTGCCCCCGGTGGTGTGGGATAGGCGTATTTCATAAATACATTATAATCTAAAATAATAAATTTGTCTCTTAAAATTATTGGTGAATTTAGATTATCTCTTTAGAAGTTCTTATATGTCGGTATAGCCCGTATTTTCGGGCTTTCCCGGCATTTTAGATATGGGGAGAAGTTCTTATATACCCTCATAACCTTTTAGGTTTTCCCTCTCAATGGTAGTAAAAGAAGTAGTAAATTGTTCTGCGGCTATGCTGCAATCAGCCTTTCCATTTCAGCCTTTGCGGAAGCGAAAGTTGCGTGTGCGTAATAGTTCAGCGTCATGGTGATATTGGAGTGTCCCATGATATACTGTAACGCTTTCG
>CANPFP010000126.1 GCA_947573385.1 uncultured Bacillota bacterium | reverse complement strand
CGTGTTGCCGCCGTGAAAGGGCGGAGTCTTAACCGCTTGACCACCGGGCCGTTTTTTATATGGAAACGGACACTTGTCCGTTTTTTAACAATGGTAGCGGCAACTGGATTTGAACCAGTGACACCGCGGGTATGAACCGCGTGCTCTAGCCAACTGAGCTATGCCGCCGTGCCACGCCCCTCAATAGGGCAAGGGCTAGTATAGCGGATTTTTGGGTGGTTGTCAACAGTTTTTTTAAATTTTTCCTTTTTGAAAAAATTTTGCAAAAAACAGCGGCTCCATCGGAACGGGACTCAAGGTTTGACGGACAGATACCACTATAAAATTTTTCAAAAAAGCGGACGATTTTTTAGATTATTGGTGAAATAGTCTCTTCACTTTTTCTCTTGAAAGGAATACAATAGAAAAATCGAAAGCACCTGTACTGTTTATAAAAAGGAGCGGTTATTATGTCTATTCTGGTCTGCGGCGGCGCCGGCTATATCGGCAGTCACACCTGTGTGGAACTCATTCAGGCGGGCTACGACATTGTGGTGGCTGACAATCTGTACAACTCCAGCGAGGAAGCCCTCCGCCGGGTGGAGAAAATCGTGGGCAAGTCCATCCCCTTTATCAAGGCCGAGCTGTGCAGCGAGACCGAGGTAGAAGCGCTCTTTGCCAATCACCCTGACATCGACGCAGTGATCCACTTCGCCGGACTGAAGGCGGTGGGCGAGAGCGTGGCCAAGCCCCTGGAGTACTACTCCAACAATCTGATCAGCACTCTCTATCTGCTCCAGGCCATGCGCCGGCATGGGGTGAAAAACTTCGTTTTCTCCTCCTCCGCCACGGTGTACGGCGACCCGGCCACCGTGCCCATCCGGGAGGACTTCCCCACCGGCGGCACCACCAACCCCTACGGCACCTCCAAGCTCTTCCAGGAGAAGATCCTCATGGACATCTGCGCCGCCGACCCCGAGCTGAACGTGGCCCTGCTGCGCTACTTCAACCCCATCGGCGCCCACGCGTCCGGCCTCATGGGGGAGGACCCCAACGGCATCCCCAACAACCTGGTGCCCTACATCGCCAAGGTGGCGGTGGGCCAGCTGGAGAAGGTCCACGTCTTCGGCAGCGATTACGACACCCCAGACGGCACCGGCGTGCGGGACTATATCCACGTGGTGGACCTGGCAAAGGGCCACGTGGCCGCTTTGAAGAAGCTGGATACCAACTGCGGCCTGTTTGTGTGCAACCTGGGCACCGGCAACGGCTATTCCGTGCTGGACGTGGTCCACGCCTATGAGAAGGCCTGCGGCCACGAGCTGCCCTATGTGATTGACCCCCGCCGCCCCGGCGATATCGCCGCCTGCTACGCCGACCCCGCCAAGGCCCGGGAGGAGCTGGGCTGGGAGGCTCAGCTGGGCATTGAGGAGATGTGCGCTTCCTCCTGGAAGTGGCAGTCCTCCAATCCCAACGGTTATAAAGGTTAAGGAGGAAGCAGAACTGTGAACAAGCCTGTTTTGGTCATTATGGCCGCCGGCATGGGCAGCCGGTACGGCGGTCTGAAGCAGCTGGACCCGGTGGGCAGCCATGGCCAGCTTATTATTGACTACTCCATCTACGACGCCAAGCGCGCCGGCTTTGAGACAGTGGTGTTTGTCATCAAGCCCGAGATCGAGGCCGATTTCAAGGAGGCCATCGGCGACCGGGTTTCCAAGGTGATGGACGTGAAGTACGCCTATCAGCTCAAGGAGGACCTGCCCGAGGGGTATTCTGTCCCCGCCGGCCGGACCAAGCCCTGGGGCACCGCCCACGCCGCCCTGGCCGCCCGGAACATCGTAGACGGGCCCTTTGCCGTTATCAACGCCGACGACTACTACGGCCCCGAGGCCTATCAGGAGATTTACAACTACCTGTCCACCCACCAGGACGGGGACATGTATGAGTACGTCATGGTGGGCTACCTGCTGAAAAACACCGTCACAGAGAACGGCACCGTAGCCCGGGGCGTGTGCGAGGAGACGGCGGACCACTTCCTCACCCAGGTCACCGAGCGCACCAAAATTGAGAAGGGCGAGCCCCCCCGGTACACCGAGGACGACGGGGCCACCTGGACCGACCTGTCCGCCGACACCATCGTGTCCATGAACATGTGGGGCTTCACCCGCAGCTTTTTGGACGAGGCCCTTGCCCGCTTCCCCGCCTTCCTGGACAAGACCCTGGCCGAGAACCCGGAGAAGGGGGAGTACTTCCTGCCCACCGTGGTCAGCCAGCTCATCGACGAGGGCAAGGCCCGGGTGAAGGTCCTGCGCAGTGAGGACAAGTGGTATGGCGTCACCTACCGGGAGGACAAGCCCACGGTGGTGGCCGCCATGGCTGAGAAGACCGCCGCCGGGCTCTACCCCGACCGTCTTTGGGAGGTGTGAGCTATGGCCCAGGCAGAGCAGACCCTGCACGAGGTCCTGGAGGCCTTTGACTTCGGCGCGCCTGTGGTGAGAGCCATCCGCTACGGCTGCGGCCACATCAACGACACTTTTGTGGTCCACACCCAGCCCGAGGACCGCTGCTGCCGCCGCTTTATCCTCCAGCGGATGAGCTCCGCCGCCTTCAAGCGGCCCGACCAATTGATGGACAACATCATCGGCGTCACCGAGTTTCTGGGCCGTGAGATCGAAAAGCACGGCGGCAGCCGCAGCCGGGAAGCCATAGAGGTCATCCGGCCCAGGAACGGGGAGCCCTACTACACCGACAGCCAGGGGGGAGCCTGGCGGCTCTACCCCTTTGTGGAGGGCACCGTCTGCCACCAGGCGGCGGACACCCCGGAGCTGTTCGCCGCTTCCGGCCGGGCCTTCGGCCGGTTTCAGCGGATGCTGGCGGATTACCCCGCCGACACCCTGTATGAGACCATCCCCCACTTCCACGACACCGAGGACCGGCTGGCCAAGTTCAAGGCCGCCGTGGCTGCCGACAAGCTGGGCCGGGTCAAGGAGTGCCAGCCCGAGATCGACTTCGTGCTGGCCCGGGAGAAAGACTGTTCGGTGGCGCTGAATGCCCTGCGGGCGGGCAAGCTGCCCCTGCGGGTCACCCACAACGACACCAAGCTGAACAATGTCCTCATGGACGAGACTACCGGCGAAGGCATCTGCATCATCGACCTGGACACTGTGATGCCCGGCCTGGTGCTCTACGACTTCGGCGACTCCATCCGCTTCGGGGCCAACCACTCCGCCGAGGACGAGACCGACCTGTCCAAGGTCAACCTGGACGTGGACCTCTTCTCCGCATATACCGCCGCCTTCCTGGAGGGGACGGGGGGCTCCCTCAGCAATACAGAGATCGAGTACCTCCCCTGGGGGGCCAAGCTGATGACGCTGGAGTGCGGGATGCGCTTCCTCACCGACCATCTGGAGGGGGACACCTACTTCCACATCAGCCGGGAGGGCCAAAATCTGGACCGTTGCCGCACTCAGTTCAAGCTTGTGGCTGATATGGAGAAGCACTGGAATGAGCTGGAGACCATTGTGAAACAATACCAGAAATGAATATACTGTTTGATGAAGAGCAGCTGCGTAAGCTCATCGCCAACCTGAACATTCTCACCGGACTGCCCGCCAACATTCTGGACCCGGAGGGGCGGGACATCAACCTGTTTCAGGGCCATCCGCCCTTCTGCCGGGCCGTCAACGACCTGCCCGAGGGCCATGAGCGCTGTACCAACTGCGATAGATGGAAGACGAAACACTATACCGCAGACAGGGGATTCCAATTTTACCGCTGTTATTTGGGTATCTGTGAAGCCATTATACCGCTGTATGATAAGAAGAATCCCCTGGCTTATCTGATTTTCGGCTGCTATCTGGATGACACCCCCATTCAGGAGCAGTGGGAACACACCCGAACCCGCCTGGACTGGTGGCCCGACGGGCCCGACGCACTGAAGGACGCTTTTTTTCAATTCCGCCAGTACTCCCCCCAGGAGATTCAGGCCTACGCCGAGACACTGGAGGCCCTGTCCGCCTATATCCAGCTCAGGGGCATGATCCTGGCCACAGAACAGACCGACGCGCAAAAGCTGGCCCTGTATCTGGACGAGCACTACATGGAAAAATTGTCTCTAGACTCCATCTCCAGGCAGCTGCACATTGGCCGCACCAAGCTGTGTGCCATCGCCAAGGAGCTGTCTAAGGGCAAAACCCTGTCTTGGCTCATTGCCCAGCGCCGCATCAACGCCGCCAAGCGGCTGCTGCTCCAGAGCAACCTGCCCATCTCCGCTGTGGCGGAGGAGGTGGGCATCAGCGACTACAACTATTTTTCCAAGGTATTCCGCTCCATCACCGGCACCACCCCCAGCGCCTATCGGAAAAAGGTCCGGGGATAAAAATTGAACTTGTACTGGAGGTCCCCTCATGGAGAGATACAACATCGACGTCCGAATCAAAAACGCTCCCCCGTTGGACCCGGACTTTATCCCTATCCTGAAATTCAACCAGGCCTTTCTGGCCACAGCCAAAAAGCCCGTCTCCCTGGCTGTGGAGCGGGCGGACGGCCAGATAGCTGCCTTCCGCACTTTCGTCCACGGCACCCCCGAGATGGCCGAAGCAGACCGGTATTATATCGACCGCATGGTCAAGACAGCGCTGTGGCTCCAGGGCGGTTTTAAGGTATACACCGACGATCGGGAGATTTACGAGTACCTCAGCGGCGTCTACTGCCAGGGGGGCGAGCGGGAGTTTGACTGGGACTTTATGTCCGATGTCTACGAGAACCCCTTTGAGGTGGTGCTGACCAGCCAGGTCCCGGAGACCAGGGATGCCCCCAAGGCCATCGGCGGCCATCTGGAGGGCTGCCGCATCGGCTTCGACGCCGGCGGCTCCGACCGGAAGGTGTCCGCCGTGGTGGACGGGGAGACCGTCTTCTCTGAGGAGGTGGTCTGGTTCCCCAAGGTCAACTCCGACCCGGATTACCACTACGACGGCATTGTGGCCGCCCTGAAATCCGCCGCGGAGCACATGCCCCGGGTGGACGCGGTAGGGGTCAGCTCTGCCGGTGTGTTCATCAACGACCGGACGATGCGGGCCTCACTCTTTCTTCAGGTCCCCCCCGACCTCTACAACGCCAAGGTGAAGGATATTTACATCCGCGCTATCCGCGACACCTTCGGCCATGTGCCTTACTCGGTCATCAACGACGGCGACGTCTCCGCCCTGGCGGGGGCTATGAGCCTGGAGGACAACAACGTTCTGGGGATTGCCATGGGCACCAGCGAGGCGGTGGGCTATGTGGACGAAAACGGCTGCATCACCGGCTGGCTCAACGAACTGGCCTTTGTACCGGTGGACGCCAACCCGGATGCCATGCGGGATGAGTGGAGTGGCGACATCGGCTGCGGCGTAAAATACTTCTCCCAGGATGGGGTCATCAAGCTGGCCCCCCGCACGGGGATTGAACTGGACGAGGACGCATCCCCCGCCGAGAAGCTAAAGGCAGTCCAGAAGCTGATGGAGGAGGGCGACCCTCGGGCCGCCCGGGTGTATGAGTCCATCGGCATCTATCTGGGGCACACTCTGGCCTATTACTACACGCTCTACGGCTGCCGGCATGTGCTGCTGCTGGGCCGGGTTATGAGCGGCAAAGGCGGCGATTTGATTCTGGATACCGCCAAAAAGGTGCTGGCCGACGAGTACCCCGAGACCGTTGGAAACATGGTTCCCGAGCTGCCCGACGAGAAGTTCCGCCGGGTGGGCCAATCCATGGCCGCCGCCAGCCTGCCTGACCGCAAGTAACAGGACCATTAAATATTAGTTATTAAGGAGTGATACCCAATGAGAATTTACTGTGAAAAGGACTACGAGACCATGAGCCGCCGGGCCGCCCATGTGATGGCTGCCGAGATTATCCACCGCCCTGA
>CANPFP010000125.1 GCA_947573385.1 uncultured Bacillota bacterium | reverse complement strand
ACGTGAAGGCCCTGCGGGAGCGGTACGGCATCATCCCCGCCTTCAAGATGGTGGATACCTGCGCCGCCGAGTTCGACGCCGAGACCCCCTATTACTACTCCACCTACGACGGGGAGAACGAGGCTCGGGACGACGGTTCAGGCCGGAAAAAGGTCTTGGTTCTGGGCTCCGGCCCCATCCGCATCGGCCAGGGCATCGAGTTCGATTACTGTTCGGTCCACTCGGTATGGGCCCTGCGGAAGCTGGGCTGCGAGACCATTATCGTCAACAACAACCCGGAGACCGTGTCCACCGACTTCGACGTGGCGGACAAGCTGTACTTTGAACCTCTTACGGCGGAGGATGTCCAAAATATCGTGGAACAGGAGAAGCCCTGGGGAGCGGTGGTCCAGTTCGGCGGGCAGACCGCCATCAAGCTGGCCAAGGCCCTCACCGATATGGGCGTTCAGATCCTGGGCACCTCCTCCGACGGCGTGGACGCCGCCGAGGACCGGGAGCGGTTTGACGAGATTCTGTCCAAGTGCAACATCCCCCGGGCCAAGGGCAAGACCGTCTTCACCACCCAGGAGGCCCTGGCCGCCGCCAACGAGCTGGGCTACCCCGTGCTGGTGCGCCCCTCCTACGTGCTGGGCGGACAGGGCATGGAGATCGCCTACACCGACCGGAACATTGAGGAGTTCATGAAGATCATCAACATGACCGTCCAGGAGCACCCCATCCTGGTGGACAAGTACCTCATGGGCCGGGAGCTGGAGGTGGACGGCGTGTTCGACGGGGAGGACATCCTCATCCCCGGCATCATGGAGCACGTGGAGCGGGCCGGGGTCCACTCCGGAGACTCCATCGCCGTCTACCCCCCCCTCCACCTGGAGGACAAGCACCGGGAGCTGATCCTCAAGCACACCAAGAACATGGCCATGCACCTGGGGGTGGTGGGGCTCATCAACGCCCAGTATATCCTCTATGACGACGATATCTACGTCATCGAGGTCAACCCCCGGTCCTCCCGGACCATCCCCTACATCTCCAAGGTGACAGGGGTGCCCATCATCGACCTGGCCACCCGGGTGATGCTGGGAGAGAAGCTCCACGACATGGAATACGGTACCGGCATCTACAAGGAGGCCGAATACTACGCCGTCAAGGCCCCGGTGTTCTCCTTCGAGAAGCTCACCGACGTGGACACCGGCCTGGGCCCGGAGATGAAGTCCACCGGCGAGGTGCTGGGTCTGGCCGAGACCTACCCCCAGGCCCTGCTCAAGGCCTTTAAGGGCTCCGGGATGCGGGCCCCCAAGAAGGGCGGCCGAATCATTATTACCGTGAAGGACGAGGACAAGGGGGAGATCATCGCCATCGCCCGGGGCTTTGAGGAGATGGGGGTGGAACTGTACGCCACCGCCGGCACCTGCCAGACCCTCATTGAGGCGGGTATCGAGTGCAAGGTGGTCAACCGGGTTTCCCAGGCCCATCCCAACATCCTGGACATGATCGCCTCCGGCACCGTGGACCTGATTATCAACACCCCCACCCGGGGCCGCAAGCACGACAGCGACGGCTTCCGCATCCGCCGCTCCGCCGTGGAGCACGGGGTGGGCTGCGTCACCTCGGTGGACACCGCCCGAGCCCTGCTCACTGTCCGGCAGCAGAGCCGCAGCGAGGACCTGACCCCCATCGACATCACAAAAATTTAACTTTCCCGGAACAAACTCCCGTACTTTTCGTCCAATCAGGCAGAAACAAACACAGGAGGTAATGTCATGAAGCAGTTTTCACTTTGGCTGGTCCTCTTTGGGCTTCTTCTGGTTGGCTGCGGCCGCGGGGCGGGGGAGCGTCTCCCCAAGCTGCCGGAGGACAAAACAGTTATGCTGTCCATCTGCGAGGAGGAACAGTACTCCCAAAAGTACCTCTATACGAAAAAGGAGGTCCGGGCCCTGAACAAGGCCCTGGATCAGGCCTCGGTCCAGCCTGTGGACGACTGGACCATCCCGGAGGACCCCTGGCCCGTTTACGGTGTCTATGTGACGGACCTATGGAACGACGGCAGGGAGCTGGACGCGGCCTGTTTCGGCGATCTCTGGGTGGATAACCAGGGACAGGCGTTTCGGGTGGAGGGCCTGGACATGCAGGCCTTGACGGACCTCTTCCCGGATGGCTGGAAGGAGGGAAAACATAACTTTCTCCCCTCCCGGCAGGCGCTGGCTCTGTGCGGCGGCAGCTGGAACGAGCAGTTTATGGTCCCCTCTGACCTTCCATCTCCGCAGACTGATGTCTCCATGACCCTGGACGACCCGTCAAACGGCCTGAGCTGGACCCTGACCAACCTCAGCCGGTACGAATTTTTCCACGGAAACGGCGGTTATGCCAGCCTTCAGGTCTGTCTGGAGGATGGGTGGTACGATGTTCCAAGCCAGTTTAGCCGCTATCACACAGACGAAGGACACACCCTGCCCCCCGGCGAAAGCTATTCCTCTGTTTTTCCTCTGGAGCCCTATGGTGATCTGCCCGCTGGAAATTACCGGATTGTCTTCCCCATGACTCAGGAGGGGGGATCCCAGCCGCGTGAAGTCTATTCGGCAGTCTGTTTTCTGATTTTGGAGGATGGAACCTTTGCCCAGGAGAGCCTGGTCTGACAGTGTAAAACGGCCCTCGGTTTACGCCGGGGGCCAATTTTTCTCTCAACATATTAGGAGGGTGATACATATGTCTGTTTACACAATCGTATTCAGTCCCACCGGTGGAACAAAAAAGGTCGGGGATTGTTTGAGCCAGGTCCTTGGGCCGGAGATTCAAGAAATCGACCTGACCAGTCCCGCAGCAGAGTTCAGTTCCTTTTTACTGGGTTCCGAGGATATTTGTGTTGTCTCTGTTCCCAGTTTTGGCGGACGTGTCCCCGCCCCTGCGGCTGCCCGCCTGGCCGAATTGAAAGCAAACGGAGCCAAGGCGATTTTAGTGGTAGTCTACGGCAACCGGGCCTATGAGGACACGCTGCTGGAGCTGAAAGACACCTTGATTCAAGCGGGTTTCCACTGTGTTGCGGCGGTGGCAGCGGTGGCGGAGCACTCCATCATGCGCCAATTTGCCAGCGGCCGGCCCAACCAGGAAGACCTGGAGGAGCTGGGGCAGTTTGCGTATCAAATCAAGGCGGCAATCGAAACGGAAGCTGTCCCAGACAGCGTACATGTACCTGGCAATACCCCCTATCGGGAGTACAACGGCGTTCCCCTCAAGCCCAAGGCCGGAAAAAATTGTACTGGCTGCGGCCTGTGCGCGGAGAAATGCCCTGCGGGAGCGATTCCGTCAGATAACCCGTCCCAAACGGACGCCAAAGCCTGCATCAGCTGTATGCGCTGCGTCAGTATCTGCCCCGCTCAGGCCAGGACTTTGAATAGGTTGCTTCTGGCCGGGGCCTCCCAAAAGCTGAAAAAGGTGTGTTCAGAGCCAAAGAAAAATGAGCTGTTTCTGAGTTGAATTTATTACGATGAAAATTGACCGTTTAATTGGAATTATTACCATTTTGCTGCAAAAGGACCAGGTCACAGCCCCCGAGTTAGCGGAGCGGTTTGAGGTGTCCAGACGAACCATCAACCGAGACATTGAGGACATTTGCCAGGCGGGTATTCCTCTTGTGACCACCCAGGGTTATGGCGGCGGGATTTCCATTGCGGACGGATTCAAAATGGACCATACGCTGCTGACTCAGGAGGAGTTGCAGCTGGTTTTCTCTGGGCTGAAAGGCCTGGACAGTATATCGGAAAAGGCCCATTCCCCCCTTCTGGCCGAGAAGCTTTCCGCCGGAACGGCAGACTTGGCAGGCAGTTTCAATATTGACCTCGCATCTCACTACAAAGATACGCTTTCCCAAAAAATCGGTGCAATCAAAGGGGCAATCCAAAACAGGCATCTGCTTTCCTTTTGCTATTACTATGAAAAGGGGAAGAGCCGCCGTACCATAGAGCCCTACCAGCTGATTTTCAAATGGTCGGCCTGGTATGCGTGGGGGTATTGCCTGGGGCGTCAGGACTTTCGGCTGTTCAAGCTGAACCGGCTCTGGGACTTGGAAACTGGCACAGACTCCTTTGTCCCAAGAGACCTGCCGGACCTGGAGCTGGACCAGTATTTTTCTGCGGGCGGAATACACCTCAAGGCTCTGTTTGAGGAGAATCAAAAATACCGCCTGATTGAGGAGTACGGCCCGGACTGTTTTCAGATCGGGCCGAAAGGCCGGCTGCTCTTTGAGCGGGATTTTGTCAGCTTCTCCAACCTGCGGGAGTGGGTACTGAGCTTCGGCAGTCAAGTAGAGGTGCTGGAGCCGGAGCGGCTCCGGGCTGATCTGCGGCGGCAGGCAGAAAAGATGTTGGAAATATATCAGGAACATGACATATAGATGTCGTGTATGTTTTGATATAATGGCGGCACTGGAAAGGAGGCTGTAAAATGCCAGAATCAAGATGCGGGCTGTTATGCACTCAGTGTTCCTACCGCGAACAGATGAACTGCCCAGGATGCGTACATATGAGCAAGCCGTTTTGGGGCGACAGCTGCCCCGTAAAATCCTGCTGCGAGGGCAAGGGCAGGGAGCACTGTGGGGAGTGCGACAGCTTTCCCTGTGAACTGCTCCACCAATTCGCCTATGACCCCAAACAGGGGGACGACGGTAGACGCATTGAACAGTGCAGATCCTGGAGCAAAGAAAATTCCGCAGTCTGAACGTAAAAAGGCCCGCACCGCGATGAAGCGGTGCGGGCCTTGCCGTTACTACTTACCGTAGTTGTTACCCTAAGCCGTTTCTGCGCGAGAACAGCCAGAGGGGCGTCTCCAACTTATTTTTTCTTGCGCTGAATGGTTGAATAGGCTATAATCCCTCTTGAAGGTGATAGCTGTGTGGTTTTTATTTGCTCTGTTATCGGCAATATTTGCGGCATTGACTTCTATCCTGGCGAAAGTTGGAATCGAGAGTGTCAATTCCAACCTGGCAACCGCTATCCGTACAGTGGTTGTTGTCATAATGGCCTGGGGCATGGTTTTTCTGACAAGAACACAGAATGGCATTCTGGAAATCAGCAAAAGAAGCTGGCTGTTTCTAATCCTGTCCGGTCTGGCGACTGGAGTCTCCTGGCTGTGTTATTATCGCGCCTTGCAGCTGGAAGATGCATCTAAAGTGGTTCCAGTGGATAAATTTAGCGTGGTGATTACCCTAATTCTCGCTTTTATTTTCCTGCATGAAAAATTCACTGCCAAATCTCTGGGGGGATGCGTTTTGATAGGCGCAGGGACATTGCTCATGGTCATGTAACAGACCGGTCCGATCCCGTTGGCGGTTTCCTGTTTGATATTCTTGATACTGTATCAACATGCTGTTGTCGTCCTTGACGGGCGTCAGCCCGCCTGCGTCCTCTGCCTTGCCCTGCGCTCCCTGACCTCGTTTCCTTTTTTTTCATTATTTCTGGGAACTGCTCTAGAAGATTTTAAACAGGCTCTTAGGTTTCAAATTGATAGCCTATGGGAAATATCCCCTTTCTCTTTCCTAAGATTGCGTTTTATTAGGAAAACACACTGTCAAAAGGATTTCATGCTTTGGCGGGGGTCAGCCCGCCTCGGCGGTGTCAGTGGTATTGATTTCAATGTACTCGGCAATCCGGCGGAACTCGTCCGCAAACTTAAAATGAACGCTGATATTGCCGTTTTCGTAAACCTTGATATGGTCTACCAATTCAATCAGGATTTCGCGGGTCAGCTTTTCGATGTTCTGATATTTCGCAAAGGCTACCAGCGCGGGATGCTGCTGGTCAACGCCGTTTGAAAGCTGTTTCCGTTCAGCCGTCAGCCGGGCCAGCAAATCCGAGAGCCCAGCGGCCTGCCGCTCATAATCGGCTTTCATTTCCCGGTATTCCTGCTGGGAGATTT
>CANPFP010000124.1 GCA_947573385.1 uncultured Bacillota bacterium | reverse complement strand
ATAGGCATAGCCTTTTTTATTCCACAGGCATAGCCTGTGGTTGTCTTTTTTACAACACACAACCCCCCGGCGTCCCAATAGGGACGCCGGGGGGTTGCTTTATTCTCCTCGAATAATGTTCAGGGCCTTTTGGCAGTTCTCTGCCCGGTTGACAGTCTGACTGCCGCCGAACTCACCGTCCACCGTCCAGGGAATGGGCTGCTCGCAGGTAAAGGTGAGCTGGCTGGCCTGAAACTGGACCAGAGCCCCGGAACGCTCGGCAGACGGGTTGGCCAGAGCCTGGACCCCGTCGGTAAAGTCGGCCAGATTGAGGGGCTTTTTCACCAGCAGAACTTCAAACAGTCCATCGTCCAGTACCACCCGGTTGGCGGTGGGAGGGCGGATGCCGCCGATGGACTGGGAGTTGCTCACCATGCCGAAGTAAAAATCATCCTCCAGGGTCTGGCCGTCATATGCCACCTTCATGCGGTAGGGGGCGATGGTGGGTAAAGATGCGATACCGGCAAAGATATAAGCCATGTGGCCAAAGGTGTTTTTTAGATCCTGGGGGGTGTCATAGGCCACTTTGGTAAAGGCGCCGAAGGCGGCTACATAGATAAAGGGCTTACCGTTGAGACGGCCAATGTCGATGGGCACAGACACACCGGTACCGGCGGCTACCAGGGCAGCCTCCCGGGGTTTTCGGGGCAGGTGGAGGGTGGTGGCACAGTCGTTGGTGGAACCAAAGGGGATGTATCCCAAAGGGGGTGGGTCCTTTACCTCCGTCAGGCCGGAGACCACCTCGCTGAGGGTACCGTCCCCGCCAGCACAGATGACCCGATCGAACTGAGGGGACAGCTCCCGGGCCACCCGGGTGGCGTCCCCCTTGCACTGGGTTGGATAGGAGGTTGTGATCCACCCCGCCTTGGTAAACACATCCAGTACCGGAGCCAGAGCAGCCTTGACCTGGCCGGTTCCGGATGTGGGATTGAAGATAAAAAGAAGCCTGTTCATGGCAGAGTCCTCCAAAAACGGTGAGATACGAGTACCATTATAGGGGTCTAAAATAAAAAATCAAGATGGACTGTAAAACTTTATCTCTTCTTAACAGTCAGACCGGATAGGGGCTTGCGCCGGGAGAAAAAAGCGAGTAAAATAGGGGAAAACTGTTTTTTCGAGGTGTACGTCTGCTATGAACCGAAAGACCCTGGCCGCAGCCTTTCCTCTGACTGTCCCCGTACTCATGGGGTATCTGGCCATTGGAATCGCCTTCGGCCTGATGCTCCAGTCCATCGGCTACGGGGTGGGCTGGGCCCTGCTGATGAGCGCGACCATTTACGCCGGCTCCGGCCAGTACCTGGGAGTGTCCCTCCTTGCGGTGGGAGCTCCGCTGACCCAGGTGGCCTTCCTCACCCTGATGGTCAACTTCCGCCACCTGGTCTACGGTCTGTCCATGCTGGAGAAGTTCCGGGGGATGGGCCTGCGCAAGTTCTATATGATCTTTTCCCTTACCGACGAGACCTATGCCCTTCTCTCCTCAGCCCAGGCCCCGGAGGGGGTGGAGGAGCACGACTTTTTCTTCGCCGTGGCCCTGCTGGACCAGAGCTACTGGGTACTGGGGTCGGTGATCGGCTCTCTGCTGGGCTCCGCCCTGGGCTTTGACACCACAGGGGTGGACTTTGCCATGACAGCCCTGTTCCTGGTTATTGCGGTGGGCCAGTGGAAGGCCGCCGGCAGCCACCTGCCCGCCCTGCTGGGGGGCGCGGCCACGGTGGCGAGCCTGCTGCTGGTGGGGGCGGAGGACATGCTCCTCCCCGCCCTGGCCATTATTGTGATTGCGCTGACCCTGCTCCGGCCCCGGCTGGAGGACAGACGTGAGAGAGAGGAGGAAAAAACATGCCCCTGACACCGATGCAGACCCTGGCCTCCATCGCCGTGATGGCGGCCGTCACCTTTCTGACCCGGGCCCTGCCCTTCCTTCTTTTCGACCGGGGGGACCACCCCCCGAAGATTGTCCTCTACCTGGGCCGCGTCCTGCCCCCGGCGGTGATTGCCATGCTTATCGTCTACTGCCTGAAGGGGGTCACCTTCACCGCCCTGGGGGGCTGGGTCCCGCCACTCCTCGCCGGCCTGGCCGCCGTCCTCCTCCACCTGTGGAAGGGCAACGACCTGATCTCCATCTTTGGGGCCACTGTCCTCTATATGATACTGGTCCAGGGGGTGTTTGCCTGAATGTCCCACCGCGTTTTAATCACCGGCGCCTCCCAGGGCATTGGCGCGGCCACAGCCCGTCTGTTCGCCCAGGAGGGCTGGGACGTGGCCCTCAACTACAACCAAAGCCGGGCGGAGGCCGAGGCCCTGGCGGCTGAGCTGTCCGGGCTGGGCGTGAAGGCCGTTCCCATGCAGGCGGATATCTCCGTTCCGGAGCGGGCGGAGCGGCTGGTTCGAGAGGCGGAGGCCGCCCTGGGCCCGCTGGACGCCGTGGTGTGCAACGCGGGGACGGCCCTGGTCCCCCAGCTGTTCACAGACACTACGGTCCGCCAGTGGCGAAACCTGATGGACATTGACCTGGACGGGATGTTTTACACCCTCCGGGCTGCCATTCCCGGCCTGGTCCGCCAAAAGCGGGGGGCCATCGTGACGGTGTCCTCCATGTGGGGGGTCACCGGCGGTTCCTGTGAGGCTCCCTACTCCGCCGCCAAGGCGGGGGTGATCGGGCTGACCAAAGCCCTGGCCAAGGAGCTGGGGCCGTCCAACATCCGGGTGAACTGCGTAGCCCCTGGGGTCATTGACACGTCGATGAATGACCATCTCTCCCCTGAGGAGCTGGCCGTCCTGGGGGAGGAAGCCCCCTTGGGCCGCATCGGACAGCCCGTGGAGGTGGCCCAGGCCATTTACTTTCTGGCATCGGAGCGGGCCTCCTTTATCACCGGCCAAGTGCTGCGTGTGGACGGCGGTATGGTAATTTAGCAAAAATTTCGTCGAAATTTAAGATTTGAGGGGCTGATTTGCGGTTGTAAAATAGACGGAAACTTGGTATAATAAATCATTCGCAGAATTATGTTGACCAAATTTTTCCAAAAAACGACAGGAGGGGAGCCATGGGCCGCTCCAATAAAGATGTCGGCGGCTATCGGGGCCGCAGAACAATCACTGATATTTTGCGCTTCATCGCCATCGCGCTGGCCGTGGCGGTGGTTTTGGCGGTGGCCGGAGCGTTTTACTTCCAGAGATACCTTGTCTATACCGATGACGGGGTGCGTTTGGACCTGCCGCCCTTTCTACAGATATTTCGGCAGGAAAAACCTGAGACTCCACCGGACTCATCCCCCCCTCCCGACCCGGGCGATGTCAGCGTGGTAATAGAGCCGGACGGCAGCGTCTCCGAGCCCCCGCCGGAGCCGGAGAAGGTGGATTTTGCCCTTCAGCTTCCGGTGGATGACGTTCTGAATGGTACCGCCGCCGCCCAGTTGGAACAGGCAGGGGCCGAAACCCTGATTCTGGTGATGAAGGGCTCTGACGGCAAGCTTGCCTGGCGCTCTGACGAGCGCACGGCGGACCAGGCCGAGGTAAACGCGCCCCAGTCTAATAACGACGCTTTGAAGCAGTGGAACGACGGAGCGGTATACACCGTCGCCCGGGTATGCTGTTTCCGGGACGACAGCGCCCCCTACTTCCGCAACAAGCTGGCCCTGCGCCGGGGACAGTACAACTGGCGGGACGAGTTGGGCCTGCGCTGGCTCAGCCCCGCCCATGAGGATGCCCAGGCCTATATCGCCGGGCTGTGCGGCGAGCTGGCCGCCCTGGGCTTTGACGAGATTGTGCTGGAGGACTTCTACTTCCCTATTCAGGGAAATACCACCAATATTAACCGGGGAGACAGCTACGACCCCGCCTCCTTCACTGCAGAGCTGGGGGACTTCCTCTCCCAGGTTCAGACTGCGGCGGAGCCTTATGGCACAAAGATTTCTCTCCGTTTCCCGGCGGACCTTCTAACCGATGAGGGGCGCATCCTCAGCGGCGTAACAGATGGGCTGCTGGATCAGTTTGCCTACCGTTTCTGGTCAGAACAGGAGGGCCGGATCGCCCTGTCCGCCTTATCCGGCATCCGCGATTTGTCGGAGCGAACGGTGGAGATTGTTCCCCAGGTCTCGGAAGACCGTACGCTTTTCCAGGCAGTTATCCCTCCAGCGGAATAACAGAAAATGACGCCGCCCAGCCGGAAACGGACGGGCGGCTTTTTCATAAAACAGAAAAAGTACGGAAAATCCAGACAAACGCAAAGAATTAACCGGGTAAAAATGGTGAAAAAGGCCTTGATTTTTCGGGAAGATTTGACTACAATGAGAGGTAGCGAATTCCTACATTCTAGCATTGGAAAAGGTGGTGAAAACATGGCATTGGAAGCGATCCAGACGGTCACACAGGCAGAGGCCAGGGCCAAGGCGGACCAGGAAGCCGCGGCGGCCCAGACCAAGCAGAGACTGGCCGACGCCCAGCGGGAAGCAAAGCAGATTGTTGAGCGGGCCCGACAGCAGGCCCGGGAGGAAGCCCGCCGGATGATGGCGGAGGCTGAGTCTAAGGCGGCCCAGCTGACCCAGGAGGAACTGGCCCGGGCAGCAGCGGACTGTGACACGCTGAAGCAAAATGCCCGGGGGCGGCTTGAGGAGGCCGCGCAGCTCATTGTTGGAAGGGTCGTGGAACACTAATGGCTATCGTAAAAATGAAGCGTCTGCGCATGATGGCCATGACGGCTGACCGGGAGGTGCTGCTCCGCCGGCTCCAGCATATGGGCTGTGTGGAGATTGTCCAACCCGAGACGGACCCGGACGACCCCCTGTGGACCGGGCTCACCCGCCCGGAGACAGCCGGACTGGCCGCCGCCCACGAGGAGAAAAATCAGGCTGAGCGGGCGCTGGAGGTACTCAAGCGGTACAAGGCTCTGCCCAAATCGGGCTTTTTGGCCCCCAAACCTGGCGTGCAGGAGGGCGACCTCTTCGACCAGACCGGGGCCAAGGCAGCCCGGGACATGGCAGAAGAGGTCAACGGCCTGGACCGGCGGTTGGCCGCCATCCGAGCGGAGGAAAACAAACTGGACACTCAGCGGGCGGTACTGCTCCCCTGGCAGGACCTGGACCTGCCCCTGGAGACAGGCTCCACCGGTCAGGTGACCATCCAGCTGGGTACCCTGCCCGCAGCGCTCCCCATAGGACAGGCAGAAGGAGATATCCAGGCCGCCAGCCAGCTGGCTGAGCTGACCGAGATCTCCGCCGACCGGGATTCCCGCTACTGCACCCTGGTGTGCCACGCCAGCGAAGCTGAGACTGTGCTGGAGGTCCTCAAGGCGCTGGGCTGGTCCCGGGCCAACCTCCGGGACTGGACGGGCACCGCGGCGGAAAACCTGGCCCGCCTGGCCAAGGAAACCGAAGCTCTGGAGGGGGAGACCGTCTCCATCGAGGAGAAGCTGGCCGGCATGGGAGAGAGCGCCCCCGCCCTGCGGAAGCTGTCTGACCTGGCCGGGCTGGACGCCAGCCGGGAGGAGTGCCGCGGCCGGCTGATGGACACAGGACAGACCTTCCTGCTGGAGGGCTGGGTGCCGGAGGAGAGCTGGCCCGCCCTGAAGCAGGAGCTGGACAAATTTCCCTGTGCCTGCGAGGTAGATGACCCCGCGCCGGAGGAGTATGAAAAGGTGCCGGTGAAGCTGAAAAACAATCTCCTGACCAAGCCTTTGAACATGGTCACCGAGATGTACTCTCTGCCCGCCTACGGCACCCTGGACCCCAACCCCCTGATGGCCCCCTTCTTCATCCTGTTCTACGGGATCATGATGGCGGACATGGGCTATGGCCTGCTGATGATGCTGGCCGGAGCGATTATCCTGAAAAAGAAGAAGCCCGGCGGCACCTTCGGCCACCTGTGCGGCCTGCTGGT
>CANPFP010000123.1 GCA_947573385.1 uncultured Bacillota bacterium | reverse complement strand
CCGGAACGAGCTGATCGGCATGGCCCTGCAATACGCCCTGGACCATATGGAGCTGCGGGACGACCATCTGCCGTAGGGGCGGACAATATCCGTCCCCACAGCCATATAAAAAACGGGCGGCCACAGGCCGCCCCTGCATTAAAGCTCCAGCCACTCCGCCAGGTCCCACAGATCGGGGGAAATGTGGTCGGGGTGGAACCGCTCGAAGGCCTCCGCCGGGGTGGTGCCCTGGAGGACGGCGGCAAAGCGGGTCCCGGCGTTTTGGGCGGCTCCGGCGTCCAGAATGGTGTCGCCGCAGAACAGGGCGTCCCTCGGCCGCACCCCCAGCCTGTCCAGCACAAAGAGCAGGCCCTCCGGGTCGGGCTTGGGGCGCTTCACGTCGGCGCTGCCCACCACCAGCTCCACTGCGTCCGCCAGGCCCAGCCGCTCCAGGATGAGCTGGATGGTGTCCCCCCGCTTGGTGCTGACAATGGCCGTCTTCACCCCGTGTTCCTTCAGCCCCCGCAGCAGCTCCTCTCCTCCGGGAAGCAGCACGGTGTCTTTGATTTGCAGCTCCCGGGCCACCTCGGTAAACAGCGCCCGGAATTCAGCCTGACGGGCCGGGTCAAGGTCTCCGGTGAGCATGGAGTAGGAGTCCTCCAGCATGAACCCCACTGTCTTCCGCACCGTCTCCCGGTCGGGAGAGGGCCAGCCCAGCCGGGTCAGACCGTGCTGAAAGCCGGCCACGATGGAGTCGGTGCAGTCAGCCAGGGTGTAGTCAAAATCGAAACATACCGCTTTGAACATCAGATTTCCTCCTGTCAAACCGTTTGCATTTCTGCGGACGCATCGGGATGCGTCCCTGCGCAGCTTTTTTTATCATACCACAGGACGCAATCTGCCGCAAGCGTTTGACCCCGGGCGGTTTTTCCTGTATAATGGAGACACTGTAAAGGAGGCGCGAAATGGACAAGACGAATGTAAAGTACAACGCCTACCTCCAGATTCTGGAGGAGGAGCTGGTGCCCGCTATGGGCTGCACCGAGCCCATCGCCATTGCCTACGGGGCGGCCAAGGCCCGGCAGCTGCTGGGCGAACTGCCCGACCAGGTGGTGGTGGAGGCCAGCGGCAACATCATCAAAAACGTGAAGAGCGTAGTTGTGCCCAACACCGGCGGGCTCCACGGCATCGAGGCGGCGGCCGCCGCCGGGGTAGTGGCCGGACAGCCGGAGCTGCTGCTGGAGGTTATCTCCCAGGTGACGCCCGAGCAGCAGACGGAGATGCGCGCCTATCTGAAGGACCACCCCGTCCGAGTGGAGTTTCTGGACGGCGACCTGGTCTTCGACATCCAGATTACCCTGACAAAGGGAGAGCGTACAGCCAAGGTCCGCATTGCCAACTACCACACCAACATTGTCCGCATGGAGCGAAACGGGGAAATTCTTCTGAATCTGCCCGTGGAGACCGACGACGAGAGCGGTCTCACCGACCGGACGCTGCTCACCATGTCAGACATCTACGACTTCGCCCAGACGGTGGACGTCGCCGACGTGAAGGAGCTGCTGGACCGGCAGATTCAATGCAACATGGCTATCTCCCAGGAGGGCCTTACCCACAGCTACGGGGCCAGCATCGGCCAGGTGATCAGGGCCGTCTCCCCGGCGGACGACCCTATCGCCAAAGCCAAGTCCGCCGCCGCCGCCGGGTCGGACGCCCGGATGGGCGGCTGCGAGATGCCCGTTATCATCAACTCGGGCAGCGGCAACCAGGGCATCACCGCCTCGGTGCCGGTGATTGTCTACGGCCGGGAGATGGGGGTCAGTGAGGAGAAGCTGTACCGGGCGCTGGTGCTGTCCAACCTGATCACCATCCACCAGAAGACCCGCATCGGCCGGCTGTCGGCCTACTGCGGCGCGGTGAGCGCCGGGGCGGCGGCGGGGGCGGGCATCGCCTATCTGGACGGCGGCGGCTATGAGGAGATCATCCATACAGTGGTCAACGCCCTGGCCATCGTATCCGGCATGATCTGCGACGGAGCCAAGGCGTCCTGCGCCGGCAAGATCGCCGCCGCCATCGACGCCGGGGTGCTGGGCTACCGGATGTATCAAAACGGCCAGCAGTTCTACGGCGGGGACGGCATCCTCTCCCACGGAGTGGAGAAGACCCTGGACAACGTGGGCCGGCTGGGCAAAATCGGGATGCGCTCCACCGATAAGGAAATCCTTCAAATTATGCTCCAAACCTGAACAGCAAGGGCCCCACCAGACCGGTGGGGCCCCTTTCCGCCTGTGCTTATTTGTCATACTCCTCGAAGCTCTTGACCACGTCGGCCTCGGGCTCGGGAGTCGCCAGGGAAACGATCACAATGGCGGCTAGGGCCACCAGGAAGGCGGGGAGCAGCTCATAGATGTTCCAGATGCCGCCCAGGGGCTTAATCTGGAATTTCCACACGAAGATCATCACGCTGCCCGCCACCAGACCGGCCATGATGCCCTGGCGGTTGCTCCGTTTCCAGAACAGGGCGCACAGCATGGCGGGGCCGAAGGTGGCGCCAAAGCCCGCCCAGGCGAAGGAGACAATCTGGAACACGTTGCTGTCCGGGTCGGCGGCCAGGAACATGGCGATCACAGCAATCACCACAACGGTGAGCCGGGCGCAGAGCATGGTCTGCTTCTGGGTCAGCTTGATGCCGAAGACGTTCTGCACCAGATTTTCCGAGAAGGCGGAGGAGGCGGCCAGCAGCTGGCTGTCGGCGGTAGACATGGTGGCGGCCAGGATACCGGCCAGGATGCAGCCGGCCACCACCGCCGGGAAGATGCCGTAGCCCGACAGCAGGTCAGACAGCTTGACAATCACCGTCTCGGTGGCGCTGCCCTCCAGGAAGGGGATGCGGCCCGCGGCGGATACGGCGTGGCCCACAATGCCGATGAACACCGCCACTCCCATGGAGATCACCACCCACACAGCGGCAATGCGCCGGGAGAGCTTCAGCTCATTTTCGTCCCGAATGGCCATAAAGCGGACCAGAATGTGGGGCATTCCGAAGTACCCCAGGCCCCAGGCCATCATGGAGATGATACGGATAAAGCCGTAGGGCTCAGCGGAGCCGGTGGCGGCGTTGTAGGTCTCACCGAAGCTGAGGAAGCCGGGCAGAGTACGGGCGTGGTCCAGCACCGCATCCATGCCCCCGGCCTGGACAATGCCGAAGACCACGATAATGGCCAGGGCGATGGTCATGATGACGGACTGAATCAGGTCCATGGTGGCCACGGCGGAGAAGCCGCCCACCGAGGTGTAGCTGATAATGACCATAGCGCCGATAACCACAGCCAGCATGTAGTCCCAGCCGAATAGGCTGTTGAACAGCTTGCCGATGGCGGCCAGGCCGGAGGCCACATAGGGCACGAAGAAGATGAGGATAATCAGAGCGGAGATGCACATGATGACCGGCTTCTTTTCGCCGTACCGCTTGGAGATGAAGCTGGGGATGGTGATGGCGTCCAGCTTGACGCTGTAGCGGCGCAGCCGCTTGGCCACCAGCAGGAAGTTGAGGTAGGTACCCACAGCCAGGCCGATGGCGGTCCAGCTGGCGTCGGCCACGCCGGACAGGTAGGCCAGACCGGGGATGCCCATAAGCAGGTAGCTGCTCATGTCGCTGGCCTCGGCGCTCATGGCGGTGACCAAGGGACCCATCCCCCGCCCGCCCAGATAAAAGCCCTCGGCGCTCTTTTTGGACCGGCGGCCGATCATCACGCCTGTGAAAATCACGAAGCAGAGATACAGGATGATGGTCGCCATAATACAAACTTGCGCAGTTGTCATACAATTCCTCCCAAAACTTGTCCAGCGAATCACACACGCTGAAAGCAGACTGTTGGTATCATACCAGAAAAAGAACCGGAGCGCAATATAGAATAAACTCCGTACGATAAAATAATAAACAGCTTATTTTCCCCTGTAAATCAAGGAAAATAAGCTGTACATTTTATAAAATAATATTTTGTACGTTCTTACAAACTTTTATTTTTAGGTCCGAAAGCCTTGTAAAAACATGGGCATCATGGTTTTGCCGTACTGGGACAGAGAGTAGTCCCCCTCGGACAGGCACCAGTCGTAGATGAGGGCCCGCTCACACAGGGCGTAGGCCCGGACAATCTCGTTGGCGGTGACATCCCCCCGCAGCTCCCCTCGCTCCTGGCCCTGGAGGGCGATCTGCCGCAGAAGCCGGTAGTAGGTGCGGTTGCGGTCCATCAGGGACTTGTCCCCCCGGGTGATGAGCTGGGAGGAGTACAGCCGGGCGGCCAGGTCCAGGGAGATGGAGTTCTCCAGCATGGCGAACAGCTCCCGGTTCAGGTACATCAGCTGCTCGAACCGGTCCTGATTTGGGTCCAGGGTTTCGGTCAATTCCTCATACTTCCGGTCAAAGACGTCGGCCAGGGTGGACAGGAGGGCGTCCTTGCCCTGGAAGTAGTGGTAGAAGGACCCCCGGGAGGTGCCCGACTCCTCGATGATCTCCTCCACGGTGGTGTCGTCATAGCCCTGGCGGTAAAACAGCTTCCAGGCCGCGTCTATGATCTTCTCCCGGGTGTTTCGGGCGGTTTTTTTGGCCATTTGGACCCCTCCAACCCCTCCGCAACCGCTGGTTGCGGGAATTTCCAAGCGGACTTGATTGCTTTTTGCCGCTTTGACACTATAATAGAAGAAAATCGAGAGGAGGTCAAGGTCTATGACATTGGCAGAAAAAATATTGTCCCTGCGCACGGAGCGGGGTATGTCCCAGGACGACCTGGCGGAAAAGCTGGAGGTCTCCCGGCAGAGTGTGAGCAAGTGGGAGACGGCCCAGTCCACCCCCGACCTGGACAAGATCATCAAGCTGGCCGACCTGTTCGGCGTGAGTGTGGACCAGCTAGTTAGGGACGGGGAGCGCCCCCGGCCCCCGGAGCCGCCAGAAGCAAAGGTGATCTACGTGGAGCGGGAAAAACAGGGGCTGACCCCAATACAGACCTTAGGTGTTGTAGTTGAGGTAACTGGGGTGGGGCTGAGTTTGGTCGGACTGATGGGCGCGCCCGTCCTGATACTCCCCGGTGCGGCGCTGGTCGTCCTGGGCCTGCCCCTGCTGCTGGCGAAAAAACACCCATATCTTATTACGGGCTGGCTGGCGGCAGCGCTGAGCCTGCTCGTCCTGAATCCATATACCAGTATGTCGCCCTGGGGCCTCTTGGGCGGCCTCCAGCGGCTGTATCTCTTTGTCACAACACCGGAGCTTCAATACCGTTCCACGCTTTTTGCCATTTTTGTGGGCATATCACGGGGACTGCTGGTCCTGGTCCTGCTCTTTTTCACATGGCGGGCGTGGAAAAAACGCGGACTTCCCGAAAAGGACGGCTGAAAAGCTGTCCTTTTTCAGTTTACAACCGCTTTCGGCTATGGTAGAATAGGGGGACTTCAGAAAAGGAGAGAAAACCTGCCGTGGCCTACAACTTTTTCCCCATGATCTCCCGTATGCGGTACATTAACCGCTGGGGCCTGATGCGCAACACCCGGCTGGAGAACATCCAGGAACACTCCCATCAGGTGGCCGTTCTGGCCCACGCCCTGGCTGTCATTGAAAACCGGTACTTCGGCGGTCGGATCGACCCCGGCGCGGTGGCGGTGGCCGCTTTGTACCACGACGCCAGCGAAATTCTCACCGGCGACATGCCCACCCCCATCAAGTACGACAACCCGGATATCCAGAGCGCCTACAAGGATGTGGAGGCGGTGGCAGAGAAAAAGCTGCTGTCCATGCTCCCGCCGGACCTGCGCCCCGACTTTGAGGAGGCCGTCACCATCCCTGACCCCGAAATTCACGCCATAGTCAAGGCGGCGGACAAGCTGTCTGCCTACCTCAAGTGCGTGGAGGAACTGAAGGCGGGGAACACCGAGTTCAAAAAGGCAAAGGAACAGACCTGCGCCGCCC
>CANPFP010000122.1 GCA_947573385.1 uncultured Bacillota bacterium | reverse complement strand
CGCCCTCCACGCCCTCGAAGGGGCCGTTGGCGATGTCGTTCTCGTCGAAGGCGCACACTACGGTCACGCCCTTCTGCTGGTAGGTCTCCAGAATCTGGGACTGGTGGGAGACGGCGAACTGGGTCTCGCCCCGGGCCACGGCCTGGGCGGCCTCAGCGGCGGACTGGTAGGGGGTGAGCTTCAGCTTGTCGCCCGCGCCCATGGAGCCGAACAGAGCGGCGGCCAGGAAGGCCTCGGAGCTGGTGGCGCCGTTGACGGCCACGCTGATCTCGTTGCCCGCCTCCACATAGGCCTTCAGGTCGGCGATGTTCTTGATATTCAGCTCGGCGTCGGCGGAGAGAACAAAGATGGAGGAATACAGGTTCTCCACAAAGACAAAGTCCTCATAGCCGAACTGCATCTTGTTCGGGTCCAGGATGGAGGTGATGGACAGCAGGCCCTCGCCCACAAACACCAGCTCGGTATCGTTGGCCTTGGTGTCCGCTACCCAGGTGTTCACGGTGGCGGCATCCCCCTTGATGGCCTCGGCCACCAGGGTGATGGTGTCGGAGTAGCTGGTGGACTTGGTGGCGGCCTGCTGGCTCACCATGGCGGCCACGCCGGAGGGGGCCCAGGGACAGGTGACCTTCCAGGTGGCGTTTTTCTTGCCGCCGCAGGAGGCGAGCAGAGCCACGCACATGGCGCCAACAAGGGCAAGGCTGAGAATTCTCTTTTTCATGATCTTACTCCTTTTCCATTTTGTTATCAGATACGGGCTGTGTCGCTTCATCCCGTACCTGTGGTATCCTCAATCTACCACAGCCCCAAGGCTTGTTCAACACCTTTTAACAGAAATTCGAGAAAGTTGTATGGTCATTGTTCTCATTGTGAAAACTTGTCTGTAAATTTTAAAAACTTCCTGCATTTTATACAATTTTCACTGTGCGATTTAAGCACCTCATTTTCCCTCAGTGTTTTCTCAGCCATTCAACTTCACCCGAAAAAAACGCCCCGCCCCGCTCAAAAGGCGTCTGCCGCAAAGTCGGGCGGGAGTATCTGGACATCGCCCTGGCCGGCCAGTTCCTCATTATCGCGGAGCTTGCCGCCAGAAAGGAGGTATAGTAATGGAGACCGTGACCATTTCTCTTATCCAGGTCAACCAGGTCCAGCAATTTGTCAATGCGGTAAGCACCTTGACATTTTCCAAAATTTTCTCTTGCAAAACTAACCAGAGTATGGTATAGTGAAAAAAGTTTTAGAGTACGTGCAGGTGTAGTTCAATGGCAGAATGTCAGCTTCCCAAGCTGAACACGAGGGTTCGATTCCCTTCACCTGCTCCAACTGAATTGGCGAGGGTATTTTGGAAAATCCAAAATACCCTCGCTGATTTCATGTCTGGTAAGATCACTTTCTACTTGATTTGGCGTTCAATAACCAAGCTCTTGATGAGGAAGTACTGTGCAGCATTGAGTGACCGAAGCAATTTGCGAAAACTGTAAGCAGTATATTGCGAGCCCTGGCCACTGTGAAATAATAATCCAGATGGAACGTTCCGGCTGCGATAAGCATCCTGGAACACTTTTTACAATTAGGACCTTTTGATTGTTATCAAATTTGATGGGCGATGACCTTCCGAGAAAATAGATCAATAATGACACAGAGGTAATATTTTTCATAATTTACATGGAGCACGGTGATGCCGCTGACCCAAACCTTGTTACAGAAGCTACAAGGCGTATATGTTCAACCGCTGCGAGGACGAACGCCGGGGCAAGTTGAACTCACCCCCCCAGCTGGAAGCCACACAGGAGGACGGGCCACCAAACAAACGGCTGGCCGTCATCCGCGATTATGCCCAGCTTGAGGAGCTCGACGGCCCCTTGGAGCGCGGGACGTTTTTACTTATCTGCGGACCCACTTGCCAAAGAGGGTTTTTTTGAATTTCAGAAGGGCCTCCTGGGCGGGGGCGTAATTTTTACACTTCTGGAAGTACTCCACGCCCTTCTTGATGTCCTCCGGCGCCCCCAGGCCCTGGGTATAGATGGTGCCCAGGCCGTAGTTGAGGAGATTAGTGCTGTAGTCCACCTCCTGGAAGAGCATCAACGCCCGCTGGGGATCTTTCTGGCAGCCGTAGCCAAAGAGGTAGCAGGTGCCCAGCATGTCGTTGCCCCAGGTGTTTTTCCGGCCGTGGGCCTGCTCAAAGAGCTGGACGGCCCGGGCATAGTCCTGGGGGATGCCGTCCTTCCCCAGGAACAGCAGCTCGCCGGCCCGGTTGGCGCAGCCGATCTGCTCCGGGTCCTGAAGGCCCAGCTCGTAGCATTTCATGGCCTGTGCGCAGTCCTTGGGCACCAGCTTGCCCTCCTGGAAGGTCTTTCCAATGTAATACCAGCTGGACAGCTGGCCCTGCTTGGCGGCGGCGAAGTACAGGTCAAGGGCCTCCTGGGTGCGGCTCTCGTCCTTAATGACAAAGCCGGCGTACCGCTCCTGCCAGTCGGGGTAGCCCAGCTCGGCGCCCCGGCGGGCAATGGCTTCCGCCTTGGACTTGTCGGGCTCTATAATTCCCTCCTCGCCGTCGAAATACAGATTGTACATATTCCGCCCGGCAAAGCCCATGCCGCCCTCAAAGGCCCTCTCAAACCAGGGCAGGCACTTCAGCTCGCTCTCCCGCAGCCACTGGCCAAAGGCCGCCTTGCTGGGGAAGTCCTGGGGACCCTTGTTCTCGATGCGCACAATATCCAGCCAGAAATAGGTGTTGCCGATCATATTCATGGCAAACAGGCATCCCGCCTGGGCCTTCTCATATACGGCATTCCACACCGCCTGGAGGTTGGGGTAATGGGCCTTCATGGCCTCCTCCATCTCCGGGGTGAGCATCCCGCACCGCATGGCCCCCAAAACACCCATAGCGCTGCCCTGGACGATGCTCTGGCGGATGAGATGCTCCACCGCCTCGTCGTTGGCCTGGAAGGGGTGGTAGTCCCAGCTGTACTGGGGCCCGGAGACGCACCGGGACAGAATGTAGGCCGCGTCGCCGTCTCCGGCGTTGGCCGCGTCAGCCAGGGGCTGGACGGCTGCCGCCGCCTTTTCCCGGTCATAGGTGTAGTAGATGGCTTCAATTGCATTGTCTACCGCGTCGCTGAAATACTTGCCCATAGTAATCCGCTCCTTTTTTATTTCTTGGTTTCCTTTTCCAGTTTTTTTGTAATATCCTTCCACTGGGAAAAATCCGGGTCGAAGGCGCCCTCAGACATCTGAAGCAGCCACTCCCGGGCCTGGCGGTCGGTGCATTTGATCTCGAATACCCGCAGCTTATCCGGGTCGGGGCGGCTGGCGTTGACGGTGACCCGGCCGTCGGACCGATCCCCCGCCTTTAAGTACAGATACCGGGACCCGGCAAAGAGGGCCACCACGGTATACGTTCCGCTTGCCAGTCCCTCTCCGGCCAGCTCCACATCCCGGCGGGTAAAGGAGTCGTAGTCCCGGGTGGCGCCGGTGCGGTCGCTGATAGACAGCCTGGCCCGGACCTGAGGGCGGGGCTGTTCCATCTCCTGAACGGGCTGCCACCGGGAGAGATTGGAAAAATCAGGGGTCTGCTTCCGCTCCAGCAGATTGGCGAAGGCAGTCCAGGCCTCCTGCTCGCTCACCGGCCTGGCAAAGGCCTGATAGGTCCCCCCCGCCATGCGGAGCACCGCAATCAGGGTCAGCCCCTGGTTGGTAATGCCGCACTCCAGCCGGGAGAAGCCCACCCCGTTCAGCCCCGGCATGGGGAGGAGCTCCACCGGCTCCAGGGCAAAGTTGGCCCCCTGGCCGTTGAGCCCGGTGAGCTGGTCCTCCACCGCCTTCCGGTCGAAGCGGGAGGTCCGCCTGCCCTGCCGGTCGATGAGGACAAAATCGGCGTTGCTTCCGGCATTGTCCCGCTCCTGGTCCTCCTGCCGGGCCATCCGCTGGTCCCGGCGGCGCAGATAAGAGCGGTTGGTCGCCTGCCACTCCTCCTCCGACTGGCCGGTAAAGTCAGACATGTTCTTGTAGTCGTCAAAAAAGGCCTCGGGCACCCGGAGACGCAGGCAGTCCACCACGGCCTGGAGCTCTGCGGGCTTGCGCAGGGAGCTGGCTTGAATCTGCCGGCGGTCGTCCACGATGTACAGCTCCAGAATGCGGGCAGACTGCCGGCGGCCGTTGGTGTAGCGGACCTTGATTTCATCTCGGGGAAACACGCCCCGGATGCGGGCGATGGAGGTCACTTCGTCCCCGAAGAACCACTCCTTGCCGACGGCCACCCGGTCAAACCACTGGCCGTTTTCTTTAATATCCCTGTCCACCATGGCAAACAGCTCCTTCACCGGAGGGGCCTCGTCGGGGTAGGGCAGCTGGGAGCGGATGGATTTGGCCAGCTTGCTCTTTTCCGGGCAGAAGGCGTCCCGCAGGTCGGTATAGGCCTCGATCAGGCCCAGGGCAGTACCGCCCAGACAGAGAACCGCGGAGAAAACGGTAAAGGCCCAGTCCTTCACCTCCCAGAGGGACCGGTCCTGCTGCATCTGCATGTAGAAGCATACGCCCCCAGCAAAGCCAAAGAACAGCCACAGCAGCGCCCAGAACAGCTTGGCAAGCCCCTTCCGGTTCCGCTCCATACAGTAGCCCTCGTCAGGCCCGTCGGGCTGCTGCTTTTTGTTCCACCACATAATCAAAAGAATTACCGGAATGGCAAAGATCCGCAGCAGAATTACCAGCAGGATATAGACAATCAGGTTAACAGGCCATTTCAGATAAAACTTCTTCTTTCCGTCCATACTTCCCACACCCTCACACTCCAGTTTACGCGCTAAAAATCCGGCGCATCCATTCGTTAGTTTAGCACTTGGGTTTCCTGAAATCAATGCCTATTTTCATAAAAAAACGCCGCCCGGCGGGCGGCGTAAAAATTTGACAAAAGGGATAAAATTAAGTATTATTAGGTATAAGGACGCTTGTTACATATAAGGCGGTCAGTCCACCGTTATCACCCCTGCGCAAATTCAAAATGGGGGGAAGTGGAAACGGATGTGGAAAAAACGGATTTTCAAAGCAATCTGTTTTTTGGCGGGTACGGCAATACTCCTGTACCTGTCAGCCATAAATGTTTGTTGACCGCCCGGCTGGTACCCGAGCGGTCAACGGTTCTCGTTGATCATTAAGGTGGGCTGACCGCAAAAGTGGCAAGCGCCCTTCTGTTTTTATTATACCTGCCCGCCCCTGTCTTGTCAAGACGATAAGACAGGGGATTTTGCTCAGGGCGTATCCGTCCGCCCGGCCAGATAGTCGATGGAGACACCGTAAAAATCCGCCATGCGAATCAGCGTTGACAGCTGTGGCTCCCGCTCTCCGTATTCATACCGCTGATAGGCGCGGACAACAACGCCAAATTCCGCCGCAACCTCTTTCTGGGATAAATTGCGGCCGTCTCTCAACTCAATCAATCGCTCCGAAAAGACGGACATTTTACAATCTCCTCTTGACAACGACCAAATGAGCACATATAATTAATATATGCTCAAACGGTCGTTAACTATATCAGGGGGAATCACAATGGAAATCTTATTGGGCGTTCTCATGCAGTACGCGGAAGAAAATCTGGTCTCCCGTTTTTTGCTGGAGACCGGACCTCAGTTTTCAGAAGCGGAGGTCCTGACGGAGGAGCTCACCGCCCGACTGAGCACAATCAGTCCCGAGACGGAGGACTGTGTCAAACGGCTGACCTTCCATCAGGACACAGTGTCCATCTGCCGGGAACGGGCGTTCCTTCTGTCCGGTATCTCCATCGGCCTGGCCCTGGGCCGGCTTTAGTTGAACTTGTAAATCTTCCGGGCCAGCCGGTACAGGGCCACTGACAGCTTCCGCCCGGGGAGGGTGGGCAGGTTGGTGGCGGCGGGGATGGCAAAGTAGCGCATCTTAGTGTAGAGCCCCTTGTCCACCGTCCGCAGATACTCCCACAGCCGGGTCCGCTTGCCCAACG
>CANPFP010000121.1 GCA_947573385.1 uncultured Bacillota bacterium | reverse complement strand
CTGGAAACCGTTGGCGGAAAATCGAAAATTCTGGATAATTGCCCGGCCCAGATTGCCCGTGCCCAGCACGATAAGGGTGTGGCCCCGGCTGATGCCCAGAATCTCACCGACCTCCTCCTTCAGGCTGTCCACCTTATAGCCGTAGCCCTGTTGGCCGAAGCCGCCGAAACAGCACAGGTCCTGCCGGATCTGAGAGGCCGTAAGCCCCATGGACTTGCCCAGGGCGCCGGAGGATATCCGCACCACGCCGCCCTCCTGGAGCTCGGACAGCTGCCGGTAGTACCGGGGCAGCCGGCGGATGACGGCGGTAGAGACCTTCACGTTTCGTTTCATCGGACCGTTTCCCCTTTACGGCAGCAGGCCGCTGAAAACATCCTCCAGGGCAATGTCGAAATCGCTGTACAGGCTGCATTGAAAATGGGTCTCCAACTCGGCCTTCTCCTGCTTCGACATGCGCTCCAGCTCGTAGTCCCGGCAGGAGACGTATACCATATTCAGCTCCAGCTTCCCCTCTTGCAGCAGGTACTGCTCGATGGTCCGGTTCTCCGGGTCCACCAGCCAGTACTCCCGGACGCCGCAGGCCTGATAGACCTCCTTTTTGCGCATACGGTCGTTGCGCATCGTGCTGGGGGAGAGCACCTCCACCACCAGGTCGGGCGCGCCGTGGATGCCGTCCCGCCTGATCTTGTCCCGGTCGCAGACCACCATCACATCGGGGACAAAGCGGTCCTCCTCCGTCAAATACAGGTCGGTGCCGTCCGGGATAGCGGTACATTGTTTCCCCCGCAGATAATTGCTGAACAAAACCGCAATATTAAAGGCAATATGATTATGGTTGTACATGGGCCAGGGGGACATGGAGACCACCTCGCCGCCGATCAGCTCCTCCCGAAATTCCTCCTGATAGGCCAGATTATCGCTCATAGCATCTGCTCCTTTCCCGTTGTGCGCATAGCTTCCTGCCTGTATTATACCATCCGCGCCCCCTCCGGTCAATCCATAGCCGCAGGTAAAAAAAGACTGGGAGCTCCCGGCAGCGATATGCGCTGCGGGAAACGCCCTCTCAGTCAGCCCTTCGGGCTGCCAGCTCCCCCAAAGGGGGAGCTAAGGTACACCCTTCCGTCAGCGTCCTTACCTCTCCCTTTGGGAGAGGTGGCACGGCGAAGCCGTGACGGAGAGGGCCACGCCCTCAGTCCTCAGTCCCGGAAGTCAAACAGCTCCTTGGGCTTGATCTTGAACACCTCGCACATTTTAAAAATCAGGTCCATGGACACCCCCACGTTTCCCAGCTCGATGGCGCTGATGTGGCTTCGGTCAATGTCCAGCAGCTCCGCCAATTGCAGCTGCGTCACCCGCAGGCTTTTGCGGTAATAGACTACGTTCAGACCAAACTTTTCATAAAGTGCTTTGTACTCCTTCTTCATCCCAATCACCTCTTGTACAAATTGTAGCGGTATTTACAGAAGCAATAAACCTTGTGAAAATCCCTTTAAGTGATTGACACAAATCGTTTTATGGGTTATCATTTCCTTACGACACTTACACAGACAGAAAAGGAGGTGACGGAAATGGATCTTAACTATTTTAAGGATCAGCTTTTCGATTTGCTGAATGAAAGCGATGCCATGGACATCTCTGACATTATTACCGATGACAGGCACGACCTGTTCACCGTCAGCACTGCGGATGGCAGCCAATTTGAGCTTTTATGTCGAAAACTGTAGCGTCTCCAAGGGCTCCCTCGCAAGAGGGGGCCTTTATTACATCATTTTCACAATCTCCTTTTTCAGCCGGGCAATGATCCGCTTTTCCAGCCGGGAGATGTAGGACTGAGAGATGCCCAGCTGATCGGCCACCTCCTTCTGGGTACACTCCCTCCGTCCGTCCAGGCCGAAGCGCAGGGTGATGATGTGCCGCTCCCGGTCGTCCAGCCGGTCCATGGCCTGACGCAGGAGCTGCCGGTCCACGTCGGCCTCCAGAGGCTGAACCACCGTGTCCTCGTCGGTGCCCAGGATATCGGACAGCAGCAGCTCATTGCCGTCCCAGTCGGTATTCAACGGCTCGTCGAAGGACAGCTCTGTCTTCTGGTTGGCGGTCTTGCGCAGATACATGAGAATCTCGTTCTCGATGCACCGGCTGGCGTAGGTGGCCAGCTTGATGGCCTTCTCCGGCTGGTAGGTGCCCACCGCCTTGATAAGCCCGATGGTGCCAATGGAAATCAGGTCCTCAATGTAGATACCGGTGTTTTCAAACCGCCGGGCGATGTAGGCCACCAGCCGCAGGTTGTGCTCAATGAGCAGGTTCCGTGCGGCTGTGTCCCCCTCCCCCAGCCGGGCGATGAGGGCGGACTCCTCCTCCCGCTTCAGGGGGGCGGGCAGGGTGTCGCTGCCGCCGATGTACATAATTTTGCCGGGCAGCACCAGCCCCAGCCGGGCGAGGAGGGCGGAAAGGCCCTCCTTTAATTTTATGTAAACCTGTTTCAAGATAACCACCTCAATATTATTTGCCTGTAGGGGGCGGCCTCTGCGCCGCCCCGCCGTTACATCAATATTCGCGGGACGGAACACAGGCCGGAATGGGTCAGAGCGGGGCGGCACGAAGGCCGCCCCCTACAGGCCGGCCCCAACCAGCGCCTGATACCCCCCGCCGTCGGACACCGGCGTGGGGGACAGCGCCACCAGCACCGGCCCTCTCCCCTGCCCGTCCAACTCCAGACTGTCCAGCCGGACGGCCAGCAGCAGGCCCCGGTCCACCCCCACGCTGCGGTAGGGCAGCAGACGGAACCTGGAGCGCCACTTCCCCGTCCCCAGCCGGGTCAGGGCGGCGGTGGGGTCTGCCAGGTCGCCGGGGCCAGGACGATACTCCCTGGGAAAGAGCGGACCTGCCCGCTCCCCCTCCGCCACCATCACCGGACGGCCGGACACCGGGTCGGTGAGGGTATTTCCCGTGTCCACCAGGGCAGTGAGATCCACCATACGCTCCCCCAGCCGCAGCCTGACGGGCACCAGCTCCCCATTGGCAGCGCTGTGCCGGACCAGCCGTTGGAACACCAGGGTGAGCACCCCGTAGCACACTGCCGCCGACAGCAGCACAACCTTCAAATCAAGAGCAGAATAGAACACTCCGTTTCCCAAAGTCAGCCCAGTCCCACCCAGCAGGCCGATGGCCACCACCCCACCCCCGAAGGCACAGGTCAGGGCCACGAACAGGATGCCCTGCCGGAGCAGGCAGCGGCTCCCCCCGTAGGAGACCACCATCATCAGCGCGGCGGAAGCCAAGCGGCACAGGGGGTGGGACAGAAACGGCATTCCCGGCAGGAAGATGGCCACTGCGTACAGCCCTCCCAGCGCCGCGCCCAGAGCGAACCGCCAGCGGCGCAGGGGCTCCCCTGCCAAACGGGCCGCCGCCAGCAACAATAGGTAGTCCACCAGAGCGTTGAGGAGAAACAGTGTATCTATGTAGATAACAGTCACAAGTTCTCCCTCCCCCGCAATATCCCGGGAGACCACAGTCTCCCTACAACACGTCCTATTATAGAAGCCTGACCGGGAAAAAGCAGTCAAATTTTTGATAGGGGTTTTTGGCGCTTTCTGTCTTCCTCCTATTGACAGGCTTCTAATATCCTGTTATAATATCGTTAGACGATATCAAGAGATGACAAAAAATCGGAAAGGAGGGCTGTCTATGGCAGTACGGGAAAAGGGACCCCTTACCGAGCCCATGTACTATGTGCTCATGTCCTTCCTGGGTCAAGAGATGTGCGGCACTGAGATCACCGAATTTGTGGAACGAAAAACGGCGGGCCGGGTGAAGCTGGGCCCGGGAACGCTCTACACCCTGCTGGCCAAGTTCCAGGACGAGGGCCTCATCGCTGAGACCTCGGTGGCGGGCCGCAGGCGGACCTATCAGATCACCGGCCAGGGCCGCGCCGCCTTCCGGGATGAGCTGGCCCGGCTGCGCGCCTGCGTGGACGACGGTGCCACCGCCTTGGGCCGCCTTGATTTTTAGCTGTATTTGACCCATGTGAAGAAGGGCGTGTCATCAGATGAAATATGTGTTTAAAATCCCCACCGCCCCGTAGCCGCACACCGCCCCCACCCTGCTGGCGGATCAAACGCGTACCCTGATCCGCAGGAAAAAACGAGATAACTGCTATTTTTGCGCCCCTCCTTCGTCTCCTTTTCCTGCACCCAAACTAATCCCCCTTGTGTCAGGAGGTTTTCCTATGAAACGCACCTATAAATTCACCCCGGTATCCATGTATGACATTCAGGGACTGGAAAAATGGCTGGAAAAGCTGGCCGCCCAGGGGCTGTTTTTGAAAAAGTACCGCCCCCTGGTGTGCACCTTCACCAGAGGGGAGTCCAGACGGGTGCGCTACCGGCTGGAGCCCTGCCGCTATGGCATCGACGGTCCTCCCGACGACATGCTGGACCTCTATCAGGAGTACGGCTGGGCCCATGTGGGGGGCGTCAACCACGAGATGGTTATTTTCTCCTGCGACAATCCCCACGCTCCCGAGCCCCACACCGACCCAGACATCCAGCTGGAGCAGTGGAACAAGCTGGCCCGGCAGGCCCGGAAGGAATTCCGTCAGATGGTTGTTCTTATACTGGTTGTTCTGCTTGGCGCCGCCGCCATACTGTTCTGGGGCGGGACGCCCCTGGCCAAGCTGCTGACCTTCCGCAGCCAACTGCTGTGGTGGAGCCTGTATATGATTCTTTTCCCGCTGAAGGACCTGGCTGTCAACTACACCCGGGCCCGGGAGCTGACCTCCGTCATTCGGGAACTGGAGGGCAGACCCAAACAGCGCCGTCTCTGGTTCCCCAGCCGGCAGTTCTTTTCCTGGATGGGCGCAGTACTCTTTATCTCCCTGGCTGGCTTGTTTGTCTTCATCCTCCGTCACCCCGACCTGGGCGAGGCGAAGCCCGTCACCGAATTCACCCCCCTGACCCTGACGGAGCTGGAAACAGGACAGCCCGAACACCGGGAGGTCTTTTACGGCACCCCCCTCTGGTCTCCCATCTGCTGGTGCCAGTGGAGGGTCCTTGAGCTTGACGGCCGCCGCTGGAACAGCGAGCCCTACCGCTTTCTTGAAACCCGATGGTTTGATCTGCCCGTCTCCTCCCTGGCCGTCCCCGCCGCCCGTGACCTGCTGGCCAGCTCCATGAAGCTGGAGGAGGATATCCTTTGGAATGCGGCGGAGCCGGTGGTCTGGTCCACCCGGGAGTATCCCGACGCAGGGGCAGATTGGCTTTCCGTGGCCGACAGCGAGGACGGGAGCTACCACACCGCCGTCGCCGCACTGGAAGATAAGGTTGTCCTGGTGCGGTATATAGGCTCCGGCAGCCTGACAGACTATCTGGACAAAATTGTGGATATGCTCCAATAGCGAAGGGGGCGGCCAACGGCCGCCCCTAAGCATGTTCCAAAATTATTTCCGCTCCGCTTCGGCAATTGCCTCTCTCTCCTTTACCAGCTCAGCCAGAAGCTGGGTTGTATCCCACTCCCGGTTGGTCTCGGTGAGCACCGCTTTCAGGGGAATGGGCGGGAGCTTGGCCAGCCGGATCACCTCCAGCACCTGCTCAAGCAGGGCCTGACCCAGACCGCAGAAGACCAGCATGGGCTCGGTCAGGGCTTCGGCAGGCTCACCGGGCTCCCCCTTCCCCTGGGCCAGCTCCTCCAGAGAAATATGGTACCGGTCGGGCTCCACCACCCGCATCCGCAGGCGGAGCATGGCAAAAATCTGCTTCAGCTTGGAAAATTCCGGATCGGAGCAGTTATACAGCAAAACAGTTCCAGCATTTTTCATTTTATTACCTCTTTTAGTCTCTGTGTCCCCGCCCTTACGGGCGGGGACACGCGCTTATTTATACATGGGTCAGGGCCTGCTCAATGTCGGCGATCAGGTCGGCGGCGTCCTCAATGCCGCAGGAGAAGCGGACCAGATCGGGGGTGATGCCGGCGGCGGCCAGCTCCT
>CANPFP010000120.1 GCA_947573385.1 uncultured Bacillota bacterium | reverse complement strand
ATAAGCGCTATGCTGTTTTGAAAAATACGCCGCATGGTGTCATCCTTTCCTGAAAGTTATCAAAACGCCCGTAAGGGCCTTTGCTGTCGGATTTAATGGACCTCCCGGTCCAGCTTGAGGACATAGACCAGAACCTCGGCCACAGGGCCGTAGAGTTCGGGGGGAATCTCTTTGTTCAGCTCTACGGAGGCGTACAAGGCGCGGGCCAGAGGTACGTTCTCTACCACAGAGACGCTGTTCTCCTCCGCCACCTTGACAATGCGCAGGGCCAGCTCATCCACGCCCTTGGCCAGCAGCACCGGGGCGTTGTCCTTCTCTTCACGGTAACGCAGAGCTACTGCAAAATGAGTGGGGTTACGAATTACTACATCTGCCTGAGGCACCTGCTGCATCATACGCTGCTGGGCCCGCTGGCGCTGAATCTGCTTGATTTTGCCCTTGACCTGGGGGTCGCCTTCCATTTGCTTATACTCTTCTTTGATCTCCTGCTTTGACATTTTCAGCTGGCGCTCATAGTCCCACCACTGGTACAGATAGTCGAAGAATGCCAAAACGGTAAAGGCCACCGCAATCTGAAGCACCAAAGAGACGATATCCTTGACAAGAATGGAACAGGACTCCCAAAGGCTCATATCCAGAAACCGGCCAAAGGTCAGGGCCACATGGCTGAAATAATTGTAAATCAGAAAGAGCAGAATCGAGATTTTTAAAATGCCCTTGAAGGCCTCGATCACGCTGCGCAGGGAAAATAATCGTTTAAATCCCTGAATGGGATTGAGCCGGCTGAACTTGGGCTTGAGCGGGTCCGTCGTCACCAGCATCTTGGTCTGGAAGAAAGTTACCCCTATCGCCAACAGGGCGGTAACAGCCAGAAAGGGGCCGGCCATCGTGGCAAAAGCCAGCACAGTCATTTTAAACAGCTCGCCAAGCAGCCCCGAAAATGTTCCATCAATACCGGCAGCCATATAGCTGAAGCAGCGGTAGATAACCATTTTAATCTGCTCCACCATCACGCCGCCCATAATCTGAACCATAAACAGGCTGCCGATCAAGGTAGCCACGGCAACGGCGTCTTTACTCATCAGGACGTTACCCTTTTTTCGTTCGTCCCGTCGCTTTTTTGGCGTTGCCTTTTCGGTTTTGGATTCACCGGCCATGGAATGCTCCCCCCTTTGTCAGCCGCTTTTGGGTTCGCTCAGCCCGACATCAGGGGCAGAATATGCTGGAGGGTGAGTAGCATCTCGGTCTCCACACGCAGCAGAAAATCGCTGAACGGAGCCATCAGAATTACGATCATTGACAAACCGACAATCACCTTCAACTCAATGTTAATGGCGAAGACGTTGATTTGGGGGATAACTTTCATTAAGATTCCCATTCCTACCTGACCCATCATCTCCGCCGCCAGAACCGGCATAGCCAACTTGACACCCAGGACGGTACAGTCAATGAAAATCTGGATCATGGCGGCATAGAAGTCTTTTCCCAATACCACCTCTCCAAAGGGGACCGCCAGGCCGGATGCCGCGAAAATGCGAATCATCGTGTGATGTCCGTTTGCTGCGAAAAACAGCAGAGACATCAGCACGTTGAGCAGGGTTGAGGTAGCCGTCACCTGAATGCCAGAGGCGGGGTCGTAGGTGGAAGCCATAGACAGACCCATTTGCATATCAATGACCGAACCGGCCATCAGGGGAACATAGAAGAAGAAATTGACAACCAGACCCAGCACATAACCCAGGAACAGCTCCATCAAAAAGGTAAACGCAAGGCCCAGCAGGGTATTCGGCACCTCAATCCGCGTGGGCGTCATGGCGAACACACACAGGGACAGCATCAGGATAAAGCCCGCTTTTACTATGTTGGGGATACCCCGCCGCCCGAAGATGGGGTTGAAGACCACAAAGCCGGCCATGCGTCCGGTAATCATCAAAAACAGGGTAAGCGCAGTCCAATCCATGACAGCCTCCCCTAACGCATGACCATCAGTTCAAAGATCCCCTTGGTGTAGTCCAAAAGAGTCTCCATCATCCAGCTGCCGCCTACCAGAAGTACCAGTACAATCACGATCAGCTTAAGGATAAACCCCAGTGTCTGTTCGTGAATCTGGGTAACAGCCTGAAAGATAGCGACAAGCACACCTACCATCATGCTCAGAACAAGCATGGGACCGCCCAGCTTAATGACGACCCACACGCCCTCCCGCAGCTTTTGTGTTATTAACGATGTGTCTATCATGGCTCCTCCTTACCCAAGTCCAAATCCCTGCGCCAGCGTCTCAAACAGCAACTGCCACCCGTCCAGCAGGATAAACAGCAGCAATTTAAAGGGCGTGGAGATCATAGAGGGCGGGAGCATGACCATGCCCATGGACATCAAGGTGGAGGCCACCACCATGTCGATAAGCATAAAGGGGACATACAGCAGAAAACCCAGAATAAAGGCCTGCTTCAGCTCACTGGTCACAAAGGCTGGAATAATCACCGTCAGCGGAAGCTGAGGGACTTCCTCCTCCGTCGCCGGGGCATTCACACCGGACATGTTGCAGTACAGTTCCATGCTCTGCAATTCAATATGGTGCGCCATAAACCGTTTTAACGGTACCTGTGCCCGGTCAAAAAACTCCTCCTGGCTAATCTCTTCCTCCTGATAGGGGACAAACGCCTCCTCATTGATAGCAGCCAGGGTAGGGCTCATGGTAAAGAGGGTCAGAATCAGTGCCATGCCCACCAGTACCATGTTGGGCGGCGTCTGTTGGGTGCCCATCGCGTTGCGCAGGAAAGAGAAGACCACCACATACCGGGTAAAGGAGGTCATCATGACAATCAGCGAGGGCAGAAGCATCAGGACGGTGGTCAGGAACAGAATCTCCAGCGCCTGTACGCTTTCCCCATTTACATTCACCAACGCGTCGGTCGGCATCCTTCCTCACCTCGATCCATTCACCGGCAACTTCGGGTTATTTCTTCTCTTTCAGCCGCTGCATCAAGGCGCGGAAATCCGGAACTCTCTTCTGCTCCGGCCCCTCCTGGGGGGTAGGCGGGCTCCAGTTCTCCCCCTCCTCCTGGGTCAGCTCAGCCAACAGGGTCAGCCCAGCGGGGCTGCTGCCCAGCAGCAGGCACCGCTGGCCGGCCTTGATTACCAGCACGGCCTGGTCCCGGCCTGTCGAGACACGATCCACCACCTGGAGCTGGCTTCCCCGGGCAGCTAAAAATCCGCCGCCCAGATTCAGCCCCGTCCAGCGGGTGAAAAGGTAAGCTCCGGCCAGCACCAACAAGACAACGGCCAGCAGCCCGAGAACGGAGAGAACCTGGCTCCAATCCATCAGGGCTCGCCCACAATAGAGGTAACGGTCTTCAGCACGCGCTCAGGTTTGAAGGGCTTGACAATAAAGTCCTTCGCGCCGGAACGGATCGCATCAATTACCATGGTCTCCTGACCCATAGCGGAGCACATTACCACATTGGCATTGGGATCAGCGGCGCGGATGGCCTTCAGGGCCTCCAGACCGTCCATGTTGGGCATGGTAATGTCCATCAGTACCAGATCAGGCTTGACCTCATTGTACTTTTCCACCGCCTGAGCGCCGTCCTCAGCCTCAAAAATTTCAGCGTAGCCCGCTTTGCTCAGAGTGTCTTTGATGACTTTGCGCATAAAGGCAGCGTCGTCAACTGTAAGAATTTTAGCCATAGTTAAACCATCCTTTTTTCAAAAATAGTTGTTTGCCATTTATTTTTTATGTTCAAAGGGCTCAGCCCTGGGTCAGCACATTGATGTCCGGCTTTTGCAGGATTTCAGTGATTCGGATACCAAAGTTGTCGTCGATTACCACCACATCGCCCTTGGCTACGCACTGCCCGTTGACCAGCAGGTCCACCTGGTCGCCGGCCAGTTTATCCAGTACCACCAGGGAGCCCTTGGAGAAGGACAGGATATCCTGGATCTTCCGGCGCGTCCGGCCGATCTCTACAGCCACCTCCAGCGAGACGGACAGAATCAAGTCCAGATTATCCTTCTGCTCCTGATTCAGCTGTGTCTCACTGCTCAGCTCCTTCAGGCGGTTGGGCTGGGCGTTAACCACCTTTGGATCAGGCGGCGCGGCCGGCGCCTGGGGCGGATACATGGGATAGGGCGGATAGGGGTAGGGGTAAGGGGGATATCCCGGGTAGCCGGACATCTCCGGCATCCCAGGAGGTGCCGCCTGGGGCATGGCCGGCGGGGCCGCCGGAACACCGGGCGCAGGAGCAGCCGGAGCGGCTGCAGGAGTCGGCGGAGCGGCGGCAGCAGGAGTGCCGCCAGCCATCATCTTTTCGATCTCCTCCTGGCTCATAACCGCTCCACCGCCGGCGGGAGCCGGCGCGGGGGCGGGGGCCGGTTCCGGCTCCGCTGCGGGCTCGTCCAAGCCAAACCCGGCGACCAGCTCCTGTGCCAGCTCTATCGACATGACGTTCATAAATTCGCTGTCCAGCACATTCTCGATAGTCAGGTTAAACCGGACTACCACCACAGGACCCTGGGTGACGGGGAAATGCTCCTCCTTCACTTTATCCAGGTCGTCCAATTCAAAGGATTCAGGGGTAGAGATATTCACCATGCGGCCCAGCAGGTCGGACAGGGCGGTGGCGGAGGAGCCCATCATCTGGTTCATTACCTCGCACACCGCGCTGATGGACAGCTCGTTGAGCTCAAACTCCTCATCCGGGGTCTCAGTACCCAGCAGGATATCTACAATGGCCTTCACGTCGCTGCGCTTAAGGAGCATGATGTTGCTGCCCTCCAGGCCGCAGACATATTTAATCTCCACACCTACCGCCGGTTCGATTTTGCCAAGGGCAAAATCTTCCGCGTTGACCACGCTTACCCTGGGCGTTGTAATATCAACCCGGTGGTCCAGCATGTTGGAAGCCGCAGTAGCAGAGGAGCCCAGGCTGATATTCATGATCTCCCCGATGGCGTCTATTACCATCGGGCTAAAAATAGTATCTTCCATCCAGATTCGCTCCTTCTTGCCTACATTTTAATGTAGGTCTCTCCAATTTTCACGGCCACCTGCTTGTTGCTGGTGCCCATTTTGCCATCAAACCACCTGCGGCCACCGATGTTGAGGAAAACGGGGGAATCCTTCGACCGCTTAATATCTACCACATCGCCCACATTCAGGTGATACAGGTCGCTGAGTAAAATCCGGGTTCGGGCCAGCTCCGCCACAATTTCCAGTTCGGAATCCCGCAGGGAGTCGAAGATTTCTTCCGACTTATCCTCACCGGTACTGCGGCGCGTGGTGTTCTTGCTGATCTCACTAAAGACATTGGTCAGCATTTCACCGGGCAGACACAGGCTCATCCGGCCCGTGCAGTTGGGAAACTTGATATTCAGCCCGATAATAACCACCGTCTCATCGTAGCCGATGAGCTGAACCAGCGTGGGGTTTACCTCAGTACGGACATAGGAGAAATGCAGTGTAATGTAGTTCTCCCAGCTGCCGCCCAGAATGGGAACCAGATCGGCAATCAGGTCCTCATACATGTTCAGCTCCAGGTCGGTGAGGTTATAGTCACCGGGCACCGTGGGGTCCGGGTCGCCCTCGCCGCCCATCATCCGGTCCAGCATGGACAGCACCACCGGCGTGTCCATATGAACCAGGATTGGGTCGTCTCCCTGGAACTGCTCCCGGTCGATCTCCGCCAGGGCAACTACGTCACTCTCCGTCAAGGCGTTGGAGAACTCGTAATACCGCTGCTCCTCCACGCTGTCCACTTCAATTTCACAGGTCGCATGCAGCAAGGCGTTAATCCTGGAATTGATAACCCGAGCGTAGCTCTCAAAGATGCTGTTGAGCATCTTCAGCCTGTCCTTGGTGAACTTGCGTGGGCTGTAAAAGTCATATTTACGATATTTTTTCTCCTCAGATTTCTCCGCCGGCTTGTCTACGTCCAATTCTCCGCTTCTGGCCGCATTCAACAGGGCGTCTATCTGACTTTGTGATA
>CANPFP010000119.1 GCA_947573385.1 uncultured Bacillota bacterium | reverse complement strand
CTCCTCCACCACGCAGTCGGCGGGGGCGGGGACCTCGCTCATCATCTTCATGGCCTCGATGAGACAGAGGGTGTCCCCCTTCTTCACCTGGGCCCCGGCGGTGACGTAGGGGGGCTCCTCCGGGGCGGGGGCGGCGTAGAACACCCCCACCAGTGGGGCGGACACCACCTCTCCCTCCTCCTCCGGGACGGAGGAAACAGAAACCGGAGCGGGGGCGGCCACAGTCTGGGAAACAGTCCCCTCCCGCCGCAGGGCCACCCGCTCCCCCTCGCGCTCCCACTCCAGGGCCGTCAGCCCGGAGGCGGCAAAGCGGTCCATCAGGCCGTAAAGCTCCTGTAATTCCATTGCGCGCTCTCCTTACGCCTGCTTGCTCTTGATGTAATCCAGAATGTCCTGGACGGTGTGGATCTTCTCCAGGTCCTCGTCCTCGATGCCCGCGCCCAGTTTCTCCTGGAGGGCCATGGACAGCTCCACGATCTCCAGGGAGTCGGCCTCCAGGTCCTCGATCAGGTTGGTCTCCAGCTTGACATCCCCGGCATCGCAGCTCAGGGTCTCCACAATAATATCACGTACATTTTCAAAGGTAATTTCCATTTGAATGAACCGTCCTTTCAGTTGTATCGCGGGCTATAGCGGCCGCTCAATATTCAAGTATTTTATCTAAATTTTTTTAACTAAAATACTTGAGCATTATTATAGCGGAAGTTGTTTCAATGTCAAGGGGAATTTTTCCATATCTTGCTTTTCTCCATTTTCTACAAAACGGAACGTATTTTTGTCCCGCTCCTTGACCCCGTTTGAAAGCGCGTTAATAAAAACAGACGGCCCCCTCCAGCTCTGTGCGGGCGTCCTTGGCCCGTTGGAAGGGGTCTCCTTTTATAGGGCGGTTTTCTTATGTTTTTCATCCATTTGCCGATAGTTATATAAAGCAAGTTGAAAAGGAGACGGCTGAAATGAACGACCTGACAATTCGAAGGAAAGGCTTTACTGCGCCTCAGTATCAGCCGGCGGGCAGGACGGAAAAGCCGTCTGAAGGCGCCCCAAGCCAGAAGCTGACCGGGACGGCGGGGTTTACCATCTCCGGTACGCTGCAGCAGCTGATGAACAAGGCAAGCCAGGTGGAGAGCCGCTCTCGGGAGAGCCGGAGAACCCTGCAGACAGGGGAAGCTGCCCTGGATGAGGTGCAGGACAGTCTGGCGCGCATGGAGGAGCTGGCCCGGCAGTCGGCAACCGGCAAATCCGTTGACCGCGCCGCGCTTCAGGCGGAGCTGGAACAGCTGCGGGAGAGCATCAGCCGGGTAATCGACAGCGCTTCCGCCGGAGACGTGCCGCTGTTTCTGGACGGGGACACAGGCGCCGCTGAGGGAGTGGAGTCCTTGCTGTACGAGACGGCAGGCAAGTCGGAGGGCCTGCTGTCCATTCCCGACTGGCTGATAAAGGGGATCGCCCAGAGCGGTATGTCTAAGGAACAAATCCTGTCTGCATTGGGGTTGGACAAAACGGCCAGCGGGGCAGACATTCTGGCCGCCATTGTCAACAGTCCGCTGGAGAGCAGTTCCGCTGCCGGCTATCTGGCAACGCTCTACTTGGGGGCGATCATCTCCAACGGTGCGCCCCCTGACGGAGCCGATTTGAATGACGCCCTGGAGGGCTTGTGGCAGCTGCTGGACCAGCTGGAGTCGGGTATCCCCCTGGACCGGGCCATTGAGACGCTGACAAAGGGAGCCTTTACCAGCATGGCCGATTTTCAGGCCCAGTTCACCGGCGGCACCGCCGCAGGACTGGAAGCGTTTTTAGCGGACATTTTGCTGTCTGAGGTTGTCCCCGTCCTTGGGGCGGAGTCCTCTCTGCTCTCCCTGATGGAGGGGATTAAGGGAATGAACCTGGAGTCGCTGATGGGACTTCTGACCCTTTCTCAGCCGGATCAGCCCGGTGCGGGGATAAGCACGGCAGCGGATGTGCCGCCGCAGACCTCCCCCGGACATCAGCCCCCCGCCCAGCCCATGGGGAATGTTTTGGTGCAGGGACAGGACCTGTCCGGTGTGTCCCTTGACGTCTCCACAGGCGTGCTGACGGTGAGCGGAACGGCGGACGTGACCATTCAGGGAACGGGGCAGGGCGAACAGGCAATTCTGGTTGACGGGACCGGACAGGTGACGGTTCGGGATGCAAATATATCGGTTCTTACCGTTGGCGCCAACGGGGCCCGCATGTTTTGCAGCGGAGAGAGCATACTGAAAGAGGTGAATCTGCCGGAGGGCGCGGTCCTTACTTTGGACGGCGGCGGGCTTGTGAAAATAGGAATTCTTCACGGAAATGAGTCCAATACCCTGAGACTGCTGGGGGGTGCGGCCGTAATGCTGGAACAGGAGGGGGAGGAGACTAAGTCTTTAACCGTCCCTGTGGTTGTGGAGGGGCTGGTCTCATTGGCGGCCCGGGCCGTCAGCGTGAGGAATGCGGAGGGAAAACCGCTGGAACCCTTTGACGTGATCTGGAAGGCCCTTCTGCCCGGCTGGAACTCTGTTACCGCCCTGGAAACGGAGGGCCAGCGGACAAAAACGGCTCTGATGAACGGCGAGCTGATACGGCTTTGGCTGACAAAGGGGGACCCCTCCCACGGCGCCCCCATTCACAGACTGGTCTTCCGGGGCCAGGATGTCTCCGGCCGGCCCGCAGCCCGTTACGCCTACCTCCATTGGAGCCAGGAGACCGGATCATTTTATGAAATTCCCATGTATCCCAATCCTTTTTCGGTCACCGGCGGCGAGCCGGGGCTGGACTGGGTGTATGAGGAGGAGCTTCAGACCCTCCATATTCTCACCTCCAAGGTGACCGCTATCTCTGGCGGCTCCGGGACGGATGCAGCCCGGGCCCCGTTCAGCGGCAGGATTGCGCTGGCCGACGGGATTGGCGCTATGGAGCTGTCTTTGGGCGGCGTGACCTGCCGGGTATCCTCCGGCCGGGCATTCAGTCTGGGCCAGGGGAACGAGGTAACCCTGATTCTACAAAGCGGCACCAGCAATCTCTTTGAGAGCGGCGCGGGGTGTGCGGGTATCTCTCTGGGGAGCGGCACCTCTTTAAATATTGACTGCGCCGACCTCCGCAGCGGCGGGGACCCGGACGGCGTTCTTACCGCCACCGGAGGTGCGGGCGGCGCGGGAATCGGTTGGGACGGCGAGGAGGACTGGGAACAGCCCGGTCAGATTTTGATTCGCGGCGGCGTCAGCGTGGGTATGGGGAATTTGATGGGCTCGGTTACCATTATTGGCGGCATCATCATATCCGCCGACGGCAAGGGCGGCGGAGAGACGGGACTGTCTCTCCAGATCGGCGGGGATACTGTAGCGCTGCCCCAGTTCCGGCTGTCCTCCCGTATTCTCAGGCTGGACGGTCTGAGCGTGGAAACCTGGGAGCAGGCCCAGGAAGCCAGTGTAATCCTGGAGACGGACCGCCGCTGGGTATCCCGCATCCAGACGGCCTATGGCGCGCTGTACAGACAGATGGAGCAGAGCTTTGGCGGCCTGTACAGCCAATATATCAATATGGCACAAGGCGCACTGCGGGATAACGGCCAGGCCGGCGCGCTCCTGGAGGATATGACGGAGTCTATTCTCCTTCAGCCCTCTCAGGCGCTGCGTACCCACAGCCGCCGCGGAAAAGAGGATGTGGGACATCTGCTGCAATAGAGAGAATCCAAGGAAACGGGGGAGGGTGCCATGTCCAAGTACGGGCGAGGAAAATACTGCACACTGTCCATCTTAAAACGGCGCGGCTGGACAGACGAGCTGATTCGTGAGCTTCTCCCCAGGCCCCACTACCGAATGGCCGGCGGACACCCGGTACGGTTTTGGGACAAGGAGGATGTGCGCGAAGCGGAGGAACATCCCCGGTTTATAGGCGGAAAAGGGAAGGCAAGAACACCCTCAAACGGCCCGACACCGGGCACAAGGCGGGCCTGTGCCGACTTGTCTCAGGCCTGGGACGGAACGGGGAACGACGGCTCCCCGGCCTGGCGGCTGGCAGAGCTCTACCATCGGGCCATTGTCGGGCGGCTTCCTGCCGTGTCTAAGAGCCATATGATCCGCACGTCTCAGGCAACGGCCTGGCTCAGCGAATTTCTGGCTCTGGAGCAGCACTGCAACAGCAAACAGCTGCCCGTTGTTTTGAAGAATTTTCTTCGGGCGGGGCCCTGGATGGGAGAGTACGCCGGCCATCCAATGGCGGAGCAGGTTCGGCTCCGCTACACCGGGGTGCTCCTCGCCGCCGCCAGGCAGTCTGTCTCGGACTTTGCCGCTGCCCAGCCCGAAGCGGATCTGGAGGGGCTTCTGGGAGCCAGGGGTCTTCCCCTAAAGCTTCTGCTCAGCGAGGGACTGGGCATGGTATGGTCGGTGTGGTATGTCCCTCAGGCGATCCGTTCCAGTCTGTCCCTGCTGATCGCCCTGAACCCAAAGGACGAATATCCAGAAGCCCGGGCGATGCACCGGCACTTTATCCTCCACCTGGGGGGCACCAACACGGGAAAAACCTATGCCGGCTTTCAGCGGCTGCGGCGGGCTGAAACGGGGGTTTACCTTGCCCCCCTCCGCCTGCTGGCCCTGGAGGCCCAGGAGACCCTTCTGGACAGTGGAGTGGCCTGTTCCCTGTCTACCGGCGAGGAAGAGGACATGCGGGAGGAGGACACCCACATAGCCGCTACCGCAGAAAAGCTGGACCTGAAACAGCGCTACGAAGCGGCGGTGATTGACGAATGCCAGATGATTGCCGACAAGCAGCGGGGCTACGCCTGGACTCGGGCAATTCTGGGCGTTTTAGCCCCGGAGATTCACCTGTGTGCCGCACCGGAAGCAAAACATCTGCTCATTCGACTTATCGAGAGCTGCGGCGACAGCTATGAGGTGGAGGTCCACCAGCGGACAACCCCTCTGGTGTGCATGTCCCACACCGTTGACTACCAGCGCTTACAACCGGGTGACGCTCTGATCACCTTTTCCAAGGTGGGGGTGCTCAGTGTGGCCGAGGACCTGCGCCAGAGCGGAAAGGAACCGGCCATTATCTACGGCGCCCTGCCCTATGCCACCCGCCGCAAACAGATGGAGGGCTTTTTGTCCGGCGAGATGGAGTATATTGTCTCTACCGATGCCATTGGCATGGGACTGAATTTGCCCATTCGTCGGATCATTTTTATGGAGACGGAGAAGTTCGACGGCGTGGAGCGCCGGGAACTGAAGCCGGAGGAAATCAAGCAGATTGCCGGCCGGGCAGGCCGGTATGGAATGTACAACCGGGGATTTGTGGGGGCCACTCAAAATCTGTCCGCCATCCGGGCGGGGCTGGATGCGGTGATTCCGCCCCTGGAATACGCCGTGGCCGGTTTCTCCGACCTGGTGCTCCAAGTGGACTTTGACCTGCTGGAGGTACTTACCCAGTGGAGCCAGATGCCCACGGCAGAGCCCTACCGCAAGCTGGATGTCTCCCGGTATATCACTGTCATCTCCAAAATGCGGGAGATGGGCTTTATCCTTACCCGGGAGCAGGAGCTTCGGGCAGCTAATATCCCTTTTGATGAGACGGAGAACGCCCTGCGGGACCTGTTTTTCCAGATGCTCAGCCGCTGGCAGCAGGGGGAAACCGTCGAACAGCCCGGGCTGCCGGAGGAGGAGCCTACCCTGCCTGAGCTGGAGCTGTATTACAAAAAGCTGGATCTCTATTTCTCCTTTGCGAAAGCATTCAGTTGTCCGGTGGACGAGGACAAGCTCTACAACAGCCGGGAGCGTGTGGCTGACGAGATCAATGAGATTTTGCTCCACCGGCTGCGGAACAACATCCGTTTCTGTAGCCGCTGCGGAAAGGCACTGCCCCTCCACCATCGCGGGCGGCTGTGTGAGAACTGCTACCGAAAGACACGGGGGCGAAATCCAAAATAAAAAAGAAGACACGCAACAGCGTGTCTTCTTTTTTATTTTGGAGCGAGTGACGAGGCTCGAACTCGCTACCTCCACCTTGGCAAGGTGGCGCTCTACCAGATGAG
>CANPFP010000118.1 GCA_947573385.1 uncultured Bacillota bacterium | reverse complement strand
CCAGCAAGGCCGAAAGATACAGCCGCTTGGCGCTATTGGCAGATTTTTTCGCCCCTACTTGGGCATAAAAACCGACAAATTCCGCGGGACTTAACATAAAAGCAATCCGCCTTTCTATCTCTTCAGCACAGCCCCAGCAGGTGCCGCGCCTCGCCGATCATATACAGCGACCCGGTGACGCACACCACATCCTCCGGGGGCAAAAACACCAGGGCCAGCTCCAGCCCCTCCCGGACGCTCCCGCAGGGGGTGGCCTTCGCCCCCTGGCCCTCCAGGTAAGCAGCCAGCTCGGCTGCCGGCATGGCCCGGGGACTGTCGGGGGTGATGGTATAAAACTCCTTCGCCAGGGGGAGCAGCTCCCCCATCATGGTGCTCCAGTCCTTGTCGGCCAGTACGCCGGTGAGGAAAATCAGCTTCTTCCCCGGGTACAGCTCCCCCAGCGCCCGGGCCAGGGCCTCCATGCACTGGGGGTTGTGGCCGCCGTCCAGGATCACGTCGGGGCCCCGCCGGGCCAGCTCCAGCCGCCCCGGCCACCGGGCTTGTTCCAGTCCCCGGGCCACCGCTGTTTCCGGAACTTCCCACCCCCTTTGCCGGAGAACACGCACCGCCTCCAGTACCACGGCGGCGTTTTGAAGCTGGTGTTCCCCCAGCAGAGCAATGTGGTAGAGCCCCTCGCCTCGATAGGTAAAGGTCTGCCCCTCCAAACCGGAGGACAACACCTCCGGATTCACCGTCAGCGCCAGACTGCTGCACCTAAGTTTACAGATTTCCTCAAACAGGCAATAGAGATCGTAGCCCTGCTCACACAGGACCACGTCACAGCCCTGCTTGATGATCCCCGCCTTCTCCCGGGCAATCTTGTCCAAGGTATCCCCCAAAATTTCGGTGTGCTCCAGGCCGATGTGGGTAATCACCGCAACCTCCGGGGCGGGAATCACATTGGTGGAGTCCAGACGGCCGCCCAGGCCGGTCTCCAGCACCACGATATCGCACTCCGCCTTCAGAAAATAGACCATCCCAATGGCGGTCATCAGCTCGAACTCGGTCTCGTCCTCCGCCGCCTCCAGCACCTGGGCGGTAATCTCCGCCAGGTCCTCCCCGGAGATGGGTGCGCCGTCCACCTGGAACCGCTCGTTGAACCGCCACAGGTGGGGGGAGGTGTACAGGCCGGTTTTCAACCCCGCCGCCGACAGCACCGAAGCCAGCATGGCGGCGGTGGAGCCCTTGCCGTTGGACCCGGCGATGTGGACAAATTTCAGCTTCTCCTGGGGATTGCCCAGCCGTCCCAGCAGGCGGCGGATGCGGTCAAGCCCCGGCTTCTGGCCCACCCAGGCCCGCTGATGGATGAGGTCCGCCGTTTCCTGTCCCGTCATGGCGTCACGCCTCCCGAATACTGGCCAGCATCACAAGCCCGGCCTCACAAACCAGCTTGACCGGTCCGTCCTCAAAGCCCAGGCACAGCAGGGTCTGACCCGCCTGGGCCTCCAAGCCATACTCGGGAAGGCGCACCGAACCGGCTGCGCAGTAGATTGCCAGGTCCCCCGGGCCGGGGGACCAAGTCCCGCTGTGAGTGTGGGTATTGGACAGGACGCTCACCGCCCCCTGGGCCTTCCCCTTGCGCACCATCAGGTTGAAGTCCACGCACTGGCCCCAGCTCTCCACCGGCACGCCGCCGTCGAAGGCCACCACCTTGCCGGGAGACACCGGAACGGGCTCGTCAGCGTCGATTTTCAGCTGAATCCCCCCCTCCAGCACAGAGAGAAAGCGGTTGTAGTCGGGCAGGGGGGTGAAGTCGGAGTGGTCCAGCTCCACAGTAGCGGAGCTGAGCCGCCAGAGAAAGTCCCGGTCCGCATACACCGCCCCCTCGGGGGCGATGGCCAGTTGGGTGGTGGTCCCGCCGGACCAGCTGGTGGTCACATAGTCGGCTTTGGTCAGCAGCTTCCAGTCCATGGTAAGGCTCCTTTCGTTATTCGGCGTATTTCAGCACACCGCTGCGGCGCAGCCCCCGCAGTATAGGGATACAAACGGTAGCAACAAGGACAGCGGTCAAGACACCGGTTGTATACCGGGCAGGCACAAAGAAAAGGGAAGGGGTGAAAGAGAGATTGTAAAACACGCTCTCCACCCAGATCGCGAAGGTATTGGCCGTTGTGGTAAGCATAGCGGCGATCACACAGGTAACATAGCAGACCACGGGCTGCTCGTCCAGGCGGCAGCCCTTCTGACGGCGCAGAAACACAGCCGCGCCGCCAACCACCAGCGCTCGAACAGCGGGAGGCCAGATGTAGATGAAGGTTGTGGGCATCAGGCCGTATTGACCGGTGATTTGAGCGATGAACTCGCCCACCACAGCAACGATTGCCCCCTCCACAGGGCCGAGCATCATCGCGGCCAGTACTACAGGCAGGGAGGAAAAGCTGAATTTAAAGTAAGGCGTTTCGATAGCGCCTATCTTCTTCAGCAGTACCATCATGGCAATCAGCAGGGCCATGGCGCAGACGGTATAGATGTTCAGTCTTTTTTTGTTCGTATTCATAAAAACGCTCCTTTCACGGCGTGTTGCCATGAAAGGAGCGTGCTCCTCCATGGCAGCGGATGCGATACAGCAACGCGGGCATAGGAAAAACCCTTCGTCCATTGGCAACCTCCCATCCAATGGCACTTGACGCGCTGTATCTACTCTGACCAGGTTCCTTTGGCCCCCTTGCAAAAGGGGGCTGGCACGGCGAAGCCGTGACTGGGGGATTCCGTCTTTGGGATATGCTCTGTTTTGACGGAATCCCTCCACCGCCGCCGAAGGCGGCGGTCCCCCTCCCTTGTCAAAGGGAGGCTTTTACATCGCCTTAACTACAGTGTCGTAAATCTGATCGGCCAGGGGCAGGGCCTTGGCCAGCAGGGTCTCGCCCTTGGCGCGGTAGTCCTCGGCCAGCTCCTTATTCTTCAGGCTGCCGATGTTGATGAGCACGTTGAGCCACGCGCCCTGAATGGCGGAGCGCAGGGACAGGGCGGACACGCCCAGGTCGCTGGCGGCGCTGTCGTTGCTCTTGCCCAGGATGGAGGCGGTGAGCTCCAGGGTCTCCACGGCCAGCTCCATCATCTCGAAGGGGGTCTTGGTGCAGCCCTCCAGGCCCTTCTGAATGGCGGCGGAGCGGGCGGCCTTCTCCTCGTCGGTCTCCTTGGGCATGCCGAAGGCGGCGCTTACCACGTTGAAGGCCTCGGTGTCCCGGTCCATCACGTCCACAAAGCGGGCCTTCAGGTCGGTGGCCTTGGCCTGGGCGGACTCGGCCAGCTCCTGGAACTCGGCGTACTTCTTCTTGCCTACGGTCAGGCCGCACACCATGGCGGTGAGGGCGGCGCCCAGGGCACCCTCCAGAGCGGCGGCGGACCCACCGCCGGGGGCGGGGGCATCGGACGCCAGCAGGTCAACAAATTCGGCGGTTTTCAGTTCAGCAAGCTTCATGGTGAAACTCTCCTAATCTGTATTTTTTATTGGGGGCTCTTATTTCATATCCAGCAGGTGATACTCCATAATCTGGTTGTGGCAGTCGAAGTCACGGGCCTTGAGATAGAACTCGGCGCAGTCGATCATGGCCTTGCCCGGGGTAAGACCCACGATCTCACTGTCCACGATATAGGTGCCGTAGCGCTCGGCCAGGGACTTGACCATCTCATAGACCACATACAGGGGGGTGTCCTCGTAATTGACCATGTTCATGGACACCTGGGCGATGCCCCGGTCCTCCATCATGAAGCCCATGGCCTTGCAGCTGCGGAAGCCGCCGGAGGAGCCGCGGATGACCTTGGCGATCTTCTTGGCGACCTCCACGTCGGAGGTAGCCAGGTTGATATTGAAGGCCACCAGGGGCATACGGGCGCCGATGGCGGTAATGCCGGCAGTGGGGTGAATCTTCCGCTCGCCGTAGTCGGGGGCCCACTCCTCCTGAAGCAGCTTCTCGGGCATGCCCTCGAACTCGCCCTTGCGGCAGGTGGCCAGGTTGCGGCGCTCGGGACGGGAGGCGGAGTCCTCATACAGGAAGGAGGGCACCTTCAGCTCGTCCCAGATACGCTGGGCCAGCCGCTTGGACAGCTCCACGCACTCCTCCACGGTGACATCCTTGGACTGGGGGACGAAGGGGATCACGTCGGTGGCGCCCATGCGCTTGTGCTCGCCCTTGTGCTTGGTCATGTCGATGCGCTCGGTGGCCACCTTGGTCAGCCGGAAGGCGACCTCCTCAATGGCGTCGATATTGCCGATGAGGGTGAAGACGCAGCGGTTGTGGTTGCCGTCGGTCTGGGCGTCGAACAGGGTGCAGCCGGGCACGCTGTTGGCGGCCTCCACCAGAGCGTTGTAGGTGGCCTCGTCCTTCTCCCTGCTGCAGCTGAAATTGGGGATGCACTCAACTAACTTTGCCATGTTGATTTCCTCCTGTAATATATTTTTCGCCGGGTATTTTTTCAGGTGACACTATTATATTGGATAAGCCTAAAATAAGCAACGGGTGGACAAAGGTTTTTTCATTGGAACGCTTAAAAATATTAAGTGGAAGCCGCCAGCTCCAAAAAGCGTTTGACGCAGCCGCTCTGGTAGGGGTCGTTTTCCCACACCAGAATGGGGTAGGATTTGGCGGAGAACTCCAGCACCGGCTTGGTGTAGACCGGGGAGCCGGGGTGGGCCTCCACAATGGACCGGGGCAGAAAGCCCACCCCGAAGCCCGCCTGCACCATCTGCATCTCCATGGGAGTGTCGTAGCAGTGGCAGGCCACGCTGGGGGTAAAGCCCGCCCGGCGGCACTCCTCCAGCAGGTCCCGGCTGTAGTTCCAGAGGTCATCGCTGCGCAGCAGGCACATGGGCACATTCCGCAGGGCCTGGATGGGCACCGCGTCCTGCCCCGGGGCGGGATCGGTCTCGGGGCACATCACCAGCTCCAGGGGGTCCTCTCCCAGCACCCGCTCCCGCAGGCCGAAGGACCGCCCCGACTGGCTGCGCAGGAACAGCACATGCAGCTCCCCACGGCCCAGGTCGTCCAGCAGGTCGCCGGGGGCCCCCATGCGGACATAGAGCTCCACCTGGGGGTACTGGGCGTGGTAGCGCTTCAGCAGCTGGGTGGCGGTCTGCACGTCGGAGTAGATGACCCCCAGCTTCAGCTGGCCCCGGGCCCCGGCCTCCACGTCCCGCACGCTGTCCGCCATGGTCCGCAGGCTCTGGAACATCTGCCGGCTGTGCTGGTAGAGACACCGGCCCGCCTCGGTGAGGGCCACCCCCTTGTTGGTGCGCAGGAAGAGGGTCACCCCCAGCTCGTCCTCCAGCAGGGCCAGCTGCCGGCTGATGGGGGGCTGGGCCACGTGGAGCGCCCGGGACGCCCCAGAGATGCTCCCCTCCTCCGCCACGGCGGCGAAATATTCCAGCTGCTTGAAGTTCATAGGCGTCCTCCATACTTTTTTTATATAGCAAATATATAATACCGGTGCTTTTCATTTTATCAGCTTTTTGTTAAAATACAATACATAGAAAGCAGTTCCCAGCGGAATAGTTAAAATTTTTAAGAAACGGAGGAACCATTATGAATCTTGCAGACGCCATGACCATCAAGCTGGACTACGACCTGCCCGAGTACCCCGCCTTTGAGGAGGGCTACCGCCGGGCTCCCCGCCGCGAGTCCCACCTGTCCGAGGCCGACAAGGCCCTGGCCATCAAGAACGCCCTGCGGTACATCCACCCCGACCATCACGCCCAGATGGCCAAGGAGTTCGCTCAGGAGCTGGAGGAGCACGGCCGCATCTACGGCTACCGCTTCCGTCCCGCCGGCAAGCTGGTGGGCAAGCCCATCCAGGAGTATGAGGGCAAGTGCGTTGAGGCCAAGGCCTTCCAGGTCATGATCGACAACAACCTGGACTTCGACATCGCCCTCTACCCCTACGAGCTGGTCACCTACGGCGAGACCGGCCAGGTCTGCCAGAACTGGATGCAGTACCGCCTCATCAAGAAGTACCTGGAGGTCATGACCGACGAGCAGACCCTGGTGGTCATGTCCGGCCACCCCCTGGGCCTGTTCC
>CANPFP010000117.1 GCA_947573385.1 uncultured Bacillota bacterium | reverse complement strand
ACTCCGCATTCGCCAGGGTGACGCTGGGATTGACGCTGCACACCTTCCGAATGAGCAGGGAGCCGGTGGGCTGGTTGCGGAACTCCAGGGTCTTGGTTTCGTTGGACTCAATCTTGACCGTCTGAGGCACATCATCCAAAATGTACCCGGGTCTGGTCCGGGTCTCCTTTACCACCAGCGTCGTGCCCGGCATGATGTCGGATATCAGGATGGTACCGGCGCTGTCGGTGGTGAAGTAACCGTTGCCGTTGCCCACAACAGCACCATCGCTGGTGGTGATAAAGAACTGAATGTCACTCAGCGGCTCGCCGGTGATGCTGTCCACCTTTTTGACCAGGAGGGACCCGTACTTGCTGTTGGTGAAGGTGAGGGTAATGCAGTCCTGCTCCTTGCCACTGATGTAGGCAGTCTGCGGGGCGGTGTCCATGACATAGCCGTGGGGGGCGGAAATTTCTTCCACCACATAAGTTCCAGCATCCAAGCCGGTGATAACGATATTTCCGTTGCTGGAGGTCTGATACTCCCCGATGATGGTGCCGCCGCTGCCGGAGGTCCCGCCCAGGTAGCGGACGCGGAACCAGGCGTTCGCCAGAGGTGCGCCGGTATCCGAATCAATTTTCCGGATGACCAAGGCGGATTTTGGGATGTTCTCAAAGGTCACTTCCACGGAGGTGTCATGCTCAATATAGATGGTCTGCTCGGAGGGCTCTTTGAGCATGAACCCTGTCGGTGGCTCTACCTCGACGATTTTGTACCAGCCCGTGTCCAGGTTGTCCAGGTGGATGATGCCGTTTTCATCGGAATAGTAGTAGCTGTTGGTCAGCTGCTGATAGGTGCCGTTCTGGTTCTTGTCCTTGGAGACCCAGATTTCAAATTTAGCGCCCTTGATCCCGTCCCCGACGATGGAATCCACCTTATAGATGGTGAGTCCGGGCTTCTTTTCGTTCTCGATGGAGACCTCGGTGATCTTGCCGGGGCGCAGGTAGACCTCATGGGGCGTGGGGTCCAGGATGTAGCCCGCCGGGGCCTGTTTTTCCGTGATGATGTAATAGCCTTCGGTGAGGTGCTTCTGAGGCACAGTGATCGTGCCGTCCGCACCTACGGGGAAGTCACCGATCTTCACACCTGCCTTGGTCTTGACCTCAAAAATAGCGCCAGTCAGGTGCTTGCCCGCAATATCCACCTTCACGATTTTCAGGGTGGGCCGCTGGTAGTTCTGGAACTCCACCTGGGCCTCCTTGTTGGGGAACAGGGTCACGGTCTGAGGCGTGGTGTCAAGAATGTAATTCTCCGGAACGCTCTGCTCAGTGACAGTATATACCCCCGGCAGGAGATCGGTGATGACCACTTTCCCATCGGGCCCCGTGGGCTTAGTGGTGATAGTGGGGCCGTCCGCGCCCCGCAGGGTGAAGGTCACGCCTTGAATGGGATCGCCGGTATCCTTGTCCCGTTTGCTGATAATCAAACTGGGCCGCCTGTCATTTTGCAGATGGATCTCGGCGGTCTTGCCCGGGGACAGCTCCACATGGTATTCAGTGGTGTCCAAAATGTGATCGGGCAAGGTGGCGGTTTCCACCACGGAGTAAATTCCAGGCTCAAGGCCCTCCACCAGAATCTCACCGCCGTTCTGGGTAGTGCGGTCGATGGAGTGGCTGGCGTCCCCTATCGGAGTGATCTTAAAGGTAACACCATCCAATGCAGACCCGTCCGCGCTGGTTTTGATCAGCCGCAGGCCGGGCTTTTTTGTATTGGTGAACACAAATTCGGCGGTGTCGTTGGCTCGCAGGTGGATGATGCGCTGGGCGTTGTCCACCACATAGCCGGGGCACTCCAGCTCCGTTACCTCGTAGGAGCCGGCGGGGAGATTGCTCAGGTCGATCTCGCCATTTCCGTCCGTGACAAACTCCTGGGGGCCGTAGCTGCCGTCGATGGCCCGGATGCTGAACTTCACACCAGGAATGGTTTTGGACGGGTCAGAGCTGTCAACCTTCACCAGCTTCATGCCGGGCTTGGTATCATTGAAGAAAAACAGCTCCTTAATGCCACAGCCAGCAGTCAGCTCGATCTCCTGGGGAGCGGTGTCCTTGATATGGCTGTCGTCCCCGGTGTCCACCTCGACTGCCCGATAGGTGCCCGGCTCGATGCCGGTCAGCAGAATCTCACCGCTGGCGTTTGTCTCATAATGCCCCAGAGAAACGCCGTCCCGGAAAATCTCAAAGGTGACGTTCGCCATGGGCCTATGGCTCTGCCGGTCATATTTCACGATTTTCAATCCGACTTTTGCCAAATTCTTAAATACCAGGGGCCCAGCGGGGATGGGATTGCCGTTGGCATCCAGTTCCAGCTTGATTTGCTGGACCTCGGTGGTGGGCTCGTAATTGGGGGGCGGGACCAGCTCCGTCACGGCGTACTCGCCGGGCTTGATGTACTTCCCGGACGCCTCGGTGGGGTCCCACCACTGCACGCTCTCCAACACGCCAGCTTCATCGGTGTCAAACTCATACACTCCGTTGGTGACGGAGCTGAACTTGAAGGTGGCGGGGCCGACGCCGGTGTTGGTCAGAGCGTCCCGCTTGAACAGGAGGGCCTTCCCCGGCTCGGGGATGCCGCCGTTCTCGATCCCGTTTGCCGGTCCAACCTGGACTGCTCCCGCCGCCGTGCTGTTCTCCGGGGCCTTGCAGGTCACAGTGAAAGGGGAGGCCAGCGGGGTACAGCCCGCCGGGGCTTTGGTCTCCTTGACATACAGGGTCACGCTCTTGCCGTCCTCCACGATGTTAGGAACGGAGGTGCTGGCTGTGCCGTCGGAACCAGTGGTCATTACGGCCAGGGGTGTGCCACTGCAAGAGGAATCCGCATATACAGAGAACTCCGCGCCGGCCAGGGGCTTCTTGTCCTTGGCGGCGATTTTTTTGAGCTTCAGGTAGACGGGTTTCTTCTCGGTAATAGTAGTGCCGTTGGTAAAAGTCACCTTGGAGGCTCCGCCGCTGCTGGTAAATTTCTTAGCGGACATATCGGCTGTGCCGCCGATGCCGGTGATATTGGTCAGCTGGGAGGAGTCGTCCTCCGTCACTTCGTAGCGGAAGGATGAGTCAGCCTCGAAATCAATGCGGATGGTCTCGTCGGCCTTCAGTGAGAATTTCAAACTGTTGTCAGTCTCAGTCACCTGACTCGTGCAGTCAACATCATTTTTCTTGGCGCTAAAACTGGCAGGACTGCCAGAGGTATATCTAACTGTGAAGTTCCATTCCACACCGGCCGGAATGCCCGTCCCAACTTTTTTAGTAACTTCCAAGGACGGCCTTGTAGGTTCAGGACGCTCAAAATTAAAAGGACTAAAAATGTGAAGTCCGAAGGATCGACGTTCGCTAAATATAGTATCCCGGATAGGTCGAGGATACTGGATGGTATCCACATAGCTGTCTGTCTCTCTGAACCCGTTGGTGGAGTGCAACTCCTCACCGGTAGGAGTACCGTCCTCGTTAAGCGGATATTCGAGGAACTGCTGATCCTTGCCCTGCCGCATCCAGCGGGCCATGTTCACCATGGTGGACGCCTGGTCCCAAATTAAATTGCCTTTGACTTGGGATTCATTATTGTAAATGGTGTAGGCCATCATCTCCCGCAGCGTGTAGGCCCGGCGCACACCGTCAGGGTCCCTAAAGACACCGCCTGTTTCTACAATGACCCGGTACTTTGTGCGCAGATTGCCGTCCGCGTCGTGGACATACTCAGACCAACGCTCCATGGCTTCGTCCTTGCTCCAGCCGGTAACATCTCCGCCAGCACCGTTGTCTGTTTCACTCAACCGGCCCAGAAGATAAAGGAACGCATCATTGGCCTTGTAAACTTTGTAGAGGTTTCCAGGGGTCACAGACTCGGCGTCAGTGCCCCACATGGAGGTGTAATCGCCATCTCTCCAGCCAGAGGACCAGGAGCTGGAGTTACAGTGGAACATCTGCTCCTTCTGTTGGTCGGTAATGCCCGTTTCCTTTTGGAACTCATCCGCAGTGGTCACCCAGCGTTTGTTGTGACCGGCGGTAGCATCGTAGGAATAGACACCCTGGGGCACAGAGGAGCCGGCCATAAGCTGGGCGGCATCCGCACCTTTTCCGTTGTACTGCATGGCACAGGAGTTGTACCAGGTAATGTCACTCCGGCACTTGTCGGCGGACCAGACATCTGACCCGTTCTTGTTCCAGACCACATTAAGGGGCGTGCCGACAACGTGCCAAGTACTGTAATCGTTGGTATTGAGGTCGGTAACAACACCATTCGGAAATTCAATCAGGGTAAAGCGCAGAAATGTCCGCTCCGCATCAGTGCGCCAGTCTACGTTGGAGGTAGTGGGTTTCTTACCGCCGGGGCTGCCAGGGTTATAGGCCCCAACGCCTCCGGTGGGGTCGCTGGTGCTTACCTTAGAGGGAACGTGCTTGACCGTCTGCGGGCAGAACCTTGTAAGCGTCACGCTGGGGTCGGCGCTGTAGGCCCGGTCAACGGAAAAGGGCAGGTCATAGCTGAGATTACTCAGACTGTCGTCCGCCGTTTTGTACTCAGTCCAGACGTCATACTTCTGGTAGGTCACCCCGTCCAGGGTGTAGCTGTGCAGTTGGGCGGGGTCGCCTTTGGCCCGGCTGACACTCACCGTCTGGCCGCTCTGCCGGACTACCAGCGTGTCACCGGCGACCATAGCCTCCTGCTGACGCTGGGCCAGCTGTTCGGCCAGAGCGTAGGAACCGAGGACCACATACTCAAATCGGGTCAGGCGGGAGTTGAACAGCCTGCTGCCGTCCGACTCATAGGCAATGCTGGGAATCACATCGGGCAGATTGACCAAGACACTGTCCTTATCTACCCAGCCGATGCCGTCCAAGTTTGCACCTGTCCAGCCGCCGTTCTGATAGCCGATCTTGATCCGGTCGCCGCTGTTGTCCTCCAATAAGGCGAAAGGAGTTGCGGTTGGGAGCGTCGCAACCGGGACGTTGCCGCCCTCGGTCTTGTAGACGGTGAAAGGCTTGTCACCGCCGTTCCAGGCGGTAGCACCAGCCACGTTCAACTCGAAGCTGCCCGTGGGCGCATAAAGGTTGGAGTTGTCCGAGGTGCCGGCGGCAAAGGCGGAGACTGGGAGCATACCAGCGGCCATAATGACAGCCAGCAGACCAGAAACTGCCCGTTTCCAATGGGATTTCATACATTTCAGCATTGAAATTTCCTCCTTATAACGGATTTTTGGTATGAAAAAGGACCGCACAGAGTTGTGCAGTCCTTGCGGATGATTCTTTGCTTGTAATTGGGGCTGTTCATGCGGGGAATCGGTGGTTTTATGTGCATTTTTTCTCCTTAGCTGTTATTTGCGAACCATGCCTCTACACTATTCCCAGTGTAGGAGACGCTTTCAGGGTAGCGGGTCCAGCCTTCTAAACGATAAATCTGGTTTTCACCCCGATAACTATCCAGATTATCCATGTTGCTATAAGTACTCTGACGGTCTGGCCATTGGATAGTTTCGCCCGCATTACCATCTGTGATGTAAAACGAGTTTGTATCGCTGGGTGATTCCAAGGCGACTACAATATGCCAGACCTTACCGCTGCTATTGCGTACATAGACCAGAATATCTCCAGGCCTAATTTGAGAGAGATCATCCAGCCTACGACCAAGGTTAGCAGTGTCTCCGAAGATGAGAGAACTTACCATGCTGGCATATGCTCCACAAGCGTAAGTATTACTGACGTGATAGTTGCGCATGATCTGTCCACTGGCTGTGCTGGGTATTTCGTTCTTGTGAGTGCCTGGGGTTTTGTTTGTCCCCCAGACAGTACCGGTTGGCCAGTCCTTTTCAATTTGGCGAAGTAGCTCCAGCACATTTTCCTCGGTAATGGGCTTGCCATTAGTCAGATAACCGTCTCCGATACCCTGCGAAGCCGTGTGAGAGTTTCCTGCCATACCATTCAGCGCCCGATAGATCAGAACTGCAATGTTTCCCCGGGTGATGGTGGGGCCGGTGGTCGCTTCAACTGGGAGCAGTCCCAGTTCGACCGCCTTATCACAAGCGGTGGCGTAG
>CANPFP010000116.1 GCA_947573385.1 uncultured Bacillota bacterium | reverse complement strand
AGAACTGAACGATGCGAAAAACTACTGACGGAAAGGGCTTTGCCGGGGCGGTGGTCATCACCATCCTGGTGGCCGGGTTCATGTTCCTGCTCACCGGGGCCATGCTGGCCGGCTACTTCGGCGGCCTGACCGAGCCCTTCGCCACCGGGGTGATTCTATTCACCGCGTTTATCTACCTGGCCGTCGCGGTGGGGGTCCTCATTGCCCTGTATCAGCGGTGGAAGGAGATTAAGGGAGGGGAAGAGGATGAAGCCAAAAAGTATTGACCACCGGGCGGCGAAGGGGGCGGCGGTGCGCTCCGTGGCGCTGAACACTCTGTTTCAGCTGATGACGGTGGCCGCTCTGCTCTGTCTGCGAACCATGGGCCCGCCGGAATGGCTGAGCGCCCTGATGCTGATACTGGCCATCGCCGACCTGATTACCATTCCCTTCACTTTTGCCGCCCTGTGGCAGCGGGTGCGGGAGATTGAAAAGGGCGAACTGGAAGAAGCCAAAAAATACTGATTCCATTTTTATAAGGAGGACAATATTATGCTGCTGGTAAACATCGACTACATCCCCGGGAAGGAATTTGAGGTGCTGGGCATGGCCAAGGGCACCGTGGTCCAGTCCAAGAACTTCGGCAAGGACTTTATGGCCGGCATGAAGACCCTGGTGGGCGGCGAGATCACCGGCTACACCGAGATGCTCAACGAGGCCCGTCAGATCGCCGTCAAGCGCATGGTGGACGAGGCCGAGGCCCTGGGGGCCGACGCGGTGGTGAACATCCGCTACGGCTCCTCCGCCGTGATGCAGGGGGCCGCCGAGGTCATCGCCTACGGCACCGCGGTGCGGTTCAAATAAACAGATGCAAGGGACGGTCTTCAGACCGTCCCTTCTTTCAGAAAATCTTAATTTGACAAGTTTTTTCAGCGGGACTATAATCCAAGCAGTGCACCCCACAACAAATCAGGAGATGACTGTTATGTTTGGATTTGGAAAAAAGGAGGCCAAAACGCCGGAGGAGCGGTTGGCCGAGCTGGAAAAGAAGCAGGATTGGGCCGGGCTGGCCAAGGCCTATTATGAGCTGGGGGTTTCCGCCATGGACGGGGGCGATCTGAACCACGCCCAGCTGTGGCTCCACCGGGCAGATACCATCTACAGCGCTGACGACACCACCTATGAGAAGGTGGGCGACAAGCTCACTGACGACTGCTCTGACCGTATCGGAACCCTGGAAGACGAAGAAGAACTGTTCTATAACGCCGTCCTCGCTGAGATCGAGGAGAAATCGGAAGATCTGCTCCCCCGGCTCCGGGCATGGGGACTGCTGTCCATGGCCCGGCTGGTGAAGCTGGGAGAGCAGCTTTCAAAGCTGCCCGGCTGCGAGGTGCTGGGCGAGCTGGGCTGGGCGGTGGATATGATGGCCCGCTGCTTCCAGGCGCCCCCCTCCCAGGAGGAGTATCAGCACCTGATGGATGTGTGCAACGCCCTCTATGAGCTCAACGGAAAGAAAATTTACTACACCGGTCAAATCGAAGTCCCCGGAAAAGCTCCCTTCCAGCTGTTCGACCTGAACGGCATGTTCGGGGTGGAGCAGGAGCTCAACGGCTACATCGACAGCCATCTGCGGCTCGTGGCCGCCCTGAGCCAGGGGGCGGAGGAGCTGCCCAATGCCGAGAGCAGCATCGTGGCCTGCGCGCTACTGCCTGACTACTACGTCCGCACCGGGGCGGACCGGCTGGAGGAGGTCCCCCAGATCAAGGCCGAGCTGGCGCGCATCTGGAGCGACTATGAGTTTGTCCGGGACCGCTTCACCTGGGAGGAGGCCGCGGAGAAGATTGCAGCGTACAAGCAGCTGGATATTTTGGCAGGTTGAACACAAACAGCCCCGGGCGGCGCGAAACCGTCCGGGGTCATTTTGTATGGTGCTTATGGCATAGCGGACACAAAGGGCTCGTCTGCGTGAAGCTCCTGGCGGCGGTCCCACAGCTCCTGGGGGATGTCGGGCCAGGTTTCAAAGGAGCCGGGCGGAAGGACGGTCAGAGTCAAATCATCGGCCAGCTTGAAGCGCAGGGCGAAGTTGTGAGCTCCCTCGGCACTGTTGGGGAGACGGGGATACCACCACAGATTGTCGTACCGGTCGGCGGGCAGGGTCAGGGCGTGTCCGCCCTCCGCCCGGGCCTGGTTGGTCAGCGACCAGCACAGCAGATTGCAGGCCAGAACATGGGAACCCCGCCAGACCCAGGGGATCATCAGCAGGATGGTCAACGCTCCGGCGGCCAGTTGGCCCGCCCGCCGGGGCATGGCCAGAAGCGGGGCGGCCTCGTCTGTGGCCACCAGGGCGGTGAGAATCAGAGGGAAAAAGTAAAACCGCTCCCCCAGTATTCCAGCGGCGGAGATGGGAGCCAGGGACAGCGGGGCGGACAGATACAGCAAAATGCGGCCAATCTTATCCCGCAGTCCGTCCGTCTGGAGGAGCAGCGCCAGGAAGGGAACCGCCCAGCACAGGCAGGAGACAAAGGCGGCGGGCAGGGTATTGGCAGAATGTCCGGTCCAGATGTAGCAGCCGTACCCCAGGGGGAGCAGGGACAAAACCCACAGTTTCCGCAGGGGACTGCGCCAGAAGGCGCAGCCGGTGATGACGGCCAGCGGCAGGGCGATATGGCAGCCGTGACAGAAGGCCATAGGCAGCAAATAACCGACATAGCGCCAGAGGACCGATATCAGAATGGTGAGGGGGCTGTCGTGCACGGTGAAGGTCAGTCCCCGCCGTCCCCCCAGAGACACCCCCTCCTGAAGCAGCTGAAGGATCATGGAGTTGAAAAACATAAGGTAAAGTGCCGCCGCCGCTCCAGCCAGGCAGGCCCAAAAGGGGACACAGAGGGAGCGGTCCCAAATGGCCCAAATGGCCAGGATTAGACTGGCCCCAAGGAACAAAAGGGTCAAATTCTCCAGGAAAAGCCCCATAACCAGGGTGAGCACAAAAAGTATGGCGGCCCAGAGTCCGGGCCGGCGGCGTGTGTGCTCCACATGGCGCAGGGCAGTGAGCCAGAGCAGGAAAAACAGCACCGACATGGCGTAGTTGCCAAAGCCGGACACCCAGCCGTAGACCTCTCGCCAGATGGGGCGGGGCATGAGCAGAACGGCTGCGTTGGACAACAAAAAAGCGGGGAGGAAGGATGGGGAGGAGGTCCCTTTCCCATCCCGTACGGCGAGACAGGCCATCAGGAAGGGGATCAGAAACATGGTGAACCACATAATGACAATTCGGGCCAGAGAGGAATGGCAGAGGAGTACCGCAAAGAAATTGCCCACATAGCGGGTGTTCAGAAGGCCCTGAAGCCACCAGCGCACCCCGACATGAACGCCCCACTGAAGGTCGTCAATAAAGCTGTAGTGGGCGGCACCTGCCATCAGCCCCCAGAACAGAAACGTGATACCAATAACCGCCCGGCTGAATCGGGTCATGTGTGCGTTGGACAAGGCTATTGGCCCCCTTTCTATTTGTGGTACAGCTTATTGGTCTGATATTTGGGCTCACAGGTGAGCTGGAGACCCAGCCGTTTATAGGTGGTAGCGTCCACCGGGGAGAGGATCACCGAGCAGTGGGCCTGACAGCCCTTGAGGGAGGCCAGCTGCTCCAAGGCCCGGGCGGCCTTGGGCTCGGCGTTGGCGGAGGAGGCCAGGGCGATGAGTACCTCGTCGCTGTGCAGCCGGGGGTTGGCGGAACCCAGGTAGTCCACCTTGACCTTCTGGATGGGCTCGATGGCACTCTGGGCAATGAGGTGGACGCCGTGCCCCCCCGTGCCTGACAGGTGCTTCAGGGCGTTGAGCAGGGCGGCGGCGGAGCAGCCCATCAGCTCGGAGGTCTTGCCGTCCACAATGGAGCCGTCAGCCAGCTGGATGGCCATGGCGGGCTCGCCGGTGGCCCCGGCCAGCTCGTTGGCCCGGGCGGCCACCGGGCGGATATCGGTGGTGATTCCCGCCTGCTGCATCAGCAGCTCCAGCTTGTACACCGCGCTGTCCGAGCCCTTGCCCTGGCGGCGGTCGCACAGGGCGTCGTAGTACCGGCGGACGATCTCCTGATTCGCCGCCGCCTGGCAGACCCCGTCGTCAAAAATGCAGCTGCCCGCCATGTTCACCCCCATGTCGGTGGGGGACTGGTAGGGGCAGGAGCCGGTGATCTTCTCGAACATGGCGGCCAGCACGGGGAAGACCTCCACATCCCGGTTGTAGTTGACGGTGGTCTCGCCGTAGGCCTGGAGGTGAAAGGGGTCGATCATGTTCACGTCGTCCAGGTCGGCGGTGGCCGCCTCATAGGCCAGGTTCACCGGGTGCTTCAGGGGCAGGTTCCAGATGGGGAAGGTCTCGAACTTGGCATACCCCGCCACGGTATCCCGCTTGTGCTCGTGGTAGAGCTGGGAGAGACAGGTGGCCATTTTGCCGCTGCCCGGGCCGGGGGCGGTGACCACCACCAGGGGGTGGCTGGTCTCGATATAGTCGTTGCGGCCGTAGCCCTCGTCGCTGACGATTTTGGCGATGTTGTGGGGGTAGCCCTCGATGGGGTAGTGGCGGTAGACCTTCAGCCCCAGCCCCTCCAGCCGGGCCTGGAAGGCGTCGGCGGCGGGCTGGCCGGTGTAGCGGGTGACCACCACGCTGCCCACATACAGCCCCCGGCCCCGGAACTGGTCGATAAGCCGGAGCACGTCGCTGTCGTAGGTGATGCCCAGGTCCCCCCGGACCTTGTTCTTCTCAATGTCGCCGGCGTTGATGGCGATGATGATCTCCGCCTTGTCCCGCAGCTGCTCCAGCATCCGCAGCTTGCTGTCCGGCTCGAAGCCGGGGAGCACCCGGCTGGCGTGGTAGTCGTCAAAGAGCTTGCCGCCGAACTCCAGATAGAGCTTGCCCCCGAACTGGGCGATCCGGTCCCGGATGTGCTGGGACTGGGTGGTTAAGTATTTCTCGTTGTCAAAGCCCTGCTTGGCCATTGCATCTTCTCCCTTTCTCTCTCCGCAGTAAAACAACACATACACCAGTATTTTACATCGAAAGGGGGAGGGGCGTCAAGAAATTTATTGGGGCAGGGTCAGGTCCCCTTCTTTGATCCAGCCAATTTTCCGCAGTACCTCGCAGAAGATCACCGACAGCACGGCGGGGAGAACAAAGCAAATCAGCGCCAGCCCCAGCCAGTCAAAGCCGGTGACGGCAGCCTTGGCTCCGGTGGCCACGTCGTTGACCCAGCCGGACCAGATGCCGATCTGGCCCACAAAGCCGCAGGTGCCCATGCCGGCGGCCACGCCGCCGGCGGGGTCGTTCATCTCCAGCCGGAACAGGCAGGTGGCAATGGGACCGGTGATGGCGGAGGCCAGGGTGGGGGGAATCCAGATGCGGGGATTTTTTACAATATTGGGCATTTGCAGCATGGAGGTGCCGATGCCCTGGCTCACCAGTCCGCCCCAGCGGTTCTCCCGGAAGGACATCACGGCAAAGCCCACCATCTGGGCGCAGCAGCCGGCCACCGCCGCCCCGCCGGCCAGACCGGTGAGGGTGAAGGAGGCGCAGATGGCCGCCGAGGAGATGGGCAGGGTGAGGGCGACGCCCACCAGAACAGAGACGGCAATGCCCATCCAGAAGGGCTGGAGGATGGTCAGGTCCTTGATAAACTGGCCGAAGGCGTGGGCTCCGGCGGCGATGGGGGGGGCGACGCAGGCGGCCAGCCCCACCCCCACGAATACGGTCACGGCCGGGGTGACCAGAATGTCCACCCTGGTCTCCTTGGACACCGCCTTGCCGCACTCGGCGGCGATGATGGCGATGAACAGCACCGCCAGCGGGCCGCCGGCGCCGCCCAGCTTGTTGGCCGCCCAGCCCACTCCGGTGAGGGAGAACAGCACCATGGGGTCGGCCTTCAGGGCGTAGCCGATGGCTACGGCCATGGCCGGGCCGGACATCTCAAAGGCGAACTGACCGATGTCCACCAGGAACTGGGCGGAGAGCTGCTGGCCCAGGGTCTTGATGATGGTGCCGATGAGCAGGGAGCAGAACAGGCCCTGGGCCATAGCCCCCAGGGCGTCGATGCCGTAGCG
>CANPFP010000115.1 GCA_947573385.1 uncultured Bacillota bacterium | reverse complement strand
GCCAGTGCGCCTCCCTGTGCCTGGACTTCCTCCGGTCCGACCTGGACCTGATTACCTTCAACGGCTGCCACCTCATGGAGCGCGCCCCTGACCGGGCCCCGCTGCGCTCCGGCATCCAGGGGGTGGGCAGCGTCCGGGGGACCTCCAGCCACCAGCATAACCCCTTTGTGGTCCTCTGCGACCGGGACGCCAACGAGGACTACGGCCTGTGCTATGGCGCCATGCTGCTGTACAGCGGCAATTTCCAGGCCCTGGTGGAGGCCAGCCAATATGACAACGCCCGGCTGGTGATGGGCATCAACCCCTACCAGTTCTGCTGGACCCTGGAGCCCGGCCAGAGCTTCACCGCCCCCGAAGCGGCGCTGGTATGTTCCCCCAGGGGCTTTGGCCAGATGAGCCGCCAGTTCCACCGGGCCATCCGGGAGCACCTGATCCAGGACCCCCACGCGGGAGCGCGCCGCCCGGTACTCATCAACAACTGGGAGGCCACCTACTTCGATTTTGACGCCGACAAGCTGGTGGACTTCGCCAAAACCGCCGCCCCCCTGGGGGTGGAGCTGCTGGTGATGGACGACGGCTGGTTCGGCAAGCGGGACGACGACAACAGCGGCCTGGGGGACTGGACCGTCAACCAGAAGAAGCTGCCCGGAGGGCTGGAGGCCCTGGTGCCCCGCATCCAGGCGCTGGGCATGTCCTTCGGCATCTGGATAGAGCCCGAGATGATCAGCGAGGACAGCGATCTCTACCGGGAACACCCCGACTGGGCCCTCCGCATCCCCGGCCGCACCCCTGCCCGGGGCCGCAACCAGCTGGTATTGGACTTCTCCCGGCCCGAGATACGGCAGCACGTCTACGGGCAGATTAAGGCCGTCCTCTCCAGCGCCGATATCGCCTATGTAAAGTGGGACATGAACCGCAGCCTGTCCGACGTGTGGTCCGCCGCCCTGCCGGCCGAGCGCCAGGGGGAGGTATACCACCGGTACGTCTTGGGCGTGTATGAGATACTGGACCAGCTGCGCCGGGACTTCCCCCACATACTCATCGAGGGCTGCGCCGGCGGCGGCGGCCGCTTCGACGCCGGGATGCTCTACTACACCCCCCAGATCTGGTGCAGCGACAACACCGACGCCATCGACCGCCTGCGCATCCAGTACGGCACCTCCTTCTGCTACCCTGTGAGCGCCATGGGGGCCCACGTCTCCGCCGTGCCCAACGAGGCCAACGGGCGCGTCACCCCTCTGGAGACCCGGGGCACCGTGGCCATGTCAGGCACCTTTGGCTACGAGATGGACCCCAACAGGACCACCTCCGAGGAGAGGGAAATTATCAAACAGCAGGTGGCCTTCTTCAAGAAGCACTACAACCTGATCCAGCAGGGAGACTACTACCGTCTCACCGACCCCTTTGCCAACGGCCCCTATACCGCCTGGGAACAGGTCTCCCCTGACGGCCGGGAAGCTCTGGTGTCTCTGGTATCCACCGCCGTCCACGCTGCCGCCCCCTTCTTTACCTTGCGGCTCAAGGGTCTGGCCCCCCAACTGACCTACCAGGTCAACGGCGGGGATACCTATCCCGGAGACGTGCTGATGAACGCCGGTTATCCTCTGCCTGTATTGACCGGAGACTACCAGTCCCTGCAATTGTATCTGTCTGCAATCTGAGTGCTATATAAAACGAGGTGAGCGCCTTGAGAGAAACTTACTACCAGCAAGACGATTATCTCTTTCCTGATCTCGCCGTTCCAGAAAGTGTCCCCATCGGTATCTAGAGCAGCACCCGAAAATAAAGAGAAAAGTTCAGCGTTCCAGGAATCGCAGGGCCGCGTTATCGTCCTTGACGGACGTCAGCCCGCCTGCGTCCTCCGTCTCGCCCTGCGCTCCCTGTCCTCATTTCCTTTTTTCTCATTATTTCCGGGAGCTGCTCTAGGGGGCAACGGCATTTGAAATACATAAAGAAGAATCGTCATTGTATTTATACGGCCATGCTATTGTCGGGCAAGCTGGACAGCTATCTTTTCGAAATTGATCAGCAGGCCGAGACTATGATTTCTCAGCTTGTGAATTAGATGGCGGAACGAGAGGGTATCACGGAACAGCTTAAAGTGGATAGCCAAATGGAATGGGTGGGTATGATGAACAACATCCATTCTTTGATAATGTCTATTGTTGACAGGTAATTCCTATATTTTTGAAAGCGGACAAGGCGAGGGCATATTCCCTCGCCTTTGCTTGTTCTATGAAATTAGCAGATCATTCCTCCCCCCACAACTGTATCACCATCATAAAGTACAACCGCCTGACCTGCTGTGATGGCCCGTTGGGGCTTGTCAAACAGGAGACGAATTTTCCCGCTTTCATCAGGGTACACCGTGGACGGCTGCTCGGTCTGCCGATACCGAATTTTTGCATAAACCCGCATTGGCGCAGACAGATGGTCGATTGCAATCCAGTTCACATCATCGGCCCATAATTCCTGGCTGTACAGCGCCTGTTCCGGGCCGACTGTTACGGTATTCGCTGTCATATCCTTGCGGCAGACATAGACCGGCTTGTTCAAGGCAAGGCCCAGTCCTTTCCTCTGTCCTGTCGTATATTGAACCGCGCCCCGGTGATGCCCAATCACTTGACCAAACAAATCAAGGACATCGCCAGTTTGATAGGGTTTACCTGTATACTGTTCCAGAAAGGCAGCATAATCTCCGTCCGGGATAAAGCAAATGTCCTGACTGTCCGGTTTTTCGGAATTGCAGAATCCCTGCGTTTCCGCAATACTCCGAACTTCTGATTTGCTCAACTCTCCCAGGGGAAAGCGGATTTGGGCCAACTGCTCCTGTGTCAGCATATACAGCACATAACTTTGATCTTTGCTTTTATCCAGGGCTTTTTTCAAGATATACCGGCCACTCCGCATCTCAATTCGGGCATAGTGCCCAGTGGCGATGGTCTCGAAGCCCAACGCCTTGGCCCGCTGAAAAAGACATCCAAATTTCAGATAGCGGTTACAGTCGATACAAGGGTTCGGGGTCGTTCCACTTTCATATGCGGCAACAAATCGGTCGATCACTTGGACCTTGAAGTCTCTGGAAAAGTTGAACACATAGTAAGGGATGCCCAGGTGACGGGCCACGCTTCGGGCGTCCTCCACATCGTCCAAAGAACAGCAGGTCTTTACTTTGCTGACTCCAATATCCTCGTTTTGAAACAGCTTCATGGTAACGCCGATACAGTCATAGCCTGCCTGTCTGGTCAAAAAGGCGGCGACGGAAGAATCCACGCCGCCGCTCATGGCAATCAATACTTTTTTATCCATGACAGCCTTCACAGGAACCGCAGTCAGGAAAAGCCTTCGGGTCATAGGCGATCCCCTGCCGGTCATAATAGTCCTTAACCGCTGCCCGGATGGCCTCCTCCGCCAAGACAGAGCAGTGGATTTTATGGGCGGGCAGGCCGTCCAATGCCTCGGTGACCGCCTTGTTGGTGAGCTGAAGAACTTCGGAGAGGGGTTTCCCCTTGATAAGCTCGGTTGCCATAGAACTGGACGCGATGGCGGAGCCGCAGCCAAAGGTCTCAAATTTCACATCCGAGACAATACCGTCCTCAATCTTGAGGTAAATCTTCATAATGTCCCCACAGACGGCGTTGCCCACCTCACCCACACCGTCCGCATCCTCGATCACACCCACGTTCCGGGGATTCCGAAAGTGATCCATTACCTTTTCACTGTAAAGTGCCATAACAAAATCCTCCTACAGAACGAATGCCCGTTTCCCACTGACTTTATCCTTCCACAGCGGCGACATATTGCGGAGATAATTCACGATTTCAGGGACGGCTTTCAAAATCGCGTCTACATCGGTCTCGGTGTTCTCCTCGCACAATGACAGCCGCAAGGAGCCGTGGGCCACCTCATGGGGCCGCCCAATGGACAGCAGGACGTGACTGGGGTCAAGAGACCCGGAGGTGCAGGCCGAGCCGGAGGAGACGCAGATGCCCCGGTCATCCAACAGCAGGAGCAAGCTCTCCCCCTCAATGCCCTCAAAGCAGAAGTTGACGTTGCCGGGGAGACGGTTTACCGGGTCGCCGTTGAGGGCGGAGTGGGGAATCCGGGAGAGGCCGGCAATGAGCTTATCCCGCAGAGCGGAGACCTTGGCGGCGTTTTCCGCCATATGAGAGCAGGATTCCTCCAGCGCCGCCGCCATGCCCACGATAGCCGGGACATTCTCCGTCCCCGCCCGCTTGCCCCGTTCCTGAGCCCCGCCCTCAATCAAATTGGTCAACGGCACGCCCTGCCGGGCGTACAGTGCGCCAACTCCTTTGGGTCCATGGAACTTGTGGGCAGACAGGGACAGCAGGTCGATGTTCTGTGCCATGACGTCGATGGGCAGATGTCCCGCCGCCTGTACCGCGTCGGTGTGGAAGATGACCCTCCGCTCCCGGCACACCGCGCCGATCTCCGAAACAGGCAGGACGGAGCCAATCTCGTTGTTGGCGTACATGATTGTCACCAGGGCGGTGTCCTCCCGAATGGCCTCCGAAACCTGCTGGGCGGTGACAGTGCCCAAGGCTCCGACTGGGAGCAGTTCCACCTCGAATCCCTCGCCTTCCAGCCCTTTCAGCGTGTGCAGAACGGCGTGATGCTCAAAGGCGGTGGAGATAATGTGCCGCTTTCCTTTTCGGGCCCCCAGCAAGGCGGCGGAACGGATGGCTTGGTTGTCCGCCTCGCTACCTCCAGAGGTGAAAGTAATCTCCTTGGGAGACGCCCCGATACAGGCGGCGATTCGCTCTCTGGCATCCTCCAGGGTCTCCTTTGCTCTCTGCCCCAGGCTGTACAGACTGGAGGGATTTCCCCAAGTGTCCTGCATACAGGCGGTTATGGCGTTGATCGCGGCCCCGCTCATTTTGGTGGTAGCCGCATTGTCTGCGTAGATCATAGCAATATCCTTTCCAGGCGTGAACACGCCAGTGAAAGTACCGGCGTGTTTGTCTCATGTTCAGCCGGCAAACAGCGGTGTGGACAGGTAGCGGTCGCCGGTGTCCGGAAACAGGGCCACAATCGTCTTCCCCGCGTTTTCCGGCCGTTTTGCCAGCTGGATGGCCGCGTGGAGCGCCGCCCCGGAGGAAATCCCCACCAGGATGCCCTCCCTGCGTCCCACCATCCGCCCGGCGGCAAAGGCATCCTCGTTGGACACAGGGATAATCTCATCATAGACAGCGGTATCCAGAACCTCCGGCACAAAGCCCGCACCGATACCCTGTATTTTATGGCCCCCGGAGCGGCCCTCGCTGAGGACAGGAGAGTCCTTGGGCTCCACCGCCACCACTTTCACAGCCGGGTTTTGCTTCTTCAAATACTGTCCCACGCCGGTGATAGTGCCGCCGGTGCCCACGCCCGCCACGAAGATGTCTACCGCGCCGTCGGTGTCCGCCCAGATTTCCGGGCCGGTGGTGGAGCGGTGGGCGGCGGGATTGGCCGGGTTGACAAACTGGCCGGGGATAAAGCTGCCGGGAATCTCTTTGGCCAGCTCCTCCGCCTTGGCGATGGCCCCTTTCATCCCCTTGGCCCCTTCGGTAAGAACCAGCTCCGCGCCATAGGCTTTCATCAGCTGACGGCGCTCCACGCTCATGGTTTCCGGCATGGTAATGATGATGCGGTAGCCCCTCGCTGCCGCCACGGAGGCTAACCCAATTCCCGTATTGCCGGAGGTAGGCTCGATGATGGTGGAGCCAGGTTTCAGCTTTCCGCCGGTCTCCGCCTCGTCGATCATCGCCTTGGCAATGCGGTCTTTTACCGACCCGGCGGGATTGAAATACTCCAGCTTGGCCAGAATACGGGCTTTTACTCCCGTCTCCTTTTCCGTGTGGGTCAGTTCCAGCAAGGGCGTTTTGCCGATCAGCTGGTCGGCAGATATATAGATATTGGACATGATATATTTCCCCTCTTATTTCTGCGCCGCGGCGGTAAAACCTTTTTCTAGGTCAGCGATGATATCGTCGATATGTTCAGTGCCGATGGACAGCCGGATGGTGTTGGGCTTGATGCCCTGATCCAGCAGCTCCTCGGGAGAGAGCTGAGAGTGGGTGGTGGTAGCAGGATGGATGACAAGGGATTTTACGTCCGCCACGTTGGCCAGCAGAGAGAAAATCTCCAGATTGTCGATAAACTTGTGGGCCTCCGTCTGCCCGCCCTTGAT
>CANPFP010000114.1 GCA_947573385.1 uncultured Bacillota bacterium | reverse complement strand
GCGGGGACTTCATCGCCGGGACGTTCCTGCTGTGCGGCTTTGAGGGGGAACACTTCACCTCCCTGACCCCCGCCCAGCGGCAGGAATTTGAAGCCTATTTCGCCACGTCCGGCCCGGAGGGAGGGGATAAGGATTGACCCACCGCAACCTGCTCCGCCGCCTGCGGGTCCCGCCTTAGTACATATCGGCTCAAACTGCAATCACACAAAATTCAGAAAGGAGACTGATCGTTATGAAAATACAGCGAATCGTCACGCTGCTGTGTACTGCCGCACTGCTTCTGTGCGCGGCCTCGCCCCCCGCCCTGGCTGCGGACCGCTCCGCTGCCTGCTACTACCCGGTGGAGGTAGAATCCTACACCGCCGGGGACTTTGACCAGCCCCGCATCCGCAAGGTCTACCAGCTTTCCCGTTCAGACGATCCCGCCGGTATTCCCACAGAGGATTTTGAGGAATACGGCAGGACCTTCCACCTGATGGAAATGACCCGGAAGGATGAGATCGGCGTGGAGACCCAGCCCCTGACCAAGACCGTCACCACGGACAGCGCCACCGGCGATCTGGGGGAGATTTTGAAGCAGCTTGCCCCGGAGATCGAGGCGGAGACGGAGGACGGCTATGCCGGAGTGCTGAAACTGGACTACAACAGCGTCCAGGCGGAGGTCAAGGGCTACAAGACCTCCACCCGGAACCTCTCCGCCAGCCGGACCTATCCCAACCTGTCCGACGCGGACCTGTCCCTGGTTCCCAAGACGGTGACAGAGGGCGGCAGGACGCTGACGCTGGCGGATGTGAAGTGGTCCGATTCCACGAATATGGAGGGTGAGGATGTGGTGGTGCGCTATACCGCCACCGCCAGCTATACCGGCTCCGTCACCAGCCGCTATGCCACCGGCTACACCGTCACAGCGGACTACACCGGCGAGGTTGCCAAAACCAACTGCGAGATCGTGACCTATACCGCCATCTTCGGCTGTACGGATGTGCCCTATCACGATACGAAAACCAACGCGCCCCAGGACAGCGGCCTGACCGGGGCGGATACGTCTCAGGAGATGCCCCCTGCGCCCCAGAGCGGCCCCGCACCCTCTACAATGCTCTCCGTACTGGGCTGTGCAGGCGGCATTGCCGCACTTTTGGCCGCTGGCGGGTGGAGCGTGATGAAACTGAGAGAAAGGAGATCGGACACATGAAGCTGCGAACTTATTTGAGGGCCCTGCTTATTTCGTCTCTGCTGGTGACATTGTTCGTCTCCCCGGCCAGCGCCTTGGAGTACGACTTTGATGGAGCGGACGATTATCTGTTCGGCAAGCCCACCTCCCAGGAGGTCATTCACCGGGAGGAAGAAGATCAGAATGTGAACCGGAGCAAGACCGCCGCCCGGATGCCGCCCGGTTTCGGAACGCCCACCAGCTACCTCCCCAACTCCGGCGAGTACCTGCCCCCCAACCTTGCCCCCGGCGGCATGGACGGCGGACTGGTCAACAGCCTGGGGAATATGGACTACTCCACCCTGCCCAGCGTGGACGGTTCCGCTCTGCCCAACCTCCCCGATAACAGCTTTTCCACCAGCACCTGGACGGGGAGCGGCGGCGTTGGTTATACGGATGTGACCCAGGACAGCTACTGGACGGAACCTTGGGCAGTCTGCATATTCCCGCTATTGGCCTTACCGCCAAGATCGTCCAGGGGACGGACAGCGCGGCGCTGGCCAAGGGCGTGGGTCACTTCACCGACACCAGCATTTGGAATGGCAACGTCTGTCTGGCCACGTACAACCGGGGAACCAACTCCTATTTCGGGAAAATCTATACGCTGAACATTGGTGACAGCATCACCCTCACCACCAAGGAGGGGACCCGCACCTATTCTGTCACCAGCGTGGAGAAGGTCAGCGAGACGGACAACAGCGGCACCGCCTCCACCAGCGACAACCAGATCACCCTCTATACTTGTGTGAGGAATGAGCGGGAATACCGCTGGTGCGTGAAAGGCATCGAAAGTTAAGGAAAAACTTTCGCAAAACCGCTTGACAAATATTTCCATTTCTGCTATGATATACTTGGTTAGATGCAGCTAACTCCCGGATAGACAGAAATGGAGGCGTCAAAATGAAAAACAGGTATTTCACTTTCGTAATGGGTATGCTGGTTGGAGCGGTGCTGTTCGGCGGTGGGACCGCCTATGCCGCAGGGGTCATAGCGGAATTATCTGTCCAGCCCATCTACGTGGACGGCCAGCAGGTTCAGATGACCGCATACAGCATTGGCGGCAACAATTATGTGAAGCTGCGGGACATTGGACAGGCGGTGGGCTTCAACGTATACTGGCAGGACGGCGTTCAGATTGACAGCGACGCGCCATACACCGGCACAGCCCCGGCACAGACGGATTCCATTCGGGTGAGCAGCTACAAGGGGACCACCTTGAAAGCGGGGGAAGGGAGCGGCCTGATCGTTTCGGAACCGGGCTGTACCGCAGTCTCCAGCGACCCCGCCATTGTGCGTGTAGAAAATGTGCTGGGCTACTGGACGGCCAAGACGCAGGCTCCTGGTAAGGCCACCATCACCGTGACCGCCCCGGACGGGCGGACAGGGAGCGTGACAATTACCGTGGAAGCGGACGGTCCATCCTCTCCTGCCGGTGAAACCAGCTCCGCCCTGGCGGACAACATGGAGATTCGTCAGGAATTGATTCAGCTTATCAATCAGACCCGCAAGGCCAACGGCGTGGCGGAGCTGCCAGTCAACGAGGCCCTGATGGACGCCGCACAAGCCCTCTCGGATCAGCGGTATTCCTGGCACCACACCCAGGAGGAATGCGAAGCCGTGATTGACAGCGGCTATCCTTACGGTTTTGGCATAAACCTGACGGTATTCACTGGTGTTGCCGCAGAGGATGCAGCCCAACACGCCCACGAAAACTGGCTTAATTCTTCAGGACACTTTGAAACCATGATAAAGCCAGACTGTGACGGTATTGGCGTGGGTGTGACTGAAAGCGGCGGCGCAACCTACTGTTATATGATCGTTGGCAGACCGAACACCCACAATCCCTACGAATAACTGAATACGGATATGGAAAGGTCTTTCAGCCCCATGCTGAAGGGCCTTTTCTTATACCGCAAAATGGAAAGGAGTTTTTTAACATATGAAAAAAATCCGGTTCTCCCTCACCCGCATAACCGGCTTTGGTGTGGGTGGTGGTTTGTATCTTGGGCTTGCTGCCTGCCAGGGGGCTGGCGGCAAGCCCCAGCTCCATCAAGATGGACGACTGTACTCATAACGGGGTCAAATATGAATCCCCGGCTCTGGGCACCTGCCATCTCCACCAGATGCACTTTGGGCTTAATGGAAAGAGTACCATGGGCTTCTGCGCCGAGAAAGGCAAGGGCATGGGCTGGTCCCTGGAGGGCCACACGTGGGGTAATCCCCAGTCCATTTCCGATCCCACCGTCAAGACCATGATGGCCTTTTTCTACGCCCACTCTACCGGCGTATTTACCGATCAAGCCCACGCCCTGAACGTGGATGATGTGTGGGACAGCGACTACACATGGACGATGAACGCCTGGGTGCAGGCGATTGTCTGGCGCTACAAGGCCGGTCTGCTGGCAGACCCCGTGACCGCTTGCGCCGAGGAACTGCTGTACGTCTATAACAATCTGGAGCATACCAGCTATACCAGCATTGACGATACGATGGACGGCAGATCGTTCCGTGACCGCGCCCAGTATATCCTCGACCTGGGGGCGCAGGGCGTATGGGGCGATTGCGCCGTCTATGAGTACGCTTACACTGGCCCCGGCTCTAACTATCATCCGGCCAGCGACGTACAGGCCATTATGATTGGGGAACTGAATATCACCCGTGAGAAGTATGATCTCACTGTCAAGAAGGTAGACAGCACCAATCCCAACAAGGGCCTGCCCGGAGCGAGATTTAAGGTGACTTCTGAAAACGGCACCTACTCCAAGGAGATCGTAACGGGTAGCGGCGGAACCTATACCTTGTCCGCCCTGGAAGCGGGCACTTACGCCGTGACTGAATTGGAGGCCCCGGAGGGCTATGAGATCGACAACGCTGGCCCGCAGTATGTGGTCCTGCCCAGCAATGGCAATAACACCGTAACCGTCACCTTTGCCGACAGCCCCGAAATCACCGGCGAGGGCAGTATCCGCAAGGTGGACGCGGATGACCCCACCAAGGGCCTCGCCGGGGCGGTCATTAAAATTGAGGGCGTGGACAATGATTTTACTGGAACCTTCATCACCGGCGAGGGCGGCTATCTGACCGACGTTCCCTGGAAGGATATGCCCATTGGCAGCTACACCGCCGAGGAAGTGACACCCCCGGAGGGCTACACCAAAAGCCCCGATGTGAATAAGACTAAGCAGTCCTTCCGCTGGGACGGCAAGAGCGACATTGCCCTGGTGTTTGAAAATGACGCCAAGGTAAAGGTAAAACTTATCAAACTGGATGACAGCGACAATCCCCTCCCCGGCGCGGTGTTCAACATCATCAAGGACGGCCAGATTGTCGGCACGGAGGCCACCAAAGCGGACGGCTCCATTACCGTCACCGATGTGACCGAGGGAATGTACGCTTTTGTGGAGGTGAGTGCCCCGGCTCCCTACGCCACCCTCACAGAGCCGGTCATCGCCCATGTGGATCAGGCCACTATCAACGGCGGCGGCACCGTCACCGTGACAGCCTCCGACAAGCGGCTCCCCAACCTGACGATTCTGAAACGGGACGCGCAGACTGGAGATGTGATCCCCAATACCCATTTTGAGATCAAGGGCATCCACTACGGCTACCACAACGATGTGACTACCGGCGCAGACGGCAGGGCCGTCCTCTCCAATATCCCCGTGGACAGCTATGAAGTGGTTGAGAAGTCCGTTCCCGCCCCCTATGTGGTGGGGGATGAACCCACGCAGACCATTTGGCTGGAGGCTGGTGACAATAAGGAGCTGATTTTTGATAATTTCAAACAGCCTCTTTTGAAAATTACCAAAATTGAAAAGGGTACGGGCAATCCCATCCCCGGTACGGTGTTTCTGCTGGAAGCCATTGACGGCGATTACCGCCACGAAGTTACCACCGAGGCCAGCGGCTCCGTGGAGCTGCGGGTTGCTCCCGGCAGTTATCGCGTAACGGAGAAGTCTGTCCCGGAGCCGTACTGTATCAGTGATGAGCCAACCCAGACCATCAGCTTGAATGGCGGCGATGAGAAGGAAGTCGTTTTTGAGAATCTTAAAAAGCCGGAGCTGACGATCTCCAAGGTTGACGCTGACAGTGGTAAGCCTGTCCCCGGCACTGTGTTCACCGTAAAAGCTATCAACGGGGACTATCAGGACGATTGGACTACCGGCGAGGACGGCAAGGCTACCCTGCGGGTTGCCCCCGGCACATATGAGGTGACGGAGAAATCTGTACCCGCGCCCTATTATCTGCCGGATAAGGATAAAGACCGTGTGCAGACAATTTCCTTGCACCCAGGCGATGAAAAGACGCTGGTTTTCCGCAACCACAAGGCCCCGGAGCTGACGATTTTTAAGGAGGACAGTGTGGCGGGCGCTCCTATTGAGGGGGCCAAGTTCCACGTCACCTACACCAGCAACGGCGAGGCGGCGGACGCTCCCGGCTCCATTGACTACGGGTATATTTTCACCGACGCCAACGGTCAGATCAAGGTGCATGAGCAGGGGAAGAAGATGTACCCCGGCGAGTACACCGTGACCGAAGTGGCCCCCGCCCCCGGCTTTCAGATGAAGGAACCCACCACCCAGCGCGTTATCATCCACGGCGGCGAGAGTAAGACCCTGACCTTCCAGAATGAGCCGCTGAATGGAATTATTGTGGAAAAGTACGACAGTGTGACCCATGAGGCCCTGCCGGGATGTACGTTCCAACTGCGGTATTTGGGCGGCACTTCCGGCACGGGCGGCACCGTCATCGGGCAGAAAGTGACCGGGAAGAACGGCACCGCCATCTGGACGGGGCTGAAAAGCGGCACTTACGTCGTGGAGGAAGTCAGCCCTGCGGACGGGTACTCCATCATCAACGCCTCCGAGACGGTGTATCTGGCGGACAGCGGGGAACAGAGTGTCATTACTGTCCGTTTTGACAATTCCCCGGACGGGATTTTGCTTATCAGAAAGGTATGCTCCGTCAATCCCAGCATTACGCTCCAGGATG
>CANPFP010000113.1 GCA_947573385.1 uncultured Bacillota bacterium | reverse complement strand
CCACCATCCACTGGGTGGACGCCGCCACCGCCGTGGACGCCCAGGTGCGGCTGTATGACAACCTCTTTGCCGACGAGAACCCAGACGGCGGCGACAGGGATTTTCTGGAGTGCCTCAACCCCGGCTCCCTGGAGGTACTCACCGGCTGCAAGCTGGAGGTCTCCCTGGCCGCTGCCCAGCCGGCCGACCGGTTCCAGTTCCTGCGTCTGGGTTACTTCTGTGCCGACAGTAGGGACTCCAGGCCGGGCGCGCTGGTGTTTAACCGGGCGGTCAGCTTGAAAGACGGATTTAAGACGGGGAAATAAAAGCATAATTAAAAGGACACCCTGGAGCAGTAAGCTCCAGGGTGTCTTTCGGCTTGTCTTTGTCACTATACCGTCTGCGTTAAAAACACCTCGCCGCCGAAGTCGGACAGGCGCTCCCGGGCCTCTTGGGCCAGGGCCTTGTCGTCAAACAGTCCGAAGGCCGTGGGGCCGGTACCGCTCATGCTGGCCCCCAGGGCCCCGCACTGAATAAGGGCGTTTTTAATGTCGTTCACCCGGGCCCGCTGGCGCTCGGGCAGGGTATCCTCAAAGACATTATACATCCGCCGGGCCACCCCAGCCAAGTCCCCTGTCTCCAGGGCGGCAATGGCCCCCTGGGTGTCGGGGCGGCAGCGCAGGCGGACGCTGTCAATTTTGGCAAACAGGGCGGGCGTCGAGATGGAAAACTCCGGCTTACACAGCACCACCCAGCACTTCGGCAGCGGGGGCAGCGGTGTGAGGACCTCCCCCCGTCCCTCGGCCAGGGCGGTGCCGCCCATGACGCAGTAGGGCACATCAGAGCCTACCAGCGACCCAATCCCGGCCACCGCCTGCGGAGACAGGCGGGCATCCTCCATCTGGTTCAGTGCCCGGAGGACGGCGGCGGCGTCGCTGCTCCCGCCCGCCAGCCCGGCGCAGACCGGGATATGCTTCTCAATGTTGATATCCAGCCCGCAGGGGGCAGCGTTTTCACACTCCCACCAGCGCAGGGCGGCCTGGGCGGCCAGATTCTTCTCGTTGTTGGGCAGGAAATGCAGATTGGTACTCACCCGCAGTTCCCCGGTGTCGTTGCAGGTCAGCGTGAGTGTGTCGGCCAGCTCCACCGACTGCATAATCATCCGCAGGTCGTGGTAGCCGTCAGGGCGCTTGCCCAGCACGTCCAAGGTCAGATTCAGCTTGGCGTTGGCCCGTACTTCCATAACGGCTCCCCCCCTGTAAAACAATCTCATACGCTGCTTATTTGCGAATCTTCCGGGCCTCCAGATAGAAACGCTTGTCGTGGGCCTCCCCCATGGAGAAGGTCTTCCGGGGCAGTACCCCATCGTGGATCACAGTGGGGAACAGCTCCTCCTTGCCCATGACGGGCAGCAGGAAGGCGATGGCGTCCTCCCGCTCCTCGGCCAGTTGTCTGGCCTCGTCCGCGCCGTGGATGTAGTCCACCCGTGCCCTGGGGTGGGCGGCTATGTAGTCGTCCAAAAAGTTCTGGAGGGTGCCCACCGGCAGCTGGGCGGAGGGCTCCCCCACCGTCACCTCGCCTTGGCTCCAGCGGTTGATGACAAAGGACAGAACATGCCCCTCCCCCTTGCCCCGGGTGGCGGAGGGGTAATGGTGCATCAAAGCGTCCAGCAACTCCTCCGGCTTCACGCCAAAGGCCACCCGGTGGATGGGCTCAAACTCCAAGCTGTCGTCGTGGAGGTTGACCAACTCACACAGGGCATACCGGGAGGGCAGCTCCGGCCACTGGCCGGGGTCGGTAAGGCCCTTCCGCCGCTCGTAGCACTCCTTGGCGGTGGCCAAGGAGTGGTTGCCGTCCCCCACCGCCAGGAGCAGGCCGCCCCGCTCCCCGTCGGACTGGACCTTCATGGCATGGAGGGTTCGGGCCACATGCTCCATCTGGGCCCGGGTGAGCCTCCAGCCCTTCACATGGCCCCCGCGCTCCATCAGATCGAAGTCGTAGAGCAGCTCCATCTCCCCGGTCTGGGTGGCCAGGGGCTCGATGAGGGTCTTGCCCGGGTCGTCGGCCAGCAGCATGGCATGGGGCAGCTCGATGGGGGCGTTTTTCCGCACCGCCACCCGGGGCGGAATGCGGGACATCACAGTGCCCTCGGTGGCCCGGATGGCGGAAGCCGCCCCGGGCTCGTAGTCGTATTGCTCCAGGTCGGCCATGCCCACCAGCCCCCGGCGGACCTTTCCCGAATCCAGGGTGCGCTCCACATAAAACAGCGCGTCGGGGTAGTCCTGAAAACGGCCCTCCCGCAGGTAGCGGCTCATGGTGTTGTTGACCTCCATGATGTCCATCTCCACGCTGGGGCCCTCCAGGCAGCTCTCGGGCAGAATCAGACGCAGGGCGGAGGGGGCCCGGCCCACCCGGTCCTCCACCCGCTGCCAGTACTCGGGCCGGGAGGTGTACTGGTCGCAGGCCACCACCGACCACAGGGACAGGTCGCAGTCCCGGGGCAGGAGGATATCGGCAGGCTTGAAGGGTAGATTGTCAAACATAGCGTTCATATTCTGTCACTCATTTCAAAATATCAGTCCAGCGCTCCCTCAATGGCGGCCAGCAGGTCGTCAAACTCCTCAAAGGCGGGCAGCTCGGGGTGGGCGGCCTTGATGGCGTCGGTGGACTTGAACAGGAAGCCCGCCTTGCTGGCCTGAATCATGGCCAGGTCGTTGAAGCTGTCGCCGGCGGCGATGGTTTCGTAGCCCATAGACTGCAAAGCCTTCACGGTGGTCAGCTTGGACTTCTCGCACCGCATCTTATAGCCGGTGATGGCCCCGTTCTCCCCCATCTCCAGGGTGTTGCAGAAGATGGTGGGCCAGTTCAGCTTCTCCATCAGGGGCTTGGCGAACTGCTCAAAGGTGTCGCTGAGGATCAGCACCTGGGTCTCGGTGCGCAGCTTGTCCAGAAACTCCTTGGCCCCGGGCAGGGGGTCGATCTTGGCAATCACCGTCTGGATTTCCTTCAGCCCCAGGCCGTGCTCCTTGAGGATGCCCAGCCGCCAGGTCATCAGTGTGTCGTAGTCGGGCTCGTCCCGGGTGGTGCGGCGCAGCTCGGGGATGCCGCTCTCCTCGGCAAAGGCGATCCAGATCTCCGGGACCAGAACGCCCTCCATGTCCAAACACACAATATTCATCGTTAACCCTCTCTTCCCTGTTTTCTTCTCAAATTGGTGAGGAAATTATCCATCCGGGCCACGGCTTCGGCAATATCCTTCATGGAGGCGGCGTAGCAGGCCCGGACAAAGCCCTCGCCGCCGGGGCCGAAGGCGGAGCCGGGGATGACGGCCACCTTCTCCTCCAGGAGAAATTTTTCGCAGAACTCCTCGCTGGACAGGCCGGTGGAGCGGACATCCGGGAACACATAAAACGCCCCCTTGGGCTCGAAGCAGGACAGGCCGATGCGGTTGAGGTTTTCTACCAGATACCGGCGGCGGCGGTCGTACTCCTCACGCATGTGCTCGATGTCCCCGTCTCCGTTGCGCATGGCCTCCACGGCGGCGTACTGGCTGGTGGTGGGGGCGGACATGATGCCGAACTGGTGCAGCTTGGTCATGGCGGCCACAATGGGCTTGGGGGCGCAGACGTAGCCCATCCGCCAGCCGGTCATGGCGTGGCTCTTGGAAAAGCCGTTGACCACCACCGTGCGGTCGTACAGGTCGGTGAGGTTGGCCGGGGAGACGTGGCGGCGGCCGTAGGTCAGCTCGGCATAAATCTCATCGGAGATCACCATGATGTCGGTGCCCTTCAGCACCTCGGCGATGGCCTCCAGGTCCTTGCGGTCCATGGTGCCCCCGGTGGGGTTGCAGGGGAAGGGCAGCACCAGCACCTTGGTCTTGTCGGTGATGGCGGAGCGCAGCTCCTCGGGGGTGAGACGGAACTGATTTTCCGCCTTCAGCTCCAGGTATTTGGGCATGCCGCCGGCCATCTCGGCCAGGGGTCCGTAGCAGACGAAGGAGGGGGTGGGGACAATCACTTCCTCCCCGGGGTTCACCAGCACCCGCAGGGCCAGGTCGATGGCCTCGCTGCCGCCCACGGTGACCAGAATCTGGCTGGCGTAGTCGTATTGCAGGTCAAAGCGGCGGTTGAGGTAGGCGGCAATCTCCCGGCGCAGCTGGAGCATGCCGGCGTTGGAGGTGTATTTGGTGTGGCCCCGCTCCAGGGAGTAGATGCCGGCGTCCCGGATGTGCCAGGGGGTGACGAAGTCGGGCTCGCCGATGCCCAGGGAGATGGCGTCGGTCATCTCCTCCAGGATATCGAAAAATTTCCGGATGCCGGAGGGCTTGATGTTCTGAATTTTCTCGTTGAGGATGTTGTCGTAATTCATACGAAGATATACTCCCTTTCCTCCGGGTCCTGGGGGCGGAACACCAGATGCTTCTCTTTGTACTTTTTCAGGATAAAGTGGGTGGCCGTACCTGTGACCCCCTGAATGGGGGCCAGCCGCTCGCCCACGAACTGGGCCACCTCCCGCAGGGTGCGGCCCGAGATGATAACGGTCAGGTCGAAGGAGCCGCTCATCAGATACATGCTCTCCACCTCGTCATACTGGTAGATGCGCTCGGCGATGCGGTCAAAGCCGTCCTTGGACTGGGGGGTGACGTTCACCTCGATCAGGGCGGTAACGGTCTCCCGGCGCACCCGGTCCCAGTCCACAATGGCCTGGTAGCCCAGGATGGTGCGGTCGTCCTCATATTTTTTAATGGCGGCCTTTGCCTCCTCCTCGCTCACCCCCGCGGCGGCGGCCAGCGCCGACACCGGCATGGTGCAGTCCTGCTCCAGCAGCTCCAGCAGTTTTTCCATGGTATTCCTCCTAATTATACGGTCAATAATTCGGTAGCCTATATTATACACGCTGTTGTAGAGAAAAACAATCCCAAACACAAAATAAGTCCCCGGAATAGCCTGACTTTCCCCTTGCCTTTTTGGGCAGTATATGGTATAGTGGTTTGACCTGTGAGGAGAGGGGGTGTCCGCCGTGGGCGAAGCGGTGAAGATTGTCGCCAAAAACAGCAAGGCCTATCACGACTATTTCGTTGAGGAGAAATACGAGACCGGCATCGAGCTGGCGGGCACCGAGGTGAAGTCCATCCGGCTGGGCAACGTAAACCTGAAGGACTCCTTCTGTCTCATCAAGGACGGGGAGATTTCCGTACTGGGCATGCACATCAGCCCCTATGAGAAGGGCAACATTTTCAACAAGGACCCCCGCCGCCCCCGCCGGCTGCTGATGCACAAGCGGGAAATTCTGCGGCTGTTCGCAAAAATCAAGCAGGACGGCTACTCTCTCATCCCCCTGTCGGTGTACTTCCGGGGCCCCAGAGTCAAGCTGGAGATTGGCCTGGCCAAGGGCAAAAAGCTCTACGACAAGCGGGAATCCTCCGCCCGTCGGGACGCCAAGCGGGAGATGGACCGGGCTATGAAGACCCGAAACCGTTAACCCCTGAGAAAGGATGATAACTATGGCACAAAACCCCATCGTCACCATTGAGATGGAAAACGGCTCCCTTATCAAGGCGGAGCTCTACCCTCAGGTGGCCCCTAACAGCGTGAACAATTTTATTTCCCTGATTCAGAAAGGATTCTACGACGGTCTGATTTTCCACCGCTGCATCCCCGGCTTTATGATTCAGGGCGGCTGTCCCCAGGGCACCGGCACAGGCGGACCGGGCTACTCCATCAAAGGTGAGTTTGCTCAAAATGGTTTCACGAACGACCTGGCCCACGACCGGGGCGTGCTGTCTATGGCCCGGTCCATGAACCCCAACTCTGCTGGCAGCCAGTTCTTTATCATGGTGGATAAGGCCCCCCACCTGGACGGCGGTTATGCCGCCTTCGGCAAGGTGATCGAGGGTATGGAAACGGCCGATGCCATTGTCTCGGGCAAAACCGACTGGCAGGACCGTCCCCGGCAGAAGCAGGTGATGAAAAAGGTCACCGTGGACACTTTCGGCGTGGAGTACCCTGAGCCGGAAAAGGTGTAAAAATCACACCAGACCGTCTCGGCAGCCGTTCCCCAGCCGCCCGCAGGGCGGCCCCAAACCGCAACCCAGCGCAGCGGTTGTGGTTTGGAGATGAGGAGCGGCGTAATGAGTGAGCTTTCGGCTTTAACCGGAAGCGAAGGATATGAAGCCCGCGACGATGAGGGGGCGTACCGGTTTCGACGGGGGCATAGAAGCAGGAATAGCGAGCGGATGC
>CANPFP010000112.1 GCA_947573385.1 uncultured Bacillota bacterium | reverse complement strand
CCCGCAGCTCCCGGTCGCTGAGGGCGCCGATCAGCTTCTCCTGGTCCTCCTCCAGGTAGGAGAAAACCTCCGCCGCCAAGTCCTTGGGCAGCAGGCGGAATACCAGAATCTCCTGCTCCACATCCAGCTCGTCCAGAAATTCGGCGATGTCCACCTCGTTCATTTCGGTAAGGATCTCCCGCAGGGCGCGGAATTTCCGCTCCTGGACCAGCTCCATCAGCCGGTCCAGATCGTAGTTGTCGTGCATAGTGCTCTCCTCCTCTCGTTTTTTCAAACGCCAGGCGTGAAAAGCCGCAAAGCCACAGACGCACCGCTCCCGTGGGCGCGCCTGTGGCTGCACATGTTCAAGGAGAGGGACACATCCGTCCCTCAATTACCGGCGGCGGGACCCGCTCCGGCCCGCCGCCCCTTGTTCGTGGCAGCTCTCCGCTTTATGGCGACTTCGGCCTTCCATGCTGGGTCCCACTTCCTTTCCCTTTGATATTTACGGATTCTTAACTATCCTACGCTATTGTAACACCAATTGACACCCTTTTGCAAGAGGAAAGTTACTCCCAGGCGACCTGGGCGGAGGTTCCGACAATGTTGATGTAGCTGGGTCCCACCGCCAGGGGGATGGGTTTTCCGGCCTGATCCAGGAAAGAGAGGGTATCGGTCCGGTTTTCTCTCCTCCAGGTGATCTGAAAGAGCATACCGTCCCGGAGGAGAAGACCGTTCCCAGTGCCGGTGGTGCGCACATCCATCCTTCCGGCGGAGTCCCCCTTGACCTGTTTTACATCGGTGAACAACACCAGCACATTGCTCACACACACCGCCTGATCGGTCTGGCCGTCTATGCAGGAGATGGGATCGGAGCCGTCCAGGCTCTGGGAGATGAGGTACTGATTTTTGTCTGCGTCATAGGTGAAGTATCCGGTCTTGTACCGGGAGAAGGGCACCGTCAGCTTGGACGCCTGCTGCAGGTCTCCGGCAGGCGGGTCCTGGTCAAAGGCCCAGTCCACGGAAAAGCCTGTCTCGTGGTCCAGGCGGAAACGGCCGGGCATCTGCTCCAGCACCTTTTCGCTGGAGGTGAACAGGGAGTGCTCCAGCCCGGCGGTCTTCTTCCGGTCCGGGTCCCGCCAGCACATATTGCCGTAGGGGCCGTTGACAAAGTCGATGTGAGTGATGCCCCAGCTGTCAAAGGCGTCGTAGGCCTGGGGACTGCCGCCGGCGTGGATGTAGATGGCGTCGTGGCCCAGGGCCAGACTGACGTAGTAGTCCCGGGCAGAGCGGATGCTACCCAGATCGCCTACCCCTTCCAGGTTTTGAAATACCCCCATCATCCGGGTGATACCTCCCTCGGCGATGATTTCATATATAACATCCGCCTGAGCAATGCCGCTTTGGGGCAGGGCCTTTTTCAGGTTGTTGAACATGACGGCGAAGGGCCGTTTGCCGCTGATGTCCTCATAAAGTCCCTCACCGGTGAGAGGGTTGGCGTAGGGAAATTCCGGCTCAGGCTGCGGCTCGGGCTCCACCGGAACAATGACCGATACGGCGGGCTCATTGGGCGGGGCGGAGGAGATTCCACCCGGGTCCTTTTTTCCGCAGGCGGCCAGGGGGAGCAGCAGCAGACCGGCTAACAGCAGAGAGGTCCAGTGTCGTTTGTTCATCTAAAATCCCTCCAATCATCCCTTTTATCATACGATATTCATTGTGGGAAGTCAACAAAAGAATGTTCCCTTTTTCCAGTTATAGCATAGAAGAAGGGCCGTCTGTCAGACGGCCCTTTATCTGTTACAGCTTGTCCAAGCCCAGCTTGAGACGGCGAAGTGTCTCCTCTTTCCCCAGAATGCAGCAGATTTCCACTGCGCCGCCGGGGGTGACGGCCTGGCCGGCGGCGGCGATGCGCACCGGCCACATAAGGGTGGCGTTTTTCACTTCCAGCTTTTCGGCCAGGGCCACCAGTCCGTCGTGAATGGCGTTCTGGCTCCAGTCGGGGAGGGCTTCCAGCATGGGAATGGCCGACTCCAGCATGGTTCTGGATACTTCCGGATTGGTTTTGGACTTCTTGTTGGTGAACATGTCCGCGCTGTATTCGGGCAGGGCATCGAAGAAGGCCACTTTCTCCGGAATATCGGTAAGCTTCTCGCACCGGGCCTGGAGGAGGGCGGCAATCTCTGCCGCAGACAGGCGCTCATTTTTCACCGTCTGACGGATATAGGGCTCTGCAGCCTGGGCAAAGGTCTCTGGAGACATGGCCCGGAGGTAGAGTGCGTTAAAGTGAATCAGCTTCTCAATGTCGAAGATGGCGGGGGACTTGGACATGCCGGCCAGGTCAAAGGCCTTGGCCAGCTCCTCCAGGGAAAAGACCTCCTGCTCGGCAATGTCCCCCCGGGGAGACCAGCCCAGCAGAGCCACATAGTTGAGGATGGCGCCGGTGAGGAAACCCTGGTCCTTCAAATCCTCGTAAGAGGGGTCGCCGTGGCGTTTGGACATCTTGTTCTGCGCATCCCGCATGACGGGAGAACAGTGGACGTAGGTGGGGATTTCCCAGCCAAACCCCTTGTAGAGTAGATTGTATTTCGGAGCGGAGGACAGATACTCGCTGCCGCGGACCACATGAGTGATGCCCATGAGATGGTCGTCGATGACATTGGCAAAGTTGTAGGTGGGCATGCCGTCCCGTTTGATAAGCACCTGGTCGTCCAGTGTATTGTTCTCCACAGTGATGTCGCCGAAGATGGCATCGTGGAAGGTGGTAGTCCCCTCCCTGGGGATACGCTGGCGAATGACATAGGGCTCACCGGCGTCCACCCGTGCCTGGGCTTCGGCCGGAGACAGGGCGCGGCAGGGGTCGTCGGTCCGCGCAAAGTCGCCGGAGTCCTCCCCACTCTCCGCCTTTTCGCAGAAGCAGTAGTAGGCGTGGCCCTTTTCGATGAGCAGGCGGGCGTACTTGCCATAGGTGTCCCGCCGCTCCGACTGGATATAGGGGGCCACGGGGCCTCCCACGTCAGGCCCCTCGTCGTGGTCCAGGCAGCACTCAGCCAGGGTCTTGTAGATTACATCGGTGGCCCCTTCCACCAGGCGGCCCTGGTCGGTGTCCTCAATGCGCAGGATGAAGGTCCCCCCGGCGTTGCGGGCAATCAGCCAGGTGTAGAGCGCTGTGCGCAGATTGCCCACGTGCATATACCCCGTAGGGGAGGGGGCGAACCGGGTGCGCACCTTGCCCTTGGGGATTTTGGATTCCATCTCCTCAAAATACTTCATATCCAATGACATGTTCTATCCTCCAGTACAAAAGGTGTTCCAGTTTGGAATGCGGGACCGTTTTATTTTGCCGCCCAGTTCCCGGTGGCTTCGGCGGTGAGGTAGGCGTTGACAAAGCCGTCTAAATCTCCGTCCATGACGGAGCCGATATTGCTGGTCTCAAAGGCGGTGCGGTTGTCCTTCACCATCTGGTAGGGCATGAAGACGTAGGAGCGGATCTGGCTGCCCCACTCAATCTTCAGCTGGACCCCCTTCAAATCGGAGATCTTCTCCGCCTTCTCCTGCATCTGCAGCTCCACCAGCTTGGCCCGGAGCATCTTCATGCAGTTGTCCTTGTTCTGGAACTGGGACCGCTCCTGCTGGCTGGCCACCACCACCCCGGTGGGCTTGTGGATGAGCCGGACGGCGGAGGAGGTCTTGTTCACGTGCTGGCCGCCGGCGCCGGAGGCCCGGTAGACCTGCATCTCGATGTCCTCGGGGCGGATGTCGATCTCCACGTCCTCGGGCAGGTCGGGCATGACCTCGACAGAGGCGAAGGAGGTCTGCCGCCGGGCGTTGGCGTCGAAAGGAGACACCCGCACCAGCCGGTGGACGCCGTGCTCCCCCCGGAGGTAGCCGTAGGCGTTCTCCCCCTCGATCATGATGGTGGCCGACTTGATGCCCGCCTCGTCCCCCTCCTGGTAGTCCATAATCTGGTAGGTGAAGCCGTGGCGCTCGGTCCAGCGGGTGTACATGCGGTAGAGCATCTGGGCCCAGTCCTGGGCCTCGGTGCCGCCGGCACCGGGGTGGATGGTGAGGATTACGTTGGAGCGGTCGTACTCCCCGGTGAGCAGGGTCTCCAGCCGGGCGGTCTCCATGTTGACCTCCAGGGCGGCAAAGCCCTGCTCCAGCTCGGGAATCAGGCTCTCGTCCTCAAACTCGTTGCCCATCTCGCACAGGGCCATCAGGTCGTCCCACTGGCCCTGCCGCCGGTTCTGGCTGTCCACCTTGTCCTGGAGGTTCTTAATGCGCTGCTGCACCTTCTGGGCCTTGGCCAGATTGTCCCAGAAGCCGTCGGCGGCGGACTCGGCCTGGAGCATGTCCAGCTCCCGCTCGGCCCCCTCCAGGTCCAAGGCCTGGGCCAGGTCCTTCAGGGCGGGGGCCAGATTGTTCAGCTTTACCTTATATTCATCAAATTGGAGCATTTTGTTCCCACGCTTTCTAATTAGTCAATCTATTATATACGAGAGCAGGGAAAAAGTAAAGGAAAAAAAGCGGAGATAGGGGCTGCTGCGTCATGCGGGGCAGAGGTTCTACCCCTGTCTGCCCCGTGGGTGAAAAGGCTTCCCCTGGAAGAGAAAAGGTTTTTTGCGGTCCTTTAGGGTAAGGATACCCCCGGGCTGCCGCGGCGGGCGGTTTTGTTTTTACCCTTGCTTTTTGGCAAAAAAGAGGTACAATAAAGATATAACACGGAGAAGGAGCGTGCATCATGGAACAAAAGAAGCGGTACCACGTGGTCCGGAAGAATAAGGCGGATACCAGGGCGCTGTTCCGAGCCCTCCTGTGCGGCTATCTGCTCTACCTGGCTTGGCAGCTGATTCAGAGCGGGGGCAGCGACCCCTCCTTCACCCCCCTTGTGGCTTGGCTGCTGGGCGGTCTGTTTATCCTGGCGGCGGCTGGCTTTGGGTATTACGCCTGGGGGGAGTATAAACGGGCCCTGAAGGAGGCGGAGCTGACCCCGGAGGAGGAGGAAGCGCTCCGTCAGGAGCGGGAGGAGTAAAGCCCATGGTGGAGAGGATAAGAGCGCTTTATGAGGATTACGCGGCGGAGTTTCAGAGTCTTGAGCAGAAGCGCCGGGCGGGTGCGGGCATGTTTGGACTGACCGACGGCCCGAGAAACTACGCCTGCCACGAGCGGTTTGCCGAAAACCTGGAGCACCTGCTGAAGGAAGCGGAGGAGGCTGTGCCGCCGGAGCAGGCGGAGGAGATTTTGGAGTATGTCTACCTTGCGCACCAGGCGCGGAAGGAGAGACAGGACGCCGTTTATTGGATGCTGGGGGCGGTGCACGGCAAGACAACGGGGCTCATTCCCCGGCTCACCCCTGAAGCCGCCGGACGTCTGCTGGCGTGCTATGAAGCGGCTTACCCCCGCCGGGAGCAGCTGCCGGTGCAGAAAAAGGTAGCTGCGGCACTGAAAAAGCGGGCGAAGCAATAGAGATGGCGAAAACGCCTTGCGGCAGATTAAGCCGCAAGGCGTTTGCATTTTTTCAGCTGACGGATGGGGAGGAGTCTTTTAAGCGCTCCAATACCATCTTGTATCCCCCCGAACCGTAGCGAAGTTCGGTATTTACACGGGTGATGGTGGAACTGCTGGTGGCAATTTCGCCGCGAATACTCTCGTAGGTTTTCCCCTGAGAGAGCATAGAGGCCACCTGAAGCCGCTGGGCAAATGTAGACAGCTCCTGTACAGTGAGTAAATCGCCAAAAAAGCGATAGCATTCATCTACATCCTGTAAGGACAGAATTGCCTGAAAGAGCGTGTCGATGGAATCACTGCGGTTGTTGCGAATGCGAGACATAGCGGAACAGCCCTCCTTAGCTCAAACGCTTAAAGCTCGACCTCTACAGGGGTGTCCAGGGTGACCGGGCCTCCAATCCAGGCGGACACCTCCTCGCCGTCCCGGCGGACGACGGCGGCTTCCACCACTCCGGCGGGCTGGACATAGGAGCGGACAAAGGGACCATCGGGGGCGTCCTGGCTCTGGGCCACGGCGGCGGCCAGGGAGCCGGAGCCGCAGCTGCCCTCCCAAACCAGAGAATCGGCGGCGGGGACCTTGACTAGGGGGGTCATAGTTCCCCGCTCTGTGTCCAGGAAGATAACGCCGTAGGCATCCAGGTCGGGGATATCCCGGAACAGGGGCTCGGCCTTCTGGAAAAATTCCAGGCTGGGGGGCACGTTCTCCACCACCAGGTGGGCGATGCCCACCTGGTCCACCATGGTGGCGGGACAGCCGTCCACCTCCGTCCGGCCCACGCCCCGGGG
>CANPFP010000111.1 GCA_947573385.1 uncultured Bacillota bacterium | reverse complement strand
CATGAACGGCGAGTCTATTCTGCTGCGGGACATCGACTACAGCGCTTTCGATGTGGAAGATATTGAACCGCTTGCAGAATATCATGATGAACTTGCACAGGCTGGCTATAAGCTGGAGCAGCTGACAAAAACTGTCCAAAATCTGCCACCAATAGCCAAAAAGTCCCGTGCATTTTGTTGAGGTGCTGTTATGCAAGAATTGAATCACACATTTTTTTCGGCACTCCGTCTGGCAAAAATATTTTTTGACAGCGATGTACCAGATAAAGCAAAAAATGATATTGGATTATGGGAGTTAGATGAAGATAGCTGCTATGCGCTGGGGTTGGAAGTCTCGGACTGGATATTCCAGAATGCCGTCCACTACTACAATGAGAGAAACGATGTTGACACCTGGTTGTTTTCAGACCCGATGATTGACGAGTTTTGCCAGCTTTGCCAAGCGTATGAGCAGTCCAAAGGAATCAGCGAGGAGGAAAATCCGTACCGAAACGCCATTGAACGAACCATTCGTGAAAGCTTCCATTTTGACAGCTACAGCTATGGTTATGACTGGCGGCTGTCCCTCGCAGAACGCGGGCGCAAGTGTATTCTTCTGTTCACAGGTGAAGAATTTTACAGCCACGAGGCAGTTCCAGAAGGACTTTTGGAAATTCGCTACGCCTTTCTGGCGCTCAATCAAAAGCTGAAAGCGGAGCTGAGAAAAGAAACCAGAATCATACCGCTGTCTTTGGTGACAGCGGCGCAGTGGAAGGAGGCGGCGTAATGTCCAAGGATTACGACATGACTATCCGCATTAGCACAGACCGGGCGGAGGTTGAGGTGGAGCAGCGCAGTAAAAAAGGTGTGATTTCCCGGAAAAATATTTCGCCGAAGTCACTCTCTGACTGCATCCTGACCAGCCGCGTTGATGACGAAAGCCACCCCACCGGCCTGCTGCCCGAGGGCTGTATCGCCGTGGTGATGGAGAAAAAATATATCTACTACTACATCCGATACCCGGAGCTGTACGCAGACTTCTCCTATTATGAAACGGAGTACCTCCACTTCCCCATCCCCCGGCTGGTATTTTGCTTCAAGTATCTGCCCACTGATCACAAGGTCGTGAATGCCAGTCTGTGCGTGGTAAAAGACGAGCGGCTGACACTGGATACCCCCACCTACCGATATCCGTTTTCCAATGTATACAACAATCTGAGCGTCTGCCTGGGGAACAACGCCCTGCCGGTCTATAAGAACCCGGCCCGGCTCCACACCCTGGCGGCGTATATCCTGCGTATGCCAAACAATGACGATCTCTATTCCGATCAGAACAACCGGCTCCATGCCGGATTCCGTGACCTGCTGGAGCAGATGAAGAACAAAACATCCTCCCACTACTACTCCGATGTATTGGTAGAAGATGGGCGGACACTGAAAGATTTTTTGAGTAGGAGGTAATTTGATGGAACAGAAGGACGCAAGAAGGATTCAACAGGAGCTGGCCAAACCCTTCGCTCCGGAGGACCTGGAGTGGCGGTTGCAGCAGACTGAGGAAAACGGGAAATGGGGACTGGCTATCCCCTATGTAACCAACCGGGCTATCATGGCGCGGCTGGACGACGTAGTGGGGGTGGACGGCTGGTATAACGACTACCGGCCCTGGCATGGCACGGGAAAGAAAGAAGCGCAAATCTGTGGAATCTCTATCCGATTCCCCGAACAGGGATTTATCACCAAGTGGGACGGTGCCGAGGACTCGGACATTGAGCCCATCAAAGGCGGCTTATCTGACAGTATGAAACGGGCCGCAGTCCAGTGGGGTATTGGCCGCTGCCTTTACGGTATGGATGCTATTTTTGTCGATGTGGAGAAAAGGGGGCGGAGTTGGATCATCAAAAAGACGGAGCGACCCAAACTGGATAAAGCCTACACGGACTATTTGGACAAGCTGAAGCTGACGCCCGCCCCCGCCGGCGGGGTGCAGTCCACCCTGACCCCCAAGCAGACCAAGGAGGCCCCAATCTCTGCGCCTGCCCCCGATCCTAACCCTGCTCCCGCGCCGGTCCAGTCCATGCCTCAGCCCGAGACGGACGGCAGCGCCGGTATTTACACTGTGATTGCGGCCCGGCCGGAAAACTGCCCCAACAGCACGACCCACGTGTTGCTGGAACGGGCAGGTGAGGAACAGCTCCACGCCTTTGCCATGGGCGAGCGCCCGGAATTGGTTGCAGGCACACAGATTACGGGTGTCAAATTGTCCATGCGGCAGCAGGATACCGTTGTGTATTACATTCTGGAGGACTACCGCATTGTGTTCCCCCAGAATCAGGCAGCGTGAAGGAGGACAACATGAAAAAAATCGAACAATTTCAGATCACCGGTATGACCATTGACGGCTTCAAGTGCTATCAGGCACCCACTGTGCTTGCTTTCGGTCCCCAAACCGTCATTACCGGCGGCAACGGCCTGGGTAAGACCAGCATTGCCGACGCTATTGCTTTCGCCGTCACTGGCCAGCCCTTTTTCGGGGAGCGGGGTATTGACAAGCTGCACAACGAGGTTCAGCCCGAGGTCTCCGTCTCTCTGCGCTTTCTGGATGAGACGGGCACAGCCCATGAGCTGACCCGGACCCGGCACAAAAACTCTATGTGCATCCGCTACGATGGCAACTTGATTCGCCAGATGGACCTGACGGAAATGTTTGGGGAACGGGATGTGTTCCTGTCTATCTTCAATCCTCTCTACTTCATTGAGGAACTGGGGGATGAGGGTAAGAACCTGTTAGAGATGTACCTGCCCATGATTCCTCATGAGACTGTGATGGGGCAGCTTTCCGATGGCGTTCAGGCGGCTTTGGAGGGCGTGGAGATTCCGTCCCCCGATGCCGTCTTAAAAAGCAAGCGCGCGGAGATTCGAGAACAGGAGGAACGTACAATCTACCTCCAGGGCCAGAAGGACCAGAGCGAAGCGCAGGCTGAAGCCCAACGGCAGGCCGTTACCGCGCTGACGGAGCGTTACAATCAGCTGGAGAGCGAGTTGAACGCCCTGGAGGGCAGGCAGTTCACTGGTCTGGACCGCCCCAGTATGGAGTTGCAACTGGTGGAATTGAGCACCCGCTACAACGAAGCGGCCCGGGACAGCGGTACGGCGCAGATTGACACTGAAATTCTGGCCTTGAATCAGAAGCTGGCCCAGCGTCGGGCAGAGCAGTACCAGTCAAAGTACATTCAAGCGATGGCCGACACCAACGCCAAGGTTCAGACGCTGGCCCGTCAGTATCAACGGGAAAACCAGATATTGAAAGCCTTTGTCCCTGGTATTTCCTGCCCCACCTGCCGCCGGCCGGTGACGGAGCAAAATCTGTCTGAGGTTCGGGATGCGCTCCAGAAGGTCATAGACGCCATTGTTGCGGATGGCCGGGAGCAGCGGACACAGTTGGAACAGCTCCAGCAGCTGGACGCGAAAACTCAGGCAACCTTTGACCAGTTCCAGGCTGATGACATCATCAAAATGCAGGATGAGCTCGACGCCCTCACCAAGCAGCGGGACAAGCTGACGGCGGACAGACAGACGGACGATTTGAGAGAGCAGATTCAGCGATTGTCCGTCAGTTTGGAGCATGGCAATCTGTCGCAGCAGGAATATGACCGTCTCCTGGCTTGCCGGGAGGAAATCCGCCAATGCGCGGCGGAGCTGGCTGCGGCGAAAAAAGCCGCTGGACAGGAACGGCCTGACTTTGACAGCCAGATCACCCAGGCCCAGCAGAAGGTCAAAGCCTTGAAGGTTCTGATTTCCAACGTGATTATTTACGCGAGTGTGCGCGCGGAGCTGACCTTTGAGGCCCTAAAGATGAACAAGGTGGCCATTTCGCTGTACGATGTGATGAAGACCACCGGAGAGCAGAAAGCCGCTTTCAAGTTCACCTACAATGGCCGGCGCTATGACCGGCTGTCCCTGTCCGAGAAGATTCGGGCGGGCATGGAGGTGTCCGAGCTGGTGAAGCGGCTCACTGGGCGCAATTATCCCGTGTTCGTGGACAACATGGAGTCGGTGGACGACCTGGCCAATGTCCGCCCCACCGGGCAGGTCATCATGGCCAAGTGCGTTCACGGTGCGGGTCTTTCGGTTCGGCCCATTGGCTCCCAGCCCTTGGTAGCCCAGGCGGCATAATTGATAGATGAAGGGGTGAAACCGCTTGGTGTTTGAAAAAATCCCCATCGTGGACACGGCCAGGCGGTGCGGGCTTGTCCTCGACTCCCGGACGCTTCGGCGGCGGGAGGTCGAGGCAACCTGCCCCTTCTGCGGCGACCACGGCAAGGGGAAGTATCATCTGAGCCTGAACACCGCCACCGATCAGTTCCGATGCAACCTCTGCGGCGCACACGGCAACAGTGTCTCGCTATATGCACGGCTACATGGAGTGAACAACAAACAGGCTTTTCAGGAGTTGAGCAAGGAAACCAATGTTTACCCTATCCCCAAGCAGCCAACTCCTCAAAACACAGAAACAGAGCGACAGCCCGTCCTCTTGGAGGAGCGGCACACTGCCTACACCGCCATGCTGAACCATTTGACCCTCCTGGACAGGCACCATGAAAATCTGCTGGAGCGGGGGCTGTCCGAGGAGCGGATCATCCGCAATCAGTACCGCAGTATGCCAGAGACGGAACAGGGCCGGCGGCTTCTCGCCGCCCTGCTCCGCTCCTGCGGGTTTGATTTGCTGAGCGTACCCGGTTTCCGCACCTACTACGGTGACTGGACCCTGGCCGGGCCAAATGGCTTTCTGATTCCAGTCCGGGACAAAAACGGTCTGATCCAGGGGCTGAAGATTCGTCTGGATGACGCTGACGATGACCGCAAGTACCGCTGGCTGTCCAGCCGGGACATGACCAACGGCACGCGGAGCTATTCCTGGGTCCATGTCACCGGCGACACCACCAGCAAGCGGGCCTATCTGACGGAGGGGCCCCTCAAAGGGGACGTGGCCAGCTTCCTGGCCCACGACGCCCTGTTTGTCTGCATCGGCGGCGTCAATTCGCTGAATGGTTTGACCAAGACCCTCCGTGACCTGGGCGTCACTGAGGTAGTGGAGGCCATGGACATGGACCAGAACACCAAGCCGGAGGTCCGGAAAGCTATCCTCGCCATGCGGAAGGAAGTCCAAAAAATCAAACGGTGGAAGTATACAAAATACACATGGGACCCGGCCTATAAGGGAGTGGACGACTACCTCCTCAGCCGGGCAGCGGTAATGTAGAAAGGAAAGATTATGGATAACGTATTTGATATGAAGGATTTCATCGGAACATCTCAAGGCGACAAAGACCACATGCTGGGAAAATTCCTCTATTTCTCCCTGAGTAATCTTCTGGTGGAGAAGGAGGCCCTATCCAAGCTCTGTGAGGAGATGGACATTCCCTACTCCGGCGGCAAACGGCTGTCCGTCTCGGACGCTTTCCGCTCCGCCACCGGGGATATTCGAGAGCGTTACCCTGTCACTACCGGAGGAGAGACTCACATCTACTTGGCCTACTGCCGGGATAACAAGCACACAGCGGAAATTCTCTCCCGGGAATTGGTAAAGGAGACACTGAACCAGAAAACCAACCAGTATGAGAAGCTGGCCAACATCAGCTTTGACAAGCGGGATCATGTATTCCGATGCGACAATATGATGATGGACGACGTAGTGGATGTGCGGAGCTGCTGCCGCCGGGCGGAGGAGCTGTTTGAGCTCTACCAGCGGTGCGCCAACCGCAAGCAGATTGAAACCATCTGCACCAGCTTTCTGCGCAGCCTGGATGCTACCAAACTAAGCATCGCCGGGCACATGTACTTTGTCCCCAAGACCTACATGGAGAAGGTGGATATTTTTGAGGACTTCATCACCCTGCTCAGCGGGCTGAACCGCAATAACACCCCGCTGATGGTAAACAGCTTCTACATCATCGACGATGAGAAGCAGCGGGGTAAGATGACCGAGGAGTTTTATGCGGCAGTGAAAAAAGAAATTGCCGCCTACCAGGAGCGGTGTGACTATCTTATCCAGTCCGGGAGCCAGAGCCCCGCAGTCATGGACCGCTGGGTGATGAAGGTCCGGGGCCTGGAAGAGAAGAAAAGGCACTACGAGCAGGTCCTTCAGCGTGAACTGGATGGGCTGGATGATGAGTTTAGCACTCTGAAATTCCTGGCTCAGGAGCTCCAGGTAAGAGCGAACAGCATCCGTCTGCAAAGGGCAGCGTAGAATAAATTAAAGGTCCGCACCACCAATGCCATTAAGTTAACCAGAAGTTACCAAAAAGAGAGTTGCGCGGCAGGCA
>CANPFP010000110.1 GCA_947573385.1 uncultured Bacillota bacterium | reverse complement strand
CGGATGTTGTTGATGCCGGTGAGGTACATCACCATCCGCTCAAAGCCCATGCCGTAGCCGGCGTGGCGGCAGGAGCCGAAGCGCCGCAGGTCCAGATACCACCAGTAGTCGTGGGGGTCCATGCCCAGCTCGCGCATACGGGCCTCCAGGACCTCGTGCCGCTCCTCGCGCTGGGAGCCGCCGATGATCTCCCCGATGCCGGGCACCAGGCAGTCGGCGGCGGCCACGGTTTTTCCGTCGTCGTTGAGACGCATATAGAAGGCCTTGATCTCCTTGGGATAGTCGGTGACAAAGACGGGGCGCTTGAACACCTGCTCGGTGAGGTAGCGCTCGTGCTCGGTCTGGAGGTCTACCCCCCACTCCACCTTAAAGTCAAACTTGTCGTTGTTCTTTTTGAGAATCTCCACCGCTTCGGTGTAGCTCACCCGGCCGAAGTCAGAGGAAGCCACATGCTCCAGCCGCTCGCGAAGCCCCTTGTCCACGAAGGAGTTGAAGAAAGCAATCTCGTCGGGGCATTTTTCCAGCACGGTGGTAATAACATACTTAATCATGGCCTCGGCGTTGTCCATATAGTCGCCCAGGTCGGCGAAAGCCATTTCAGGCTCGATCATCCAGAACTCGGCGGCGTGGCGCTGGGTGTTGGAGTTCTCCGCCCGGAAGGTGGGGCCGAAGGTATACACATTGCCGAAGGCCATGGCAAAGTTCTCGGCGTTGAGCTGGCCGGAGACAGTGAGACTGGTCTGCTTGCCGAAAAAGTCTTTGGAGTAGTCAACCTGGCCGTCGGGAGTGCGGGGCGGGTTGTTCAGGTCCAGTGTGGTCACCTGGAACATCTCGCCCGCCCCCTCGCAGTCGGAGCCGGTGACGATGGGGGTGTGGACATAGACAAAGCCCCGGTCCTGGAAGAAGCAGTGGATGGCGTGGGCGGCAGCCGACCGCACCCGGAAGGCGGCGGAGAACAGGTTCGTTCTGGGCCGCAGATGCTGGATGGAGCGCAGATACTCTACGCTGTGGCGCTTCTTTTGCAGGGGGTAGTCGGGGGTGGAGGGACCCTCCACCGCAATGGCGGCGGCTTTCACCTCCAGGGGCTGCTTGGCCCCGGGGGTGAGCACCACCTTGCCCTTGACAATGAGGGCGGCCCCCACATTCTGTCCGGCGATCTCCTTATAGTTGTCCAGAACATTGGCGTCCATGACCACCTGCAAATTCTTAAAGCAGGAGCCGTCGTTGAGTTCAATAAAGCCGAAGGTCTTCATATCCCGGATAGTCCGGGCCCAGCCCATCACGGTGACGGCCTGCCCGCCCAGACTTTCCTGGTCGGCAAAAATGGCGGCAATGGTGGTGCGTTGCATAAAATCCTCTCCATATCGTGCAGAATATTGGTTTTACCTTGCGGTAAGACCTGCTTATTATAATGCCTTTTGCCCCGCTTGACAAGTCTTTGCAGCAGTGTTTGCGGTGTTTATTTTTAGTTTTGGTATCTTTACACACTGGCCGTGATGTGCTATACTATGTAATGGATGATTATCCGTCTATAAGGAACAGCCCCGGCTTCGTTGGCCAGACGAAAGCCTGACCAAGGAAGGAGTGAACAATATGCGTCATAACGAGGGGGGGAGCGCACCCTCCAAATGGAGCAGCTGGCGAATTCTTTGGATTTTAGCATTGTTTATAGCGGTGGCGGCGGCCGGTATGGTTATGAGCCAGCAGCTGCTGCTGGACAATGCCAGAACAATGGGCAAAAACTTGGTGACAAGCTACTCCAACGACGAGAACAGCCAGTTAAGTGAATATGACCGCATTCTTACAATGGCCATGTATTATCTGGAGGATATGGATGATCAGGGGGTGGGCTTGTCTGAATTTGAAACCTGGCTGGTGGACTTCTTTGAAAAGAGCACTTCCCTCATCAGTTCCAGCAGCTTGGATATCTACGCTGTGCTGGACGGACGGGTTATCTCCGCCGGCAGGCTGCGGAGCCAGGATTACGACTACAGAGGACAGCTCTGGTATCAGCAGGCCATGGCTGCGGAAGGCCAGGTGATCTATACCGACGCCTATGCCAGCGACGCGTATGATGGCCAGATGGTGGTTACCGTTGCCGTCTCCGCCGCCGGGAGCAACAACGCGATTGCGCTGGACGTACCCCTGGATCATTTCCATGCCGATCATACCGTGCAGGATCTGCCATCGGGCGGCGCCTACTATGTGCTGGACAGCCAGGGCAGTCTGCTGTATTACAGCATCCCCTTTGAGGCGACGGAAGAGGATCTCCAGGTCTATACCAAAGACCTGTTTGACCGGGTCAGCCAGGGCGAACTGGACGGCAAGGACAACGCTATTGTCGGCATGCAGAAGCTGACCCGCGGCCTTTATTATCAGCATACCAACAATGGATGGCTCTGTATTTTGACCGTCCCCTATGAGACCCTGCTCCAGGGGGTTCAGAGTATTCTAATATACTACGGCATTGCATTGATGTTCTTCCTGGTGATTGCCATTGGCATGTGGCTGCGGGACCGCAAGCTGAGCCGCACAGCCAAGCGGGTCAACGAGACAGTACAGGTTATGGGCGATATCTACTACGCCTTTTACCGTGTCAACATGCTGACGGGCACCTTTGAGATGACAAAACCCTCAGACTATGTTCGGGAGAGGATGTCCGGCGAAACCGGCGACTATTGCGAGCTGCTGAACGTGATCGCTTCCGCCCTGGATGAGTGGACCTCGGAGGATTTTCTCCAAAACTTTTCCCTGGAGAATATCCGGCAGCTGGTGGAGCATGGCACCCGGGATTTCGGCGGCGAGTTTTTGCAGAAGTTCGGGGATGATGAGCGTTGGATCAGTGTGCGTATGCTCGCCGATCCGGAAAAAATCCCCAATGAGGTGGTCATCTGCTTCCGGGATGTGGAGAACGAGAAGGAGGAGCAGCAGCGGCAGGTCCGCCTGCTGAAGGGTGCCCTGTCCGCCGCGGAGCAGAGCGAAAAGTCTCAGCAGCAGTTCTTCTCCGTTATGAGCCACGACATGCGCACCCCGCTGAACATCATCATCGGCATGACCAGCCTGGCCCTCCAGGACGACTGTGACCGTGAGAAGATGGTGGGCTACCTGAACAAGATCGGGGCGGCCAGCCAGCAGCTTCTGGCTTTGATTAACGACATTCTGGAGATTTCCCGTCTGGAGCAGGGCAACGTCTCCATGGAGATCAAGCCCTTCGACCTGGTACAGAACCTGGAGACCTGTCTCTCCCCCTTCCAGGCCCAGGCCAAGGATCAGGGGAAGGATTTTCGGCTGTCCATCGACGTAACGAACCGGATGATTAAGGGCGATCCCGCCCGGCTAAGCCAGGTCATTAACAACCTGGTCTCCAACTCCATGAAATTTACCCGGCAGGGGGACCGTGTCTCGGTCACGCTGCGGCAGATGGACGAGGGCAAGCGAAACAACTACCTGTTCATCGTGGAGGATACCGGCGCCGGCATGTCAGAGGAGTTTCTCCCCAAGCTTTTTGACCCCTACGAGCGGGAGGTCCGCTTTGGGGCCAAGGAGGTGACAGGCACCGGACTGGGTATGCCCATTGTCAAAAACCTGGTGGTCCGGATGGGAGGCCAGATCGTGGTAAACAGCACCCTGGGCCAGGGCACCACCTTCTCGGTCACCATCCCCTTTGACGTCGGGGAGACCCTCACCTACGAGCCGGAGACGGAGCCCCAGGATATGATCCCCCTAAAGGGCCGGCACATCCTGCTGGCAGAGGACAATCTGCTCAACATGGAGATTGCCACCGAGCTGCTGAAGATGCGGGGAGCCGACGTGACCCCCGCTGAGGACGGCCGGAAGGCGCTGGAGACCTTCCAGGCGGCGGAACCCTATTACTTCGACGCGGTACTCATGGATATGCAGATGCCCGAGATGGACGGCTGCGAATCCACTCAGGCCATCCGGGCCCTGGACCGGCCCGATGCCCGGACCACCCCCATCATCGCCCTGACCGCCAACGCCTTTGCAGAGGACATCGTCCGCACTACCCAGGCGGGCATGGACGCCCATCTGGCAAAGCCGATCAATATTGAACAGCTGTGTGCCACATTGACCAAGCTGATGTCCCAGCGCGACGGCCAACGGGACATAACCCCAACGGAAGGTGAGTGAACAAACACATGGTCCCCAAAAGAGAGCAGCGATATACCATTCTGGTCGCCGACGACTCAGAGATGAACCGCTCCATCCTCCGCTCCATGCTGGAGGAGTCCTACGACATCATTGAGGCGGAGGACGGTCTGCAGGCGGTGGCCATCCTCCAGCAGCGGGAGCAGGAGATTTCTCTGGTCCTGCTGGACATTGTGATGCCCAATCTGGACGGCTTCGGCGTACTGTCTGCCATGAATAAATATAACTGGATCGACAGTGTGCCCGTCATTATGATTTCGGCAGAGAGTACCCACACGTTTATCGAGCGGGCCTATGATATGGGTGTTACGGACTATATCAGCCGGCCCTTCGACATGATGGTGGTGCGCCGCCGTGTCATTAACACCATCATGCTGTATGCCAAACAGCGCCGGCTTCAGGGAATGGTCAACGAGCAGATTTATCAGAAGGAAAAGGTCAATAATCTGATGATCTCCATTCTCAGCCACATTGTTGAATTTCGCAATGAGGAGAGCGGTCTTCATGTTATGCACATCCAAACTATGACGGAGATTCTGCTCAAGAGCCTTGCCCGCAAAACGGATAAATACCAGCTGGACCGGGAGAATATTAATCTTATCAGCAACGCATCTACCCTCCACGATGTAGGCAAAATTTGCATTCCCAGTGAGATTCTCAACAAGCCAGGCAGGTTTACCGACGAAGAATTTGCCATCATGAAGCAGCACTCGCAGATGGGTGCAGATATGATGAAGGAAGTTCCCTTTCAGGACGAACCGCTGGTGAAATACGCCTACGAAATTTGCCGCTGGCACCACGAACGGTATGACGGCCGGGGCTATCCTGACCGTCTGGTCGGAGAGGATATCCCTATCTCCGCACAGGTTGTTTCCCTGGCAGATGTGTATGACGCGCTGACCAGCGTCCGGGTCTACAAGCCGGCCCACTCCCATGAGAAGGCCATCGCCATGATCCTCAACGGCGAGTGCGGTGCATTCCAGCCCCTGCTGCTGGAATGCCTGGTGGAGAGCAGCGACATTATCCAGCGGGAGATGGCGGTGGATACTGTCACCCGGGGCGACCAGCGGATTATGGAGAATACAGCGGCGGAGCTCGTCCAGTATGAGGACCTGTCTGCCACCGACCGGACGTTGCGCATTTTGGAACAGGAACGAATTATTCATCGTTTTTTCACCTCCATCTCCCAACAGATTTTATTTGAGTATACCACAACCCCCTCCATACTTACGCTCTCCCCCGCCGGCACACAACTCCTGGGTCTGGAGGAGAGCACCGTATCCCCCTATCACGACAAGCAGGTTCAAAAAATAGCGAATTTAGATCAGATGGCAGAACTGGCGCAGCTGCTCCAGGGGACGACCCCTGAAAAGCCGGAGGTAGAGTTTGACTGTGAGCTACTGCTGGATGGTCAGTTGCAGCCTGTCCATATTCTCGGCAGGGCTATGTGGTCCTCCGAGGAGCCGCCCGAATACACCGGCGCCATTGGCAGAGTGATTGTCCATAAGGAAAAGGAGGAAGTCCAATGACCATTCAAGAATGCTATGCCGCCTTGGAAGGCGACTATCAGGAGGTTCTGGACCGTTTATACAGCGATGCGCTGATACAGAAGTTTGTGGGAAAGTTTCTCACGGATCAATCCTATCAACTGCTGGAGAACTCACTGAATGCACAAAATTATGAAGAAGCTTTTCGTGCCGCCCATACGCTGAAGGGTGTAACCCAAAATTTGAGCTTTACCAAGCTGTATAAGTCCAGCTGCGATATTACAGAGGCTCTGCGCATTAAAAACTATGACCTGGCCACCCAGATATTCCCCAAGGTTGAGGCGGATTATATGCAAACTGCCGCCGCAATACGTGCCTATCAGGATAGTTGAGCAGCAGAAAAATTCTCAGGGAGCCGTCGGCCGGACGGCTCCCTTTTTGTATACGTTTCCCGACCCCGTCTACCAAATGTCTACCAAAAAAGCCGTCAACCCTCTGCGCCGCAGGGGGTTGACGGCTTTCCATATTTTAGGACGTCTACCAGATGTCTACCAATTTAACTTTTTTACATCGAAAGGCCTGCTTTTTCGGCGCTTTCCTCCTGTTTTGCAATTTCTAAACCCCATGCAAGGGTCGTGACACTGGGGTGGCCGGGGCGAAAAGT
>CANPFP010000109.1 GCA_947573385.1 uncultured Bacillota bacterium | reverse complement strand
CGGTGAGGGAGATGGCCTGGTAGCCCATGCGCTCGATGGCCATGGCGCACAGGGAGATGGAAATCTGCTCGCCGGTGGCCAGCAGCATATCCATTTCCCGCTTGGAGGCCCCGGGGTGTATCTCCCGGGCCTTTTCAATCAGGTCGTCGGTGGTGTCCCCCTGGGCGGACAGAACCACCACCACGCTGTGGCCCTTGCGGTAGGTCTCGGTGACGATCCGGGCCACATTGCGGATCTTGTCGGCGTCGGCCACCGAGCTGCCGCCGAATTTTTGTACAATCAGTGCCATGTATGGTATTCCCCCTAAAGGTTAAAGTTGCGATATTTTGCAGGGACGGCCTGCGGCCGCCCGCGATTCCCAAACGGTACCATGTAGGACCGCCGAGGTCTCCGGCCCCTACATTCTATTCTGTCAGGCCAGCACCCGGAACAGGGAGCCCACGTCCAGACCGGCCAGCTTATCCTGAATCTCCGGCTGGGTCATGGGGGCGGTGAGGAAAGCGGCCTCCCCGGCGGGGGCCCCGCTGCGGGCCAGCAGGTGAATCTCGCCGCACTGCTTCCTGGCCTGGTCGGCGGACACCTGGGCCCGGACGTACCACGCGGAAACCAGGGAATCGGCGGAGACCACCAGGTCGGGGGACCCCACCTCCCAGCCGTTGTGCCGGTCCTTATTCAGGTCCTTGGCGATGTCGATGACGTCGGCTACCACGGCGGAGGCGGTGGGCAGCTTGCCGGCGCCCCGGCCGTAGAACATCACGTCCCCGATGGCGTTGCCGGTGACGGCGATGGCGTTAAACACGTCCTCCACCCCGGCCAGGGGGTTCTCCCCGGGCACCAGGTGGGGGGCGACAAAGGCGCACACCTTGCCCTCGGGCTGGCGGATCGCCCGGCCCAGCAGCTTGATCTTGCAGCCCACCGAGTCGGCGTAGGCCACGTCCTCCAGGGTGACCCCCCGGATGCCCTGGGTGGGCACCTGGTCGGGGTAGACGTGCCGCCCGAAGGCCAGGGCGGCCAGGATGCAGATCTTCCGGCAGGCGTCGTGGCCGTCCACGTCGGCGGTGGGGTCCTTCTCGGCGTAGCCATTGGCCTGGGCTTCGGCCAGGGCCTGGTCGAAGGTGAGCCCCGCCCTAATCATCCGGGTGAGGATATAGTTGGTGGTGCCGTTGAGGATACCAGTGACCTGCTCCAGCTCGTTGGCGGCCAGACAGGAGCTCAAAGGCCGCAGGATGGGGATACCTCCGCCCACGCTGGCCTCAAAGAGGTAGCTGCACCCGTGCTCCCGGGCCAGCTGGAGCAGCTCATAGCCGTGGGTGGCCACCAGCTCCTTGTTGGAGGTGACCACGCTCTTGCCCGCCTTCAGGGCCCGGGTGGTAAAGTCCAGGGCGATGGTCGCCCCGCCGATGGTTTCCACCACGATGTCCACCTCGGGGTCGTTCTCAATCACAGCGAAATCCTTCACAAACAGGTCCGCATACGGGCTGTCCGGGAAGTCCCGCACATCTACAATGTATTTCAGGCGCAGCTGATTGTTCACCCGGCCGTCGATGAGCCCGCCGTTGGTGGTGAGCACTTCGGCCACGCCGGAGCCCACCGTACCAAAGCCTAAAATTGCTACATGTACCATTTTTGTTTCTCCTTACTTGATTATTGAGGGGAGCGGCGTCTCGGCGCCGCGCCCGACTGTTACAGAATCCAGAAAACGCGGGTCTCCAGTTACCCCGCCAGTATCTCGCACTTGATGACGCCGGGGCCGGCGGACAGGCCGTCCAGCACTCCCTCCAGAGAGTCCAGCACAGCGGAGGTCTCCGCCGTTATGGTGACAACGGCGCAGCCGTTCACCGGAATATTCTGGTTGATGGTGAGGATATTCACTCCGGTGCCCGCCAGTACGTTCAGCGCCCCGGACAGGACCCCGGGCTCATCCTTGAGCAGCGCCTGGAGGGTGACAATCCGGCCGTGGAGCATGTCGTTAAAGGGCCGCACTGCATCCTTGTATTTATAAAAGGCGCTGCGGCTGATCTCCACCGCCCGGACCGCAGCGTTGACGGTTTTTTCTTCCCCTGTCTCCAGCAGGCGTCTGGCTTCGGCTACCTTTCGGAAAATCTCCGGCATAGCCTGGGCTTCCACGATAAAATATTTTGCCGGCTCGCTCATAGTCTCCTCCAATCTGTTCAGGGTGTTGTCCGTGTTGCACGGTCATTTGTTTTTAAGTTGTGGTCTATTGTATCATATCCTGCCATCAGCCGCAACATAAAATATTCCGTCTTTATAACGAAACTTTCCCAGGAAAAAACGGGTGATTTTTGTCAAATATCACAGCATACAGACGCAACAGCGCCGCGGACAGAGGTCCGCGGCGCTGAATGGATGTTATCCTGCCATACTGTCAATAGGGGGCAGAGGTTCAATGGGGACATCCGGAGTAGTGGGCTGTGTGGTTCCGCCCGGGTTGTTGGGGTCGGTGGTCCCGCCGGGATTGTTGGGGTCAACCACCCCGGGATCATAAGGCAGGAAGGGATCATTGGGGTCATAGGGGTTGTTGGGGTCATAGGGGTTGTTGGGGTCCACAACAGGCGCTTCGGTATGCAGAGTACACGGTCCGTAACTGGAAGCGGAGAAGTAATCCCACTGGGCGTCTCCGGCCACGGCACTGCCAATCTGCTCCCGGTTAAAGTTGGGCAGACAAATCTGCTTTTTGCTCTCCTCGGGGCAGAACTCCCCAGCCTGGTGGTAAAGACCGGTCTCGGTGCCGTCCTCCTTGAGGACGGGACACTCGGTACAGATGGTGATCACCGTCGCGGCGGTGTGGAAGGTACAGCTCTGTCCCTCGGGGTAACTCTCCGGGAAGATGCTGCCCGATGCCACCCGGCTGCCCCGGGGGTCCATAGAGCAGTACTCGCCCGCCGGCATACCGCTGTCCATGCAGTAGGTGATGGAGCGCCGTCCGCCGGGATCGGAATAGGTCCTGTCCTCAAGTCCCTCGTGGAGGGGCACCATAACTTTATTCCACAGCACCGTGGCGGGGTTTTTGCCCTTCAAATCCATCTTCTGGCCCTGCTCATAGCCGGTCCAGACGGCGGCGGTGTAGTAGGGGGTGTAGCCCACAAACCAGCGGTCCTTGTTGTCGCTGGTGGTGCCCGTCTTGCCGGCGGCGTGCTGGCCCTTGATGCCCAGGCCATAGGCGGTGCCGGCCCCGTCGAAGACATGCTGCATCATGTCATTCATATACCAGGCGGTGGTGGGTTTGATGACTTCTTTCCGCTCCAGGGTGTTGTCCACCAGGGTGACCTCCTGGCCGTCCACCAGCTGGGTAATCTTCACTACAGTACGGGAGCCCTGGTAGATGCCGTTGTTGGGGAAGACGGAGTAGGCCTCGGCCATGTCACGGACGTTGGTGCCGTAGGTAAGACCGCCCATAGCCAGGGAGGTGGTGATGTCGGTCTTCCATTCGCCCTTGATCATCCGGCCAGGTTCCAGCTCGATGTGGTAACGGTCCTGAACGAATTTGAAACTCTCTTCCGGGGTGACATAGTCGTTCATCAGGCGGACAGCCACCGTGTTCAGCGACCGCATCAGGGCCTCGCGCACGGTGAGATGTCCCCTGTAGTTGGCGGAACCCGAGTTCAGGGGCCAGGCCTTGCCCCCCAGCACCTGATAGGGGTAGTCGTCCAGCACGGTGTAGGGACTGACCTTGTTGAACTCCAGGGCGGGAGAGTAGACGGCCAGGGGCTTGAAGGCGGAGCCAGGCTGCCGGTGGCCGTTATTGGCGTAGTTGCTGCCCAGGTTGACGGTCTTTTCCCCAAACTGGCCGGCTATGGCCAACAGGTTGCCAGTCTCATTTTCGATGACGGCGATGGCCGACTGCATCTGAGAGCCGTCCTTGGCGGTATAGTCCAGATTTTCCCGGTTGGTGTATATCTCGTCCACAATGGCCTGGACATCGGGGTCATAGCAGGTGTAAATGCGCAGGCCGCCCCGCTGGAGGGCCAGCTCAGTCCGCTCATTGGACCACTGGTATTGCTCCGCCATGATCTCCTTTACATCAGAGATAACCGTTTCCTCGTACCAGGAGTATGTCCTGCCGGTGTTTTTGCCCTGGTCCTGGATAAAGACCAGCTCCTGAGCTACCGCCTCGTTATACTGCTCCCGGGTGATATACTCCTGCTTCAGCATCTGGTTGAGGATGACCTCCTGACGGTACTTGTTCCACTCCCGGCCGCTCCATATTTCCTCGGTGTTGAAGCCCTTGGAGCGGGCGAAGGAGTAGGGACCATATCTGGAGGGGTTGTTGGTAATTCCGATGAGACTGGCGCACTCAGCCAGGGTGAGCTCCGACACAGACTTGCCGAAGTAGCCCTGAGCGGCCGCCCCCACCCCCTTGTACTGCTTGCCCTGAAGGTCGCCCCCCAGGGGGATGGTGTTCAGGTAGTAGGTGATGGTGTCCTCCTTGGAGTTGTTCTGGGTGAAGCGGAAAGCCCGGACAATCTCGGTGATTTTCCGCTTGACGGTGGTCTCATTGTAGTTGGTCTGGTTTTTGATAAGCTGCTGAGTGATGGTGGAGCCGCCGGAGATCTCCTGGCCGGTGAACATGGACAGTACAGCCCTGCCTGTCCGCCGCCAGTCCACGCCGGGGTGGGTCCAGAAGCGCCTGTCCTCAATGGCCACGGTGGCGTTAATCAGGTCCTTGGGAATCTCCTCAAAGTCCACCCACACCGAGCTGGTCAGATTATGCAGCTCGGTCATCTCCACATACTGCCCGGTGGTCTTGTCCTGGTAGTACATGATGCTGTCCTCGTTAAAGATGAAGTCGTCCGGGCTCAGGTCGGCGATGGGGACAATGACGTCGTTGATGTATACTGCGGCGAAGCAGCAAACCAGTGCGCCGGTGCAAAGCCCGATGAGGATGAGGGTGCCGATGGTCTTAAAAATCCAGCCGATCACCCGGCCCACGGTGATACCCCTCTTGTTCTTCTTTTTCCGTCTCTTTTTGGGGGCGTCAGGCGCCTGACGGCTCCCCCCGGAGGACGCCCTGTGGGAGGGCGCCTGACGGCGGGAGGGGTAGTCGCTGTTTTCATACAGAGAGGAATGTTCATTGTAATCAGACACGATAAATACCTCCAGCTGGTCCGGGGGACCCCCGGCGTTCCAGCCTGCGTTCAGATTCAGGTAGGCAATGACCAAGTTGGTCATTTACCCAAGCGTGCGGGATACGGTTGCATTCATGTGCGTCCATTTTAAAGCAATCATACAATTTAGAGCAATTATACCATAAACTTCTGGATTGTCCACCCTTAATTGCGGCAAAGCTGGAAACTTCAAAATTTCTTAAAATTTACCTGCACTTCCCCCTTGCATTTTTCCCGCAGTCGGGGTAAAATAAAAGCACAAAACGACAGGAGGACGCCCGCTTTATGGAAGAGAACTTCGGCCCCGATTTTATCACCGTCACCGACGAGGACGGCAATGACTTTGAGCTGGAGCTGGTGGATACCCTGGAGCACAGGGGCGTCACCTACTATGCCATGTTCCCCGCCGTGGCGGAGGACGAGACCACCGGTGAGCCCAAGGACGTGGACGCCGACGACGAGGAGTACGGCCTGGTTATTATGAAAGGCATCCAGGAGAACGGCGAGGAGCTGCTGTCCACCCTGGACTCCGACGAGGAGCTGGACGAGGTTTACGAACTGTTCATGGAGCGCTTTTTCGAGGAAGAAGACGAAGTATAGAAACCGGACCGCTCCCCTGGATGTTGTCAGTCCGCCGAGGGAGACGGACCCTGTGATGTACGAAATATATTCCTGCTCGGTGCGTGATGGGCCCTTTTAAACCCACATTTTTAAAACGGGACGCCCACCTCACGGCGCGGCTTGCAGGCCTCCCGGCCCCCTTATGAGGTCAGCTGGACGTTGGAAGCAGAAAAACGTCGTGGAGGCGACCCACCTGCCACTTGTGCAGGTTTTAATCGGGTCCACACGGCCAGAGCGGGGTATAAAAAGCCATAGTAATCCCAGCATTTTGACCGCGGCAGTTTGCTGCGGTCTTTTCTGTTCCGTTAAAGTTGCTCTTTCCCTGGCTGGAAAAGTGTGTTAAGATAAACACGGTAAAAACCCTCGGCAGAGGGATAGCAGAATAGGGAGGATCACCATGAGTATCGTCAAAGATATGTCCCTGGCCCCTGCGGGCCACCAAAAAATCCAGTGGGTGCGGGACTTTATGCCCGCCCTCAGCGGCATTGAGGAGCGGTTCCGCAAGGAAAAGCCCTTCGCCGGGCTGACCATCGCCGTCTCCGTCCACCTGGAGGCCAAGACCGCCAACCTGGGGCTGGTCCTCCGGGAGGGGG
>CANPFP010000108.1 GCA_947573385.1 uncultured Bacillota bacterium | reverse complement strand
GCGCGGCCCATCTGGGCCACCCGGCAGATGGACTCCTCCACCTCCTTGGCGGCCACCAGCATCAGGTCGGCCAGCTCGTCGATAAGCACCACAATGGAGGGCATGCGGTCCACCCCCTCAGTGCGGTCGGCGTAGGCGTTGTACTCCTCCAGCTTGCGCACCCCCACCTCGGAGAAGGTGCGGTAGCGCTTCATCATCTCGGTGACCGCCCATTGCAGGGCGCCCGCCGCCTTTTTGGGGTCTGTCACAACGGGAATCAGCAGGTGGGGGATGCCGTTGTAGATGCCCAGCTCCACCATTTTGGGGTCCACCATGATAAGGCGGACCTCCTCCGGGGTGGCCTTGTACAGCAGGGAGGTGATGATGGTGTTGGTACACACCGACTTGCCCGAGCCGGTGGTGCCGGCAATGAGCAGGTGGGGCAGCTTGCCGATATCCCCCACAATGGCCTGGCCGCTGATATCCTTGCCCACGGCGAAGGAGGTCTTGGACCGGCTGCCGGTAAAGTTGGCGGAGCCAATCACCTCCCGGATGCTCACCGGAGAGACCACCTTATTTGGCACCTCAATGCCCACCACAGAAATCTTATCCGGGATGGGGGCGATACGCACCCCGGTGGCCCCCAGGGCCAGGGCGATGTCGTCGGCCAGGTTGGTGAGCTTGTTCAGCTTCACCCCCTGCTCCAGGGCCAGCTCATACCGGGTGACCGACGGCCCCCGGACCACGTTGATGATGTTGGCGTCGATGCCGAAGGAGTGGATGGTGTCCCCCAGCCGCTGGCGGTTGGCGTTCAGCTCCCCCAGGGCTTCGCCGCCGATCTCCCCCCCGTTCTCGCTGAGCAGGGACAGGGGCGGGTACTGGTAAGGCAGGGGGCTCTGGCCCATGGCCTGCTCGATCTCCGCCCCCAGCTGGGCGGCTTCGCTGGCCGCCTCCTGGGCCGTCACCTTGGACAGCAGAGCGTTGGGCGTGGGGACGGCCGCGGCAGGCGGAGGTGATACCGGAGCGGGGGCCGCAGGCGGAACCGGGGAAACAGGTTTAGGCGGGGCAGAATATGCTGGCTTCTCAACCACAGGGGAGGCGGGCTCCGGGACAGGGCGCTCCTGTTCTGCGCCGGGATGGGTGATGGGCTCCGGCTTGGAGATGGAGGGGAACTCCACCTCCAGCACCTTGGGCTCAGGGGTCTCCTCCGTCACCTCCTCCGGCACCTCCTCCACCATCTCCGCTCCGGAATGGAGCAGCTGGTCAGGGGAAGGCACCCGGGGATTTTTGTTGAAAAAGCCCTTCTTTTTGGGCGGAGCCGGCTCCTGCTCGGTCAGAGGGCCGTTCTCCATCGGGATATCAAAGGAAGCGCGCTTGCCCGTCCGGGCGGGAAGGGGCTCCTCATACCGCTTCCCCCGCTCCTGGCGGCGGTCCCGGCGGGGGGCCGGCTCCGGCTCGTAGTCGTAGGCAGGACGGTTGAACACCCAGTCGGCCACATCCACAATGGAGCGGTCGAAGGCGGCCAGCCCCGCAAATACCCCGGCAATCACAAAGACAATGGTGGCCCCCAGAGCCGTGAACAGAGAGACAAAGCTCTGGGCAAGGATTCCACCCAGCGCCCCGCCGGAGTGCAGGTCTTTTCCGGTTTTTATCAGCTCTCCCCAAAGGGCTCCGCTCCACTCCATGGGCTCGATGAGCATACCGTGGAACAGGCAGGCGAAAATCAGGGGGAGCAGCATCGCACAGGTTACCCTCAGCTGCACAGGACGCCCCCGGTGGAAGGCCAGAATATAGGCGGTCAGCAGCAGGGCTGGGGGTACCAGCAGAAATCCATAGCCCAGCAGCCCCTTGAGCAGGGCACAAAACCAGCTGATAAAGATGGCCTTCATATTGAAGTAGCCCAGGGCGGAGAAGACCGCCAGCAGCAGGCAGACCACCGCCCCCACCTCCCGGCGGACAGGGCGCTGGGGGGCGGACTGCCGGCCGCGGGCGGGACTTTTTGCCCGGCTTCCCCCGCCGGAACGGGAGGAGCTGCTCCGTCCCCCGCCGGAGACGGCCCGGCTCCCCCCTGTTTTCTTTTGTGTTGCCATTATGTAAACTTCCTTTCATACTGGCCTCCCTCTCTGAGGGAGGTGGCACGGCAAAGCCGTGACGGAGGGAGTGACAAAAACTCCCTCAGTCAGCCTTACGGCTGACAGCTCCCTCAAAGAGGGAGCCTATGCCGCCGGCACAAGGGTCCAGCCTATGATGTTCAGCAGGATAAACAGCGCACCCGCCCCCCAGCAGTAGTAGGCGAAGGCGCCAAAGCGGCCCTTGCTGGCCAGCAGCTTCACCAGCTGGATGGAGAAATAGCCCACCACGGCGGCGACAGCCATACCCAGCAGATACTTGGGCAGGTTTTCCGCCGGGACGCCCCCCTCCAGCTTCATCACGTCCAGCACCTCCAGCAGGGTGGCTCCCAGCACAGCAGGCAGGGACATGAGGAAGGAGTAGCGCACCGCAAATTTACGGTCAAAGCCCCGGGCCATGCCAGCGGAGATGGTACAGCCGGAGCGGGACAGCCCCGGGATGGTGGCCACCCCCTGGGCCACGCCTACCAGCAGCACATCCAGCAGGGTGGCACTCCGGGCGTTTTTGTGTCCCCGGGCCATCTGGTCGGAGAGGAAGAGGATACAGCCCGTCACCAGCAGCGCCCCGCAGACAAACATGGGGTTATTGCCAAAGGCTTCCACCCGGTCTTTGATGGGCAGCACCAGAAACAGGGGCAGAGTGCCCACAATGATAAGCAGCACCATCCGCCGCGCTTCCGGAGGGTTGCCCCGGTAGCGCCGGCAGGAAAAGAGGTCGGCAAAGAAGGAGAAGAACTCCACAATCATCTCCCAGATATCCCGCCAGTAGACCACACACACCGCCAGCAGGGTGGCAAAATGGAGCAGAACATTGAAGAGCTGGTCTGGCTCATCCATACCGAAAAAGTGCTGAAACAGGGTGAGGTGGCCCGAGCTGGAGATGGGCAGAAATTCGGCCACACCCTGGACAAAGCCCAGAATGGCGGACATGAAATAGGTCAAAGTTATGTACCCCCTAAAACGGGCAGGCGCCCATAAAATCACTATCTACTATATTAACACAGGCCGGAGGAAAATTCCAGTGTTTTTATTGCTGGGGAATATCCTAGATTTTTATGCGGGGGCGTGCCTTGGCGGTCAGGGAGATACGGAATCCCCCAGTCATTTGCTTCGCAAATGCCAGCCCCCTTTAGCAAGGGGGCCTTTGGAGCGAAAACAAACCGGCCAGCGCCTAAAAGCCCCCCTTGCCAAAGGGGGGAGGGCCGCCGGACGCAGTCCGGTGGCGGGGGGATTCCGTTTTTTGTCGAGACATGTCCTTTAAAATATCCTTTCTTGACACCTCGCAAGGGATTTGTTATTCTATCTATGGAACAGGACAACGAAGGAGGGAAACAGCAATGAACATGCAGGAGAACTACAGGCTCATTGAGGCCCTGGAAAGCGCAGGGTGGACCGCCCAGGAAATTGTCAACCTGATTAAGTACGTCGAGAGTGGGGATGCGCAGTACAAGCCCACCAAAAAGGAATAACTTGTACCAGAAGCCGGGGATTATCCCCGGCTTCTGGTTTTGTCAGTTGCAGCAGGGCGGAGCGGCACAGAGACCGTCCCCTGCTTCTTCTCCTCCACCATCCCATACAGGCACTCCAGGGCGTCGGACAGCCCGCCGATGCGGTCGATGAGCCCCAGCTCCACCGCTTCCTCGCCGTAGATCACACTGCCCACGTCGGCGGCCAGCTCCCCGGTCTGGAGCATCAGCTTGGTAAAGGCTTCCCGCTTTATATTGCTGTTGGCGGTGACAAACTGCAAAATGCGCTCCTGGATGCGCTCGAAGTAGTAGAAGGTCTGGGGCACGCCAATCACCAGGCCGTTGAGCCGCACCGGATGGATAGTCATGGCCGCCGAGGGGGCGATGAACGACTTTTTGGCCGACACCGCCAGGGGCACTCCGATGGAATGGCTTCCCCCCAGCACCAGGGAGACCGTGGGCTTGGACATGGATGAGATCACCTCTGAGATTGCCAGCCCCGCTTCCACGTCTCCCCCGCCGTTGTTCAGCAGGATGAGCAGGCCGTCGATCTCCCCGCTGCCCTCGATGGTGGCCAGCAGGGGCAGAACATGCTCGTATTTGGTGCTCTTGCTGGTGGGAGGCAGCAGTTGGTGGCCCTCGATCTGCCCCACGATGGTCAGCACATAGACGGTCCCCCGGTCCCCTCGGATGATTGATGACCCCAGGTCTATAATGGGCTGGATGTCCTCCTCCTGGGGCAGCTGGTCTTTTTCCTCATCCATGGATGTTCCCTCCTTTTTGGTGTAGTCTGTGCCAAAAATGAGATTCTTACACCAAAAATACCACTCTACTTTTCGTAGGTTGCCTTTTTTCCTGTCCCGCGCTAAACTTAAGGCATCGAAAGGAGTGAACACTATGGACAACATACAATTTGGGGCCTTTATCGCCCAGTTGAGAAGGGAGCAGGGGCTGACCCAGAAGGAGCTGGCCGACAAGCTGAACGTCACCGACAAGGCCGTTTCCAAATGGGAGACGGCCAAGGGGTTCCCCGATGTGAAGCTGCTGGAGCCGCTGGCCCAGGCGCTGGGGGTGTCGCTGGTGGAGCTGATGCAGGGGAAACGCCAGGAGACGGACACCCTCACTGTGGCTGAGGCGGGGGCGGTGGTCTCCCAGGCCATGGGACAGTCGGAGCGAATCACCGCCCGTCGATACCTGCGGCTGTTCCGGTGGTTTTTGACCGCCACCTGCTCCCTGTGCCTGTTGTGGCTGTGCCCGCAGATGTTTATCTTTATTACATTCTGGCAGGTAAGCCGCAATTTCGTTCCCCCCAACGCCGCGGAAATTGGCGTCATCGGCGGGGCGGACGGCCCTACCGCCATCATCACCGTCTCCCGACCCACCAACCACCTCCTGCTCGACCTGTTTTTGCAGATTGGGCTCCCCCTCATCCTGCTGATTGTCTGCGTTGTCCTGGCCGTCAAGGTGCGGCGGCTGGAAAAAAAGCTGAAATAACCAGAGAGGAGCCCGCCGGATGGCGGGCTCTTCTCTATTACAGCGCTTCAAAAATTGCCTTCATGCCCTTAAAGGTCATATAGCAGTCCAGCTTGCCCACCGTCTCGAAGGGGGCGTGCATGGACAGGACCGGCACGCCGGCGTCCAGGGTGTCGATGTTCCGCTCGGCCATATAGGCGGCCACGGTGCCGCCGCCGCCGGCGTCCACCTTCCCCAGCTCGGCCATCTGCCAGACCACGTTTGCGCTGTCCAGCACCCGGCGCACCCGGGCCACCACCTCGGCGGAGGCGTCGGAGGCCCCCGACTTGCCCCGGGCTCCGGTGTACTTGCACAGGCCCATGCCGTAATTGACAAAGGCGCTGTTGCGCTTCTCGTAGACGTCGGCAAAGTTGGGGTCGTAGGCAGCGGTGACGTCGGCGGACAGGCAGAAGGACTTCTCAAAGCAGGCCCGCAGGGGGACGTTCTGGGCCTGGCACAGGTCCTCCATGAAGGTGTCGAAGGCGGCTGACTTCATGCCGGTGACCCCCTCGGAGCCGATCTCCTCCTTGTCGGCCAGCATACACACGGCGGTGTACTCCGGGGCGGACAGCTGGAGGATGGCGGCCAGGGTGGCGTAGGCGCACACCCGGTCGTCGTGGCCGTAGGCGCCAATGAGGGAGCGGTCAAAGCCGATGTCCCGGGCGTTGAAGGCGGGGACGGCGGACAGCTCGGCGGAGATAAAATCCTCCTCCACAATGCCGTACTTCCGGTTGAGCAGCTCCAGTGCGGCCAGCTTCACCCGCTCCTTGCCCTCGTCGTCGGCCAGGGGGCGGCTGCCCACCAGGATGTTCAGGCTCTCGCCGGGGATAGCCTCCCCCAGAGGCTTTTTGGACTGCTCCACCCCCAGGTGGGGCAGCAGGTCGTCGATGGTAAACAGGGGGTCGTCCTCCCCCCCGCCAATGGACACCCGGATGGTCTGGCCCCCCTTGAGGGCCACCACCCCGTGGAGCTCCAGGGGGATGGTCACCCACTGATATTTGCGGATGCCGCCGTAGTAGTGGGTCTTCAAATAGGCCAGCTCCTCCGCCTCATAGAGCGGATTCTGCTTCAGGTCCAGCCGGGGGGAGTCGATGTGGGCCGCGCCGATGTTGGCCCCCTCCGACAGGGGCCGCTTGCCGATAATGGCAAGTGTAATTGCTTTACCCCGGTTCACCCGGTAGACCTTGTCCCCCGGCTTCAGCTCGCCGCCCCGGACATAGGGCTTAAACCCCGCCTGTTCCGCCAGGGCCACCGTCCGGTCCACACACTCCCGCTCGGTCTTGCCCGCGTCCAGGAACTGCTTGTAGCCGGTGCAGTAGG
>CANPFP010000107.1 GCA_947573385.1 uncultured Bacillota bacterium | reverse complement strand
CCTGGGTCAGCCGCTGGACGGCATAGGTCCGCTTGTCATTGATCTGGGCCCGGATTCGGTCAACCAGGTTGGCCTTCTCTCCGTCTGTGTAGCCGGAGCTGAACACCCCCTTCTCTGTATAGGGCTTGAGGAGCACCTCGCCCAGCAGGTCGGCGGCGGGCTCCAGAATTTTCTCCCCTTTCAGGGCATAGGCGTCGTCCAGGAAGCTGGCGGCAAAGCCCACACACTGGCTCTCCCCCTTTTTACGGACCACAGGCTCAATGGCCCCGCCGTACAACTCGTCCAGTGCGGCGGACAGAGACTCCATATCCGGATGGATCGCCGTTCCCCGGCGGAGAACCTCCGGGATCAGAGCGTTAGCCCCGGCAGTCCTCCTGTCCAGAGGGACAAGCAGCGTGACAGACAGATAGGAGCTTTTAAACTTGTTGGTATGCACCGCGCGCAGCCATACCCCGGGAAACAGTTCCCGGCGGGTCACTTGTGACATATCTTCAGCTTCCTTTCTTTGAAAGAAAATTTTTCTGACAACTGGATTATCATACCACAGCCGGACAGTAAAAGTAAAGTTATTGGCAAAATTTTGCCGCGGGATGGCAAACCCGGAAGAACTGCGGTATAATAGCGGCAAAGATAAGGAGGAATCCCTATGCTGAATCGGCCCAAGGAGTTTTGGGACATGCGCGCCCCGACCTACGACCACACCTCGGGGGACATCTACGCCCACGCCTACGACCTGACGGTGGAGCGCTCCCTCTCCTATCTGAAGCCCTCCGGCAGAGTGCTGGAGTTTGCCTGCGGCACCGGACTCACCACCCTGCGGCTGGCCCCCCACGCAGCCTACATCCTAGGTATTGACATTTCCCCAAATATGGCGGATATTGCCCGGGAAAAGGCTCGGGACATCCCCAACGTGGAAATCACCAACACCGACCTGTTTGACCCCTGTCTGGAGCTGGAAAGCTTTGACACAGTGACCGCCTTTAACGTGCTGCTCTATCTCCCCGACCTGCCCGCCGTTCTGGCCCGCATCCGGGAGTTGCTCAGGCCTGGCGGAATGTTCCTCTCCGCTACCGACTGTCTGGGCGCCCGCCCCTCGGTGATGGGCCTGAAAAAGCTGGTAAAGAGCCGCACCGGGAAAATGCCCTATGTGGCCTTCTTCACCCAGCGGAGACTGGAGCGGAAAATCACGCAAAGCGGCTTTGCCGTGCTGGAGCGGGAGAACCTGTTCCCCAATCCCCCCAACCTGTTTATAGCGGCGCGGCGGGTATAGCGACAGCTATCAGCTGCCCGCAAAACATCATCGGCACACCTGTGGGCGGACAATGTCCACCCCTGCACGGCCCGTCCGCTCTAAACCGTGACCTCCAGCCGGTGTTCTCCCTCCAGCTCTGCCAGAAGAGCCCCACTCTCGGCAGGTTTTCCGTCCAAAACGGAGGAGTAGGACCCGGTGCGCTTCACAGAGATGCGCAGCACCCCCTTGGACAGGTTCCATCTGACCTCATACCCCGGCCAGTCCGGGGGCAGATTGGGCTCCACCGTAAGGCGGCCCTCGCTCACCTTGATGCCCAGCAGCTCCTGAACAGCGGCCTGCCAGTACCATCCGGCGGCTCCGGTGTACCAGCTCCACCCCGCCCGGCCCACCCGGCCGGGGGCATAGGACACGTCGGCGGCGATTACATAGGGCTCCGCCCGGTAAATATCCGTCTCATGGCCCTCTGGCAGGATGGCCTTTAAAATGGCCCAGCCGTCTGCCGGACGGTCCAACCGGAAGCAGGCAATGGCCAGCCACACCGAGGCGTGGGTATACTGTCCCCCGTTCTCCCGCACGCCGGCGGGGTAGCCCTTGATATAGCCGGGGTCCTTGTCCCCCTGTCCGTCAAAGGCCGGGTCAAAGAGACGGACCACTCCGTTCTCCCGGTCAAAGAGACGGTCCAGCGCAGCGGAGATAGCCTGATCCCCCTGTTTCCGGTCCGTTCCGCCGGGAAACAGGGCAAAGGACTGGGCGATGGAGTCGATTTGACACTGGCCGCTCTCCGCCGCGCCCAGGGGTGTGCCATCCTCGTAGTATCCCCGGCGGTACCAGTCTCCGTCCCAGGTCTCCTCCGCCGCCAGGATGAGGGCGTCCGCATGGCGCAGCAGGTCATCTGCCCGGGCCGTCTCATCCATCCGGCGGCACAGAACGGCAAAGTCCTGCAAGACCGCCGCCAGGAACCAGGTGAGCCACACCGATTCACCCCCCACCTTGTCCATGCCGTCGTTCCAGTCGCCGCTCCCCATTTTTGCCAGACCGTGGGGGCCGGTCCCCCGGCCCAAAGCGCAGAGGATGGCGGCCAGGCCATGGCGGTAGAGATTTTCCCGTTTTTCGCTCACCTGGGGGACCTCATACCGGTCCTTCTCCCCCGGCTCCAGGGGCTTGGCGGCAAGGTAGGGGACCTCCTCCTCCAGAACGGACCAGTCTCCGGTGACAGTGCAGTACCGGCACAGCACCCAGGGCAGCCACAGCAGGTCGTCAGAGATGCGGGTGCGCACCCCGGCCCCCTGGGGCGGGTGCCACCAGTGCTGCACATCCCCCTCCTCAAACTGCCGGGAGGCACACAGCAGCAGCTGTTCCCGGGTCCGCTCCGGCCAGGTGTACACCAGGGCGGCTGAATCCTGAAGCTGGTCCCGAAAGCCGAAGGCTCCGCCGTTCTGGTACTGGCTGGTACGGGCCATCAGGCGGCAGGCAATTACCTGGTAGAGACACCAGCCGTTCAAATAGCGGTCCAAGGCTTTGTCCGGGGTGGTGACGGCAAGGGCAGATACCTTACCGCTCCACCAGGCCAGGGTACACTCCTGCTCCGCCCGGAAATCCTCCCGGAAAAAGCGGGAACAGGGCCGGCCGGCCTTCTCCTTGGTCACCAGAGAGACGGGCTGGCCGTCGTTCAGGGCGGCGGAGAGGGGCTCTCCCTCCCCAAAGCGGTAAATAACCCGTCCCGAGGTTCCGGTGAGTGTAAAGCGAAGGATGCGCCTGTTCTCCTCCACCGGCACGAACCCCTCCACCACCAGCAGGGGCGGACATTGTCCGCCCGTTTTTGAAGTCTCCCCCAAGTTCTTCTCCCACCGGGCAAATCCAGGGCCGTAGGTCACAGTGCAGGGCAGACCGTCCCCGGCGGCAAAGACCGGAACAGCCCGGCCGTTTAAGTTTACCGTAATTGTTTCCTGTCCACCGACTGCCAGGGGGTCATTGCCCCAGGGGGACAGCCTGCCCTCCCGGGCGTTGCCCCCGGTCCAGAGGAAACCCGATCCCGTTTCGTCGGTGAGCCAGCCGAACTCCGGGTTACATAACACCTGGCCCCACTCCACCGGGGGCAGCTGCTCCCCGCAGTGGATGGTGACGGTATCCCCCTCCATCGTCCAGGGGGCGGGCTCGGGGGACAAGCGCACCGGAGACGGGGGCGCGATGGATTCAGATGGCCCGCCCGGGCGGCCTGGCTCCACAGGCAGCACCGCCTTCGCCCAGGCCAGCACCACCGGAGCGGCGTCGGGGTTGGCCAGATGGATGCCCCCCCTGGCCCCCAGGACCGACTCCGCCCCCAGCTTTTTCAGCTCCGACCTCAGGGCCGAGCGGAGGGGACGGCGGTAGTCGCCCCCCTCCTCCAGCAGGAGGACCAGGTCAAAGGGATAGCCCGCCCGGCTGAGGAACTGGTGCCACCGGCACCACAGGGCGGCCTGCTCCACGTCGTCCTCCCCGGACAGTGTCCCGGCGGCGATGGGCAGGTCCCCGGAGATGCCATAGGGCCACAGGGTATTCTGGGGTGGGCGCTCCCCCTCCTCTGCCGACGCCATCCGGGCCAGCAGATCAAAGGCGGCCAGAGTCTCCCCCTCGCTGAGGGCCAGCTTCTGGGCGATGGGGGCCAGAGAGGAGGGTCCAACTTCCTTCCCCTCCATCATCCGCCGGCTCCCCGCCTGGGCGGCGGCGGGGCCGTCTCCCAAAGCCAGGGCCAGCGCAAAGCGCTTCCCCTCCCCCGGGGCCAGGGAGACCGGGATACGGACCATCAGACAGGGGTCGGAACCCGCGCCGTTTTGGAGCGGCCCCGGCTGACTGCCGGGCAAGGCCCTGAGCCCTCCCCGCCCCAGAGCAAAGGCCCGGTCCAGGCTGGCGGACGCCCCCTCCCCCGTCCAGGCGGCAGAGAGCCACGGCCCCTCCTCGTTCCCCCGGGACCGGCGGTGGAACAGGGCCCCGTTCCCCTCCAGGGAGCACTCCAGAAACAGCCGGGAGAAGGCGGGGTGGGCGTCAAAATCCCGCTGAGGACACAGCACGGGCTCCAGATAGAACAGCAGTTCCCCCTCCAGCTTCTTTTTTCCTCTCCAGGTCAGCTCCACCCGGCGCAGTTCCCCGTTTTCCCGCCGGGGTACGGTCAGCGCGATCCGGGCGGACAGGCCGTTCTTTTCCGCGTACCAGCCGGCCCCCGAGGCGTCAAAGCTCCAGCGGTAGACCGTATCGCTCTGGTACAGCGGGGCGGGGGTCAGTCCCCACAGGCCGTCTGGGTCTCGGAAGAAGACGGACACCCCGGCGGGGGCGTAGTACTCCCCCGGCCGGGCCAGGGTGACGGCGTTCTCCCCCGCCCTGGAGCTGGTCAGCCCATTGTCGCAGGCCAGCAGGCTATAGCTGCCATTGGACAGCAGATGGCACTGAGGGCGCTTCCGGCCAAAGTCCTCCCCCTCCCGGACCAGAGAGGGACCGGAGGCAGGACGGAGCTTGGCGGGGAAATCCCGCTCCTCCTGCTTCATGATGGGGGCTCCCACCGGCACCCGCTCCTGGAGCAGCTCCCGGTAGGCGGACATATCGCAGTCCTTCATAAAGCGCTTCTGCATCACGTTGTCCCGCAGGACGTTGTCAATGGCCACCAGACTCATCCCCAGGTGGTGAGACATATAGGAGCGGACCACCTCGTAATCCTCATTTCCGGCCAGACGGGCGGGGGTGTAGTCCACCGCTTCATACAGGCCGTAGCGGCCCTCCAGACCCATGTCCCGCAGACGGCGGAGATTTCTCAAAGCGCTCCGGGGAGCCAGCAGCAGGGCCAGGAAGGAGGAGTAAGGCGACACCACCAGCTCGGTATCCAGTCCCCGCTTCAGCCCCAGCACCTGGACCCCGTGGGCCTTGTACTGGTAGCTCATGCCGGGGTCGAAGGCGTAGAAGCCCGATTCCGAGATACCCCACGGCTTTTTGGTCTTGTCCCCCCGGCGCTTCTGGGCGTAGACGCAGAAGGACAGGGTCTCATACAGGAAGGAATTGGGTTCGCAGGGCATGAGGAGGTTGGGCATAAAGTACTCAAACATGGTGCCCGTCCAAGAGGCCATGCCGCAGTAGTCGTTGTCCCCCACCAGCATCCGGCCCAGCCGCCGCCAGTGGCGGGCGGGCACCTCCCCCCGGGCCACCGAGATGAAGCTGGTCTGCCGGGCCTCGCTGGCCATCAGGTCGTAAAAGCCGTCGGTGAGCTTGTCCTGCTCCACCTCATAGCCGATGGAGAACAGCCGCCGCTCCCGGTCAAAGAGGGGGGCGCAGTCCATGGCGTCGGACAGCAGCTCCGCCCGGCGGGCCAGAGCGTCCTCCCCCCACTGATACAGCCCCTCCCGCAGGGCGATGAGACAGCCCCGCAGGTTGCCGCTGTCCACGGTGGACACATACCTGGGGTGGAGTGGCTCTCCTGTGGCGGTGTCATACCAGTTGTACAGGTGTCCCTTCCACTTGTCCAGCCCCTCCACCGTGTCCAGGATATGACCAATCAGCTCCACCGCCCGTTTCCGGGGCAGCAGCTCCAGGTCCGCCGCCGCCATCACCGACAGCAGAGCCATTCCGATGTTGGTGGGGGAGGTCCGTCGGGCCAGGGCGGGGCCGGGCTGCTCCTGCCAGTTGTCCGGGGGGAGCCAGTGGTCCTCCTCCCGGAGGAATTTGTCAAAATACCGCCAGATCAGGGTGGCCTGATGGAGGAGGAAGGCCCGGTCGGCGGGGGGCAGGGCTTTTCCTTTTTGGGAGGGACGGCTCACCGCCCAGGCCAGGACAGGGGCCAGCAGCCAGACCGCCCCCACCACCTTTCCAAAGCGCAGCTGGGCCAGAAGCATCACCAAAATGCCCACAGCTGCGGAAAACCACAGCTTTTTGAAGTAGAAGGGGACACTCCCTTTCCCCTTCTCCGTCTGGGCGGCTGTGACCCAGGCCAGCAGGTTTTTGTGAGACACGGACATCCGCCACAGGGCGGCAGAGATGGCGGTGAGGGAGGTATAGGCCTGGTAGGGCAGGAAAACCAGCTGAATGGCGGTCTGCAAAATAGCTCCGGCCAGACCGGCAATGACGGTGGAGTGATACCGCCGCCGCTTGCCGGAGCGGCGCACGGCCAGCTCCGCCCCGGACAGCAGCAGATTGGAGGCCGCGGCCACCACCGCCACGC
>CANPFP010000106.1 GCA_947573385.1 uncultured Bacillota bacterium | reverse complement strand
ATACGAATACTGACAACTCCACCACTTTCCAGAAAACCATCACGCTCCAGAAGTCCGGCACCGACCTGACCAGTGAGGGCAAGGTGCAAACCTACAAAGGCGATACCCTAACCAAAGACTTCACCGCCAGCGACACCATCACCGTCAAGGCCACGCCCACGCCTACCGGGAAGGCCCCGGACAACTCCGCCATGTTCGCGGCCAGCTTCACCCCGCCGACCACGGGCCAGATGGCGGTGTTTGTGGGTACTACACAGGTGTCAGTTTCCGCAGACAAGGGCGAGGACGGCAGCTACACCATGACCGTCAGCGCCGCCGATGTGCTGCTTGCCGCGGGAGGCCCGAAAACGGGAATCACCCTCACCGCAAGATTCATAGCGAATGACAATATGGCGGACGGCGCGGGGACGGCAACGGTCAACATCACCGCCGCGGCAAAGGCGGAGCGGGGCGGCACGCTGCTTGGCTACTATGACGAAAGCGGCCTGAACGCCGCCCTCGTGTACAAAAACAACGAGGGCGCGGTCTTTACCCTGCTGAAAGATGTGACGTATGAGGAGAGGGAACAGGGGCTTGAAATCAAGATCACTTGCACCCTGGACCTGGGCGGGCACACTATCCGCAGCAAGGGCGAGTATGCCGCCGCACTCAGCACATATGTCAACACCACTGTGACCATCCGGGGCGAGGGAACGGTCATCTCTGAACAGGGCCACGGCTTTTCTGTGGGCGGAACCGCCACACCGGAGGGCGGGACCTTCATCAGCGGGACGGCGGACTACAACGGGGTATATGTCCGAACAGGTAAGTTGATTGTCACCAGCGAAGCTGTGGTGATAGAAAACACCGGCGGTGGAATTGGGTTAGGAGTCAATTCCGGCACCGGGGCCACCGCCCAGCTCTCCGCTGGGACCTACGAGGGCGGAGCGGCGGCGATTGAGATATACCAAGGTACCGGCACCCTTGCCGGCCTGCTGAACCAGGAGGGCGCCTCCCGAGTCGCCTATTATAAGGATAATACAACGCTGGTCACAGAGGGGTTGGACGGGAAAACCCTGCCCAGCGGCAGTTACACGGTCAAGGCGTGTACCCACACCGGCGAGGGCGTCTGTACTTACACCCACAACGAAAATACGTCCACCCACACCAAGACCTGTCTGGCCTGCGGTAAAACGTGGGACGCGGAGGACTGCGACTACGGCGAATACACCCACAACGACACCGGCCACACCCGGATCTGTAAGCTCTGCGAGTATCAAAATGTGGAGGCGCATAACATCAAATGCACCGCCGAGGCCAGCGGCACGGTCATAGCGGTGAGCGAAGCCTGCAAGACCTGCGGCTATGGGAAGGATTTAGGCACCGTGACGATCCACATTCCCAAGCTGGTCTATGGGGATTTGACCGGTGTGGTCACGGCGGAAACCACCCTGACGGAGACGGTGGTGGTAGCTGTTGTGGTGGACAATAACCTGTCTGGAAGTACAACCATTTTTCCTCTTGAGCCTCCCACTATGGCTACTCTGACAGGCAATGCCCTTCTGAGTGCCGGAACACATCAAATAAAAATTGAAATCATTATTATTCGTGACGAGAATGCTTTGGCGGAATGCGAGCTGACTTTCAATGTTGCCCCCGCCCCGCTGACGCCCTCCATTACCGGCACAGCCACCAAGCCCTATGACGGCACAACGGACGTTGCCTCCGGTCAGTTGTCTATCACCTTGACGGGAGTTGTGGGCAGCGATGACGTGACCGCCGTGGCCACAAGCTACGCCTACGACAACACCAATGCGGGAGAGAACAAGACCATTACCGCCAGCGGCATCACCCTGAAGGGTGACAGCAAGGACAACTATACATTGTCCAGCACCACCGCCACCACAACGGGGACGATTACGAAGTCTCAGCCCACCATTGCCTTTGCCGGCGGCTATAACCCCGGCAAGACCTATGACGGGCAGACGATCTCCAATCCTACGGCGGACGATCTGACCATCACCGGCGCGAATTTCAGCGATGTGACCTTTGAATGGAGCGCCACGCCCAAGGATGCGGGGACATACACCCTCACCGCCAATATCCCGGAAACAGACAATACGGCGGCAGCGAGTACCTCTCCGCTGACAGTGACCATCAGCAAGGCCCCCCTGACCGTCACCGGCGCGACAGTAGCATCCAAGCCCTACGATGGCACAGATACGGCCATCGTGACCGGCGTAACCTTCACCGGGCTGGTGAACGGCGAAACGCTGGCCCTGGGCACAGACTACACCGCCACCGGCAAATTTGACAGCGCAAGCGCCGGGACGGGTAAGAGCGTCACTGTCACCGTGACCCTGGCTGACACGGCAAAGGCGAACAATTATGATCTAACTCCGAACACAACTACGGCCACCAGTACCATCACCAAGGCCAGCAGCACCATCACGACGGCCCCCACCGCCACCGGGATCACCTACGGACAGGCGTTGAGCGACAGCGCCCTGACGGGCGGCGGGGCTGTATCCGGGGACACCACGATTGCGGGAACATGGAACTGGACGGCCCCCGACACCAAACCCAACGCCGGGACAGCGCAGTATGAAGTGACGTTCATGCCCACCGACACGAACTATGACACCGCGACAGTCAATGTGACTGTGACCGTTGCCAAGGCCACGCCCACCCTGACCGCTCCCGCGGCGGGGGCCATCCAGTACGGTCAGAAGCTGTCCAACAGCACCCTGACGGGCGGCACAGCGACGAACCCCAATGACAGCGCCACCGTTGCCGGAAGCTGGAGCTGGGCCAGCGGGAACACCCGGCCCACAGCAGACGGGGATTTCCCCGTGGCCTTTGTCCCCAGCGATACCGCAAACTACAACGCGCCGGGGAATGTTGACGCCAGCGTGACCGTGACCCCCGCCGCACCGAAGATCACCCTGGCCGTCCCCGCCTATCAGGTTGCCAACGGTGTCGTGGAGGTCAAGTACACCGCGGCAAATCCCCATGACGCTACCTTGAACGATCTTCCCGCCGTTACGCTGACCTACAAGGTTGGGAGCGGGGCTGAACAGCCTATCACAGACGGCAAATTTACCATCCCGGAGGGGACAGCAGTAGATACGGTTATCACCGTTACCGTCAGCACCGCCGCCGTGGATGGCAAGTACACCGCCGCTACCAAGACGGCCACCGTGACCGTCACCGATAAAATCCCCGTGGAGATCAGCGGCGTGGGCGTGACCGGGCGGGCCTATAACGGCAAAGCCATCAACCACACCGGCACCCCGGTCATCAAGACATTGGACAGCAAGACCGTCACGGACGCGACAGTTACCTATACCTGGAGCAGCGGCGGGGACACAGGCCCCATCAATGCAGGAAACTACACGCTGACAATCTCTGTGGACGGCGAAAAATACATCGGCAGCACCACGGTGGACTTCACCATCGAAAAGGCCACCGTCACCATTACGGCGGTGAATAAATCCGCTGTGGTGGGGAGCGCACAGCCGGAGCTGACCTATACCGTGTCCGGGCTGGCCGATGGCGAGACGCTGACTACCGCGCCCACCCTGACCTGCACCCCCGACATGAACACCGTGGGCAGCTATCCCATCACCGCCAGCGGAGCGGCTGTCTCCAACACTGGCAACTACAACACGACCATCACCTATGTGGACGGCACCCTGTCCGTGACGGCCAAGCCCTCCACAGGCGGCGGAGGTTATGTGCCCTCCAACCCCGGCGGCTCCACCATCACCGTTCCTGTATCCGGGGACAAAAGCACCGTCCGCGTCAGCGCCAGTGTGTCCGGCACTACCGCCACCGTGAGCAAGATCGACACCACGCAAATTGAGAATGTGATCGGGGACAACGGGCAGGCCAGCATGGTAGAGATCGACTTTACCGGCCTGGGCAAGACCATCGACACGGTGAAGCTGCCTGCCGCCGCCATCAAGGACATCGCGGCAAAGGCACAGAACGAGGAAGTCGGGGGCTTGACAGTCAAGCTCCCGGAGGCTGAAATCTCCTTTGACGCCAATGCCCTCTCCGCGATCCAGGCCCAGGCAGGCAGTCAAATCACCCTGACCGTCACCCCGGCCAAGCCCGCCGACCTCAACAGCAGGCAGAAAGAGGCCGTGGGCAACGCCCCGGTATTCAATCTGACACTGCGGAGCAGCAGCGGGGCCATCACCGACTTCCGGGGCGGCTATGCCACCGTGTCCCTGCCGTACACCCTGGCGGCGGGACAGAACCCCTCCGGCGTGGTGGTGTACTATCTGGACAGCACCGGCAATATCACCCCCTGCCCCACCATGTACGATGTGCCGAGCAAGTCGGCCATCTTCACTACCGGCCACCTGTCCCTGTACTTTGTGGGTTATGATCCTGCGGCGGTATGGGTGAACCCGTTCTCCGATGTGGCCGGGGACGCATGGTATTATGACGCGGTGCGGTATGCCAGTGAAAACGGTCTGATGGGCGGTTACGGCAACGGGATGTTTGGCCCGAATGATAACCTCTCCCGCGCCCAATTCGCTCAAATCCTCTTTAACAAAGAGGGTAGGCCGGTTGTCAATTATCTGTTGCGGTACAACGATGTGGCAGACGGCGCATGGTACACCGAGGCTGTCCGCTGGGCCACCAGCCAGGGCGTTGTGAGCGGCTACGGCAACGGGATGTTCGGCCCCAATGACATTATCACCCGTGAGCAGTTGGCCGTCATGCTCTGGCGGTACGCCGGAAGCCCCGCCGCTACGGATAAGGAGCTGCACTTCACCGACGCGGATCAGGCCAGCGGCTTTGCTCTGGAGGCCCTGCGCTGGGCTGTGGAGAACAGCATCATCAACGGCAAGAGCGGCGGCATCCTTGACCCACAGGGGCTGGCTACCCGTGCAGAGGCAGCGCAAATTTTGAAGAATTTTTTGGGTAAATAGCGGCCAATACAGCGGGGCGACGAGACGATCCAAATGTCTCACCGCCCCGCATTCCTTAACACGGAACATCAGGGGGTGAGAACTGATGCAGCCCATTTTGTTTATCGGTGCTGATTTTGAGCAATACCTTCGACTTAAGACAATCCTCAGCGATTTTACTTGCGTATACTCGGTCAATCTGCCAGATGGCATCAGGCAATTCAACCAGCAGAGGTTCAGCCTGATTGTACTGGACCTGTCTCTGATCCTGTCAGATATGGATCAGGAAGAACTCTTGCGTTCGTTTCGCCGTGCGCACCCGGTGCCAATTATCGCGCTGTGCGAAAATGTGGAGGATGCGAATGTTGTCCGTTTGCTGGGGGCGGGAGCAGATCAGGTACTCGATATTCAAACAGCAGACACTGTATTGACAGCATATGTGCAGACGCTGGTCAACCGCTATACACTGCTTGATCACATGGATCGGGAGCAGAGTGGCCGTACCGAACTGTGCGTTGGAGATTTTAAGATCGACCTGATGCGCCGTCAGGTTTTCTTAAAAGAGGAAAAAATAGAGTTGTCCGGCAAAGAATTCGACCTGCTGCTCTTTTTCGCGCAGAACCCAAACCGGGTGCTGACAGAAGCTCAAATCTACGACCGGGTGTGGCATACGGACAAGGGTTTTCACAGCAGCATCGCAAAGCCCATTAACAGGCTGCGGCAGAAAATAGAGCCAGATCAGCGCAATCCTGTGTATATTCAGTCGATTCGTGGCGTAGGCTATCAATTTGTGCCGAATATTGTAACATCCTGCGATATTTGACAGGCAACGGTCATCTAATGTCAGCGTATTGTCAGACTATGTCAGCGATTTGTCAGAATCCATCTGTATAATCCCTTTTATGTTGAAAAAGGGAAGGAACTGTTTGCAGCAATAATGGCTGTTTCCCGGATAGGGGAAACAGATGCGAACAGCAAAATCTTTACAACGATATTTGACTTTGCCAGCGGCGGCCTCCGACAAGGGGGCCGCCGCTTTTTGCGTTTCGACCCAATCTGACAGTGTTCCCCATCCACCCGATACCCGCTGGCAGCCATATATAGCGGAATATCCGTGATCCCCAATCTCAAACCGCTTGCCCTAAAAATTTTAGATTGGAGATCACACAATGAATTATGACATGAAGCGCAGCGGTGCGTACATACAGAACCTTCGCATCCAAAAGGGATACACCCAGAACGAGCTTGCAAAGGCGATAAATATTGACCAGAGTTTTTTGAGCCGAATCGAGGCCGGACAGAAGGGGTGTTCTGTGGATATGTTCATACAGCTTTCCGAGTTTCTGCACATTTCGCTGGATGCCTTGATCCTTGGCATGGAGCCGGAGGTATTCCGGGAATCTGAGCGCAGGAGGCACCTGAAAGCTGACATAGCCGAACTGATTGACCAATTGGCACAACTCACCGCACAGCTCTGACCGCAATATGTCCAATGGTCATTGGAATATGTCCATTGCTCATTAGCCAACAAGTACCATAGCATTTACAATATAACCAAGGCGAGAGCCTCTGCACCTTGAAAATTTCACAT
>CANPFP010000105.1 GCA_947573385.1 uncultured Bacillota bacterium | reverse complement strand
CGGTGGTTTCGATCGCTATACCTATCTCTGGTTTGAGATAGTACCGGATAACGGGAGCACCACACCGTCCCAGCCCCAGCAGCCTGCCGGGGCCACCGCCTCCCCCACCAATGACAAGCTGGAGGTAAACGGAAACGCCGCCGACCCCACGGTGTACAAGATTAACGACAGCAACTACTTCAAAATCCGAGACGTGGCCGCCCTGCTGAATGGCACGGAAAAGCAGTTCGCCGTGGGCTACGACGGCGGGAAAAACGCCGTCACAGCCACCACCGGCCAGGGATATGACAAGCAGTCCGGCGACCTGGCGGGCGCCCCCGCCGGCGGCAGCCAGACCGCCGACCCCAGCAACGACGCCATCTACGTCAACGGCGAGAAGATCACCGCCGAGGTGTATAAGATCAACGGCTCCAACTACTTCAAGCTCCGCGACCTGGGCAAGGCCCTGGACTTCTATGTGGGCTGGTCCGCAGACCGCGGCGTGTATATCGAAACCGACAAGCCCTACAGCGAGTAAACCGTTCACAGGCCCCCGGTGTAACGCCGGGGGCCTGTTTTTGGAAAGGATATGCTGACAGCATCGTATTGTTTTTTCCTGAAATTATGCTAAAATAAAATATCAGAGCACACTGTGTGCCAATGAGAACTGAAAGGAGAAACAAGGATGAAAAAAGCGATATCCCTTCTGCTGGCCCTGGCTCTGAGCCTGGGGCTGACCATTCCCGCTCTGGCGGATCAGAGCACCACCACCCTGAACACAGCCTACAAGGATCTGGACCCCCGGACAGAGATCTATGCGGTGACCCAGACGCCGGGGCCAGACTACCCCTACTATGGAGCGAAAAATGAGCCCAACGGAGGTGTGTACTACGGCCGCACCTGTCAGGGCGGCACCCTGCCTGACGGCCGGTATGGTCTGATTAACCAGAGCCATATGGACGGTGAATCTGCGGTCTCCTTCTACTATGAGCTGAACGACACCTATAGCCTGGAGTACTGGTCCTATCTGTACGGACCTGCCATCCAGAGCGGGGACCGGGCTTTCCTGCTCTACCTTAACTTCAGCGAGGAAGCCGCGTCCTGCTCCAAGGTGACCAACGGAACATACGACTCCAAGCTGTATGAGATGTTTTCCTATCTAAACACCCTGAGCTGCCCCGTGCTTGTCCGAATCGGCGGCGAGATGAACGTCTGGGGCAATGCGGTCAAGCCGGCGGACTTTATCGCCGCCTACCGGCATGTGGTAGACATTGCCCGCAGCCAGGCGCCCAGGGCGGCGATGGTCTTCTCCCCCAACTTCAGCAGCCCCCACCGGGTGGATATGGACACCTTTTACCCCGGCGACCAGTATGTGGACTGGATCGGCGTCTCCCTGTACTACAACCGCTGGAGCAACAACGGCGACACCCAGCGGGATGAGTTCTACGGCGTGGGCGCCTATGGCGACGCCCTGCTCAACGTTCAGCAGGTTGTAAATATGTCCCGGATGCACAAAAAGCCCCTGATTGTCACCGAGGGCGGCTCCGCCAACAAGTTCCAGGGCACCGAAAACTCTGCCTGGGCGGCCGACCGGATGGCCCGGGCCTATGCCTTCCTGCCCATGGTCTACCCTGAGATCAAGTGCATCATCAGCTCTGACTACGGTGAGGATTGGAGCAATACCTACTACACCTTCTATAACAACCCCACCGTTGCCGCCGCTTACCGGCAGGCTGTAAGCTCCAATCCCACCTATACCCACAGCTTGCATGACACCGGCTCCTACTACACCAAGCTGTCCGCCTACTCCGGCAAGTGGGAGGGCACCATGGAGCTGGCCGCCTACAGCTGGGCTTCCGACAAGCTGAGCGCCACCTGGTCGGTGGACGGCCAGGTTATGGCCACCGCCGCCGACTACCCCTACTCTTTCCGTCTGGACACTGCCGCCCTGTCTGCCGGGAGCCACACGGTAGCCGTCACCTTCAGCAACGGGGCCGCCAAGAGCTATACCTTCCAGATCACCGCCCCCGCTATCCTGGCCGACAACAACGCCCAGGTGGACGGCTGGGCCAAGTCTCAGGTGAACGAAGCCATCTCCAGTGGCCTGGTGGCCGGCGGACTGGGGGAGGACTACCGGGTGAACATCACCCGGGCTCAGTTTGCCGCCACAACAGTGAAGCTGTATGAAGCGATGAGCGGAGAGAAAGCCGCTCCCGCCGCCGAAAATCCCTTTACCGATACCAGCGACCCTGTGATTCTCCAGGCGGCTGAGCTGGGCTTTGTCTACGGGATAACCGGGGATACCTTCGCCCCCGGCAGGCTGGTAACCCGGGAACAGGCGGCCGCCATGCTGTCCAGAGTCTACACCAAGCTGGGCGGCGAGATTCCCCAGGTGACCGCCACCTCCTTTGCGGACGACAGCGGCATTTCCGGCTACGCGAAGAGCTCCGTTGCCTTTATGGCCGAAAAGGGCATCGTCAGCGGCAAAGGGGAAAACCGGTTTGACCCCAGCGGCAGCGCCAGCGTACAGGAGGCCCTGTCCATTGCTCTGCGGATGTATAAGAGCTTAAAGTAACCTATAACAGGAGGGCCGCCCCCGGCAGGGACGGCCCTCCTGTTTGTTTACAGCGGATGGAATATGGGCTGCATCTGTTCAAAGGTACAGAACTCCCGGAAGCCGATGTCCTTTAATACAGCCTGCACCTCCGGGATGTGGTCCCCCAGCTGGTCCGGGGCGTGGGCGTCGGAGCCGATGGTGAGGATGCGGCCGCCCAGCTGATGGTACAGCTCCAGAATTTCTCTGGAGGGGGTCAGGTCGGGCAGGCCGTAACGGAAGGAGGAGGTGTTCACCTCGATGCCCTTTCCCTCCCCGATGGCCCGGCGGAGGATTTTTTTAATCAGGGGCAGCACCTTTCTGTCCGGATAGGGGCCGAGACTGTCATACCGTTTAATCATATCAAGATGAGCCAGCACCGAGTAGTACCGGAAACGGCCCATAACGTTGAAAATGGCCCGGTAGTAGGCGGTGTGAACCTCCTCCTGGGACTTTCCCGCCTGAAATTCCTGGTTCCAGAATTCCTGATTTCCGATCTGATGATTGCTCAGGAGGATAAAATCGAAGCCGCCGCTCTGCGCGTCCGTCTCGTATTGGGGAACAGTCTCCAGCTGGACGCCAAATTCAATGCCCCGCCGAATGATAATTCGGCCCTGGTACTTGGCCTGAAGTCGCTCCAGTTCGTTAAAATAGGCTGGATAATTACAGTTTGTATCGGTTTTTACGCCATAATCCACGTGCTCGGTGAAGCAAACCTCGTCCAGTCCCAGGGCGAGAGCCCGCAGGACCATGGTCTCCATAGGGGCCTGGGAGTCATCGCTGAAGGTGCTGTGCATGTGGTAGTCGGCGATGCGGCATTGGTCGGTCATAGCGGGCTCCTGTTCAAATTCCAATTATGTAGTTGATAAAGGCGGGGATGTCGCTGGGGTCGGAGAGGGAGATGCGCACCCCCTCGCGGCCGGGCTCCATGCTCTGGAAGAGCTGGCGGAGGGCGCTGTCCTCCTTCAGGTCGTGCTGGCTATTGTCGGGCAGGTGGAGCAGCACCCGGCCCCGGCTGCGGGCCACCAGGCTGAGAAAGCGCTCCATATTGGGAATGGTGTGAATTTGAAACATAGTCAAGCTCCTTTCTGCACGGCGCGCAGCAGCAGCTCGTGGGCGGCTGCCATGGCGGCCAGGGCGGCGAAGATATAGAGAGGGAAGAGAGCCACCGAGATATGGGCGGCAATGAGACCGAACAGGGGGGGCATCAGGCAGTTGCCCACATAGGCGCTGGCCATCTGCACACCGATGACGGCCTGGGACCGGTCGGCCCCGAAGTGGTCCGGGGTGGAGTGGATGATACAGGGGTAGATGGGGGCGCAGCCCAGCCCGATGAGCACCAGTCCGGCCAGTGCGCCAACCTCGCCCAGAGGGAGGAGGAATGCGGCCGCGCCCAGGGCGATAATCCCCTGGCCCAGACGGATCATCCGAGAGTCGGTGAGTTTGATGGTAAGAAAGCCGCTGAGCAGCCGGCCCACGGTAATCCCGATGAAGAACAGTCCCGCGAAGCGGGCGGCCGTCTCAGCCGGAACCCCCTTATGAAGTACCAGGTAGCTGCTGGCCCACAGGGCGGTGGTCTGTTCCACAGTGCTGTAGCAAAAGAAGGCTGCCATGACGAACCCGGCGCCGGGGAGCTGGACGATCTGCCTCAGAGTGAGCGTCCGCTCTGAGCCGTCCGCCGGCGCCGGGCCGTCGGAGCGGGTTTTCCAAAGGGGGAGACTGAGGAACAGAATCAGAGTCAGGACAATCTGAAGATAGCCAACACAGCGGTAGCCCGCCTGCCAGCCGGCGCCGCCGGTGAGGGCCCAGCCCATGATGTAGGGGCCTGCGGCGGCTCCCACACCCCACATGCAGTGCAGCCAGCTCATGTGGCGGCTGGCGTAGTGGAGGGCCACATAGTTGTTCAGGGCGGCATCCACGCTGCCCGCCCCCAGGCCGTAGGGGACGGCCCACAGGCACAGCAGCAAGAAGCTGCGGGTGGCGGAGAAGCCGAACAGGGCGGCCGCCGTCATGGCTACGCTGATGGCCGTCACCCTTCCGGCCCCCAGGCGCCTGGTGAGCCGGTCGCTCTGGAGACTGGATATCACAGTGCCCAGAGAGATGATGGTGGAGACTACCCCCGCATAGGAGACGGGGACCCCGAAGGGGCCATACATGGAGGGCCAGGCCGCGCCCAACAGGCCGTCGGGCAGGCCGAGACTGATAAAGGACAGGTAAATCACGGTGAGCAGCAGATGAAGCATCTTGTATTCCTCCCTGGTTTCTGCTATGATAATATCACTGAAAAGGGCGGACCGGTAGAATAAAAGAATCAGAATCATAGGACAAAACCGTCAAAGGGGGAGGGGCAGTGTGGCGCTGAGCGAATGTATCTCCGTTGTGGACGAGCAGGGGCGGGAGCTGCTGGCACACGGCACGGCGCTTTTTCCGGTGGCCTGTTATTACGATGACCTGGAGGAGCTGGCGGTGCCCTGGCACTGGCACGACGAGATCGAGACCACCGTGGTGGAGGGCGGAGACGCCATCATCTCGGTGGGCGGGGAGACCTGCCGGGTGAAGCCGGGGGACGGCTACTTTATCAACACCGGGGCCCTCCATGGGATGTGGGCCGCCGGGCCGGGGGAGTGCCGCCTGCGGGCGGTGCTGTACCACCCCAGGCTGGTGGGGGGCAGCATGGACAGCATCTTCTGGCAGGGTTACCTCCAGCCCCTGCTCTCCGACCCAGGACGGCAGTATACTCACCTTCATCAGGAGGTCCCCTGGGAGCGGGAGGCCCTCCAGGCCATCCGGCGGGCTTGGCAGGCCTGCGTGGACGAGCCGCCGGGCTATGAGTTTCAGGTGCGGGACGCCCTGTCCCGGGAGGTGTTCCTGCTGGCGGACAACTGCCCGGCAGCCAGGAGGAGCCCCTCAGAGAAGGCCCTGCGGGATGAGCAGCGGATGAAGGCGATGCTCCAGTTCATTCAGGAGAACTACAGCGAGGAGCTAACCACCGAAAAAATTGCCGGAAGCGCCAACCTCAGCGACAGCGAGTGCCTGCGGTGCTTCCGGGCCATGGTGGGCACCACCCCCATCCAGTATGTGAAGCAGCTGCGGGTGCAGAAGGCGGCCGAGCTGCTGGCGGGCAGCGACCGGAAGATCGCCGATATTGGCGCTCTGTGCGGCTTTCAGGAGATGAGCTACTTCGCCAAGACCTTCCGTACCCTGAAGGGCCGCACCCCCAGCGCCTACCGGGCGGAGAAACGGGCCGCAGGATTAAGGAAACTTTAATTTGTTTTCCGGGAAAATTGTGGTATACTGAACCCATGGAACACAGGCCGCCCTCCGGGCGGACTTGGAAAGGATGGACAGCTTTGGGAAAAAACTATGACGTCTGGGTGGCGGGGGCCGGCTACGCCGGCGCGGTATCTGCCCGGGCTCTGGCGGAAAAAGGGAAAAAGGTGCTGGTGCTGGAGCGCCGGGACCACATCGGCGGCAACGCCTACGACTGCCTGGACGAGTATGGGGTCCTCATCCACAAATACGGCCCCCACATCTTCCACACCAACGACAAAAAGGTCTTCGACTTCCTCTCCCGGTTCACCCGATGGCGGGACTACCAGCACCGGGTAGTGGCCAACATCCCCGACCCAAAGGGCGGCGGACAGCCCGGCTGGCGGCTGCAATACCCGGTCCCCTTCAACCTCACCTCTCTGGAAGAGACCTTCGGCAAGGAGGAGGGCAAGACCCTGGGGGACAAGCTTATCGCCGCCTACGGCCCGGAGAAAAAGGTCACCATTCTGGAGCTGCGGCAGAACCCCGACCGGTCGATCGCCGCCCTGGCGGACTACGTCTATGAGCACGTCTTCGTCCACTACACCATGAAGCAGTGGGGCCAGAAGCCGGAGGACATCGACCCCAACACCACCGCCCGGGTGCCGGTGTTCCTCTCCCGGGA
>CANPFP010000104.1 GCA_947573385.1 uncultured Bacillota bacterium | reverse complement strand
ATTACCGCGCCCACCTCCACCTCGTCCGGATCCACCTGCTCCAGCCGGCCCTCCCGCTCCACGTTGGCGTAGTCGGGGCGGATGTCCATCAGCTCGCTGATGTTCCGGCGGCTCCGGCCCACGGCGTAGCTCTGGAACCACTCGCCGATCTGGTAAAACAGCATCACGGCGATGGCCTCCAGATACTCCCCGTTCTCATAGATGGCCAGGGCCATGGCCCCCACCGTAGCCACTGCCATCAGAAAGTTTTCGTCAAAGACTTGACGGTTTTGCACACCCCGGACGGCCTTGCGCAGGATGTCATGGCCGATGAGGAGGTAATCCAGCAGGTAGCAGGCAAACCGGGCCAGCCGGCCGGCGGAGGGAAAGAGCAGACTGTCCAGCCGGAGGAAAGTCTCCGCCGGCAGAAGCTGAAGGACAAACAGCAGCAAAGCGGAGAGAAAAATGCGAGCCATCATCCTTTGCTGCTTTCCGGTCATCTCACCCCTCCCCCTCTTTGCCAGAAGGAGGAACAGTCCGGCTGCCGCCGTCACGGCGGCCAGCAGCGCGGTAATAATCACGTCCTGCATGGGAACGCCACCCCCTTAGAGGAAAATCTCACAGTCGGGCTCCACCTTTTTGCAGGCCTTCTGCACCGCGGCCATCACCGTCCCGGGCTCCTGGCCCTCCGCGAACTCCACAATCAGCTTCTGGGTCATGAAGTTGACCACGGCGCTTTGAACGCCGGCGGTCTTCCGGGCGGCCTCCTCCATCAGATTGGCGCAGTTGGCGCAGTCTACCTCGATCTTATAGGTCTTTTTCATAAAAAACGCGCTCCTTTCCTTTTTAGGCAAGAATTTTATGATTAAGCACTTGTTTAATCATTGTGTCCGTAGTATAATACGGCCAGAGACACAAGTCAACGCCCTGAGTGGTCTCTCTGCCAAACGGGCGAAAAGTATTTCCAAACGAGCGAAAGGGGGGGCGACGGCATGGACAATCTGGAGCTGCCCCACAGCCACGGGACGGAGCCGGCGGCGCTCCGGGCCCGGCTGGGGGACATCGAGCGGTTTCAGCGGGTGGCGGAGGTCTTCCGCCAGCTGGGGGACCCCACCCGGATCCGGGTGTTCTGGCTGCTGTGCCACTGCGAGGAGTGCGTGGTAAATCTCTCCGCCCTGATGGGTATGTCCAGCCCGGCGGTGTCCCACCACCTGAAGGCACTGAAAAGCGGCGGGCTGATTTGCAGCCGCCGGGTGGGGAAGGAGGTCTACTACCGGGCGGCGGACACCGGGGAGAGCCGCCTGCTGCACCAGATGACCGAGCAGGTGATGGAGATTGCCTGCCCCCGTCAGATAGCGCTGGAACCACCCCCTCCGGCACGGCTGGTCCCGCTGAACCAGGTGGAGGAGTACCGGGCCGAACAGGTAGAGCTGGTCCGCCGGGTCCATGACCAGCTGCTGGCCCAGCTGGACCGGAAGACCACCATCGAGGAGCTGTCCCGGCAGTATCACATGAACCCCACCACCCTGAAAAACACCTTCAAGGAGGTGTACGGCGTGTCCATCGCGGCCCATATCAAGGCACACCGCATGGAGCGGGCCGCTCAGCTGCTGCGGGAGACCAGCTGGAGCGTCGCCCAGGTGGCCCAGGCGGTGGGCTACGACAGCCAGAGCCGCTTTACCGCCGCCTTCAAGTCGGTTTTCCACCAGCTTCCCCGGGAGTATCGAAAGGGAGGGCACTGTCCCACATAACGCACCCAAGCACGTCAGCCAAAAGGCCCCCTTGCTAAAGGGGGCTGGCGCCGCCGCAGGCGGCGACTGGGGGATTCCGTTCTACGGAAACCTTCCGCTTGAACGGAATCCCTCCACCACCGCCTTCGGCGGCGGTCCCCCTCCCTTTGGCAAGGGAGGCTTTTTATGCAGCAGTGTCCGATAAAAAGCAATAAAAAGATACCTCCTGGCGCGTCCATCGGACGTGCCAGGAGGTGTTTTACAGCATTGCAGCTCTGTGGCACCAGACTCAGCCCAGCAGCTTCTCCACGGCGGCCAGGTTGGCGGCGGTGCAGAACACCTCCATGGCCTGGGCCAGCTCAGCGGGGGAGGGGAAGGAGGGGGCGATGCGGATATAGCTGTCCTCCGGGTCCTTGTGATAGGGGTGGGTGGCGCCGGCATCGGTGAGGACTACTCCGGCTTCCTTGCACAGCTGGACGATCCGTTTGGCACAGCCGGGCATAGCCATGTAGGTGACGAAGTAGCCCCCCTTGGGCTTCACCCAGGAGCCTGCCCCGGTGGAGCCAATCTCACGCTCCAGGGTGGACAGCACCGCGTCAAACTTGGGCCGGAGGATGGCGGCGTGTTTGTCCATCTGGGCCCGGATACCGCCTACATCTTTGAAATAGCGCACATGGCGCAGCATGTTCATCTTGTCCCAGCCGATGGCCTGGGCGTCCAGCTGCTTGAGGGTAAAGTCCACATTGGCCTTGGATGCGGCGAAGAAGGCCACCCCCGCCCCGGGGATGCTGATTTTAGATGTAGAGCTGAACATATAGGCCAAGTCGGGGTTTCCGGCCTTTTTGCACTCCTCCAGAATATTGAGCACGGGGGTGTCCTCATAGACGTAGTGGATGGCATAGGCGTTGTCCCAGAAGATGCGGAAGTCCTTAGCGGCGGGCTTGAGAGCAGCCAGGCGGCGTACCGCTTCGTCGGAGTAGGAACCGCCCAGGGGGTTGGTGTACTTGGGGACGCACCAGATGCCCTTGACGGTCTCGTCTTCCGCCGCCAGCTTCTCCACCAGGTCCATGTCCGGACCCCACTCGGTGAGGGGGATGTTAATCATCTCGATGCCCAAGGTCTCGCAGATGGTAAAGTGGCGGTCATAGCCGGGCACGGGGCAGAGGAATTTCACCTTGTCATATTTGCACCAGGGCCTGTCGCCCCCCAGAACGCCCAGCAGCATGGCCCGGGCTATACAGTCGTACATAAAGTTGAGGGAGGAGGAACCCACCACAATGGTCTCCTCAGGGGATACGCCCATGTATTCCCCAAAGAGCCTGCGGGCTTGAGGGATACCCGGCAGCTCACCGTAGTTGTTGCAGACAACGCCGCTCTCGTCGTGGCAGTCGCTCTTGGAGCTGAGCACGTCCAGCATGGGCAGGGACAGCTCCAGCTGATCGACCCCAGGCTTGCCCCGGGCCATGTTCAGCTTGAGCCCCTTGGCTTGCAGACGGGCATAGGCCTGTTCCAACTGCTCCCGCTGGGCCTGGAGCTCCTCTCGGGTCATTTCCTGATACTGTTTCATAGGCGATCTCCTTTTATCCATCAAAATTCGTCCTAAAAAGCCGGACATGGGCGATTCCCGCAGGCCGTGCTTCCGGTAAGCCATTATAATCGACCGCGCCAAGGAAAGCAAGGGATTTGAAAGATTTTATTGCGAAATATGCAAAACAGGGTGAAGTCCGGGCTTGAAGCCGGGGACGGACTGTGGTAAACTGAACGCATCCGATTACAAGGAAAGGAGCGGAAACTATGGAACAACAGAACAATCAACTGCGCTGGGCGGTGCTGGGCGCGGGGAGCATCGCCAACGAGATGGCCGACGCCCTGGCCCGGGGCGGCCGTAAGCTGGCCGCCGTTGGCAACCGCACCCCGGAGAAGGCGTCGGCCTTCGCCCAAAAATACGGAATTCCCAAGGTCTACAAAGACCTTCGGGAGATGTTCACCGACCCGGACATCGACGCCATCTACATCGCCACCTCCCACAACACCCACATCGCCTTTATAGAAGAGGCCCTGTCCCATGGCAAGCATGTGCTGTGCGAGAAGGCCATCACCCTCAACAGCGGCGAGCTGGACCGGGCGGTCCGGCTGGCCCGGGAGAGAGGGCTGGTGCTGGCCGAAGCCATGACCATCTACCACATGCCCCTCTACCGCCTGCTGCGGGAGCGGGTGGAGTCCGGGGCGCTGGGAAAGGTGAATCTGATTCAGGCCAGCTTTGGCAGTCTCAAGCCCTACGACATGACAAACCGGTTCTTCAACCCCGCCCTGGCCGGCGGCGCGGCGCTGGATATCGGGGTGTACGCCCTGTCCCTGGCCCGGCTGTTTCTGGAATCCTCCCCCGACCAGGTGAAGTCCTTCGTCCGTCCGGCCCCCACCGGCGTGGACGAAACCGCCGGCATCCTGATGATGAACCCCCAGGGGCAAATGACCAACATCACCCTGTCCCTCCACTCCAAGCTGCCCAAGCGGGCGGTGGTTTCCTGTGAAAAGGGCTATATCGAAATTACCGACTACCCCCGGGCGGAGGAGTGCGTCATTGTAAACGCCGCCACCGGAGCCCGGGAGACCGTCAAGGCGGGCTGCACCGCCGACGCCCTGCGGTATGAGATCGAGGACCTGGAGCGTGCTGCCGCCGGCGAGGGGGACATGCTGCTGCCCTACACCGTGGACGTGATGGAGATCATGACCGCCCTGCGCCGGGAGTGGGGCGTAGTCTACCCCGAGGAGCGGGGGTAGCGATTTTAGGCGGGAAGGGCCCCGCTGTGTGACCCCTTCCAGCCGGTGGACCCTTGTGGGCCACCGGCAATTTTTTGAAATTTGTCATATTTCTCCTTGACCTTCCAGTGGGAGGAGGGTATATAGTGGCGTTGTCCCGGAAAATCTTTCCCAAATCTTTACGTTTTTCTTTACCGCTGGCTTTATCCTTTTGGGCTAACCTGAAGGCCAGAAAAAATTTAATGAAACTTTCATCTTTTCTTTGGAAAAATGTAAGGTTTGCCCAGTAGAATATCCTATGCGAAAATCACCGGTTACCCGGTGTATATACAAGGGGCGAGGCCCCGGAGCAAAAACAAGGAGGAACACCATGGAAACAACATCTGTCTTAACGCCAGAGACGCCCCAGGCGCCCCAAAAGGAGAAACGTAAACTTCCCCGGCCCCGTCTGCCCAAGACAAAGAAGGGAAAAAAGCGGCTCAAGTGGGGAATCATTGCGGCCGTAGTTCTGCTGGGGGGCTACTGGTTTTTCATCCGTGGCGGCCAGGGGAGCGGCGCGCCCGCCATGGGGCAGTTCACCTCGGACACAGTACAGCGCCGGGACCTGACGGTGGCCGTCTCGGGCACGGGGACCGTCACTCCCATTGACTCCTACTACTTAAAGCCCCTGGTCACCGGCGAGGTGCTGGAGGCCCCCTTTGAGGTGGGGGACCGGGTGGAGAAGGGACAGCTGCTTTACCGCCTGGATGCCAAGGACGCGGAGATGAGCATCCAGCAGGCCGAGCTGTCGGTCCGCCAGGCCCGGAAGAGCTATGATGACCTGGCCTCCAACCTCACCGTCCGGGCGGGCGGGGCCGGAGTGGTCCAGAAAGTGCTGGTGCAGAAGGGGGACCTGGTCTCCCCCGGCACTCCCGTCGCCGAGGTGGCCGACACCTCCACCCTCACTGTCACGCTGCCCTTCCACTCCGCTGAGGCCCAGGGCATCCGGGCCGGCCAGTCCGCCCAGGTGACTATCGGCGGCACCATGGAGACCCTCCCCGGCACGGTGGAGTCGGTGTCCTCCGCCGAGCTGGTGGGGGCGGGCGGGGCCCTGGTGCGGAACGTGAAGATCCGGGTGAGCAACCCCGGGGCCCTCACCGCCGCCAACTCCGCCACCGCTGCGGTGGGGGATATCGCCTGCGCCGGCTCCGCCAATTTTGAGGAGGCCCTGCGCCAGACGGTGGTGGCCCAGGCCAGCGGCGAGGTCACCGACGTAGCTGTCACCGCCGGCAGCAAGGTGTCCGCCGGGTCCGCCCTGGCCACCCTGGGCGGGACCGCCGCCCAGAGCTCCCTGGAGGACATGGCCATCGCCCTGGAGAATGCCCAGCTGGCCCTCCAGCGGTCTCAGGACGCCCTGGAGAACTACACCATCACCGCCCCCATCTCGGGCACCGTCATCGAGAAGAATGTGAAGGCGGGGGACAATGTGAACAACATCGAGGCGGGGGCGCTGGCCGTCATCTACGACCTGAGCTACCTGAAGCTGGAAATGAATATCAGCGAGCTGGACCTGAGCAAGGTGGCCGCGGGCCAGCCGGTGGACATCACCGCAGACGCCATCCCCGGCGAGGTCTTTGAGGGCCGGGTGGACCGGGTGAGCATCAACGGCACCACCACCAACGGCTTTACCACCTACCCCGCCACCATCCTCCTGGAGGATTACGGCAGTCTCAACCCCGGTATGAACGTGTCCGCCGACATCGTGGTGGAGCGGGTGAAAAACACCCTGTCCATCCCGGCGGCGGCGGTCCAGCGGGGCGACACCGTGCTGGTGCCCCTGGAGGGCTGCCTGTCCCCCGACGGGGCCTCGGTACTCGACCCCACCAAGACTGAGGAACGCACCGTCACCCTGGGCGGCGGCGACGGAGAGTATGTGGAGATCACCTCCGGCCTGAACGAGGGGGACACCGTTCTGGTGCCCGCCCAGGCCCAGAGCGGCATGAGCGGCGGAGTAATGGCCGCCGCGCCTGCAGGAGGTTGATGAACGGTGGAACACCTCATTGAACTGAAAAACGTCTATAAAATATATCAGATGGGCTCGGAGACGGTCCACGCCCTGGA
>CANPFP010000103.1 GCA_947573385.1 uncultured Bacillota bacterium | reverse complement strand
CCACACGTTGTTGGTGTTGTTGGTGTTCGGGGAGCGGAGCCACCAGTTGGTGGCGGAAACGAGCTATACCCTGTTGTAATACAAGGCGGGGGTCCGCCGTGTATCCTCATTCCCCGGCTTTATATTGCCGGATGGCCTCTTTCACAAGGCCGATCTGCTGCCGGTTCCTTACGGCCTGGGCCTGGTCCCGGAGGCTTTTCGCTCTGCCGCCGTCGTTCTTGCGCCACTTCCCGGCCATGCGCTTAACGTCCATGACCTTCCCGGTCCAAACGCCGCCCTTTGCCGTGCTGATAATCTTTTCATCCATGCAAAGGGTGATATACTCCAAAAGGAGGGAGCAGCCGTCAAGGACGGCGTCAATCTTGTGGAGGCGGCTGTCGTACTCTGTGAGGAAATGGGTATTGTTGGCGGCGTGTACGTCTAAAAGGATTTGCTTGGCAATGTCCCGCATATCCTGCCCGTAGAGCCTAAAGGTGCTTTTGGTAAAGCCCTCTTTCCTCTTGCGGTCTATGGCGTTGATGGCCTGGGAGCAGACCTCCCTTGCGTCCCGGATATCCTCAAGGGCGGCGATCTTGTGTAGAATCGCTCTAACGTCTTGGGGGCTAATATCATCGGAAACGACTTTTGTTGCCTGTTTGGTATACTTCAAAAGCTCCCTTGCTTTGACGCCTAACAGAAATTCCTTATCGGCCATCTTTCGCCCTCCCGCTTAAAATTCAACCCGTTTTTGGGCGGCGTTCCAGACGCCCTCAATGCGGAGCTTGCTCAAGTCCTCAAAGGTGGCCGTGAACGGGTTCCCGCTGACCTCCGTGTTATAGCGCAGCTCCATAAGGGACATTCTGGCATCCATAGCGTTGAAATCCGCCTTAATGGCCGGGTGGGCCTGGGGGTCCGTGTTGTGGGCGTCAATCTGCGCCTGGGACTGGACCAAAAAGGCCGGGAGCATAGTGCTGGTACAATATGCGCCTACGTCCTCCGCCGTCATGAACGCTTCGGGGGAATAGTCGATAATAACCTCCGCCCCCTCCCCGATAGTGATGCTGATCGGGTACCGCCGGACGTCGAGGCCGGTGGTGCTGTATGCGCTCACCCATTGCGGGTAGTCCCCCAGGACGCCGTAGTAAAGCATAACCTCGCTGCCGTCTTCATCCTGGGCGAAAACGCCAAACTCCCTAATCCAGAAACCGTGGTCAAGGCCCCCGTTAAGGTCGGAGCGGTATTCCACGGTCATGTGGACGGTGTCGCCGTCGTAGGTCGGCTCATTGGAAGTACCGGCGGCGACCGGCTCCACAAGGTCCTCAAGGTCCCCCGGAAAAACTTCATCCGGGCATACCCCTTGCCCCATCATGATTCTGGAAATCTTGAGGGGCATCTTTGCCGCCAGGATTTTGGCGATCAGTTCCCGGCCCCGCCGGGGGATGGTGCATCCGTATTGGCTCATTGTCTCATTCCTCCAATTCTGGCAGTCTGGTTTCGCTGATATTTTGCAGGGCGGCGGTAGCCTTGCCCTTACAAACGGCGGTTAGTGTGGTGCTGAAATCCTCAAGCCGTGGGAGCCTTGTCTCTGTGACCGGCAGGAGCGGCCTTACGCTGATACGCTGGACGGCTGTCATGTCATGGGGCGGCAATTCCTCAAGGAAGGGGAGGGCCGTCTCTGTGACCGTCTGGACCGCCACTGCGGCGTGTTCTATCAGCTCCGGCATAACGGTGGTGTCGTTCTCTTTCAAGGCCGGGAGGGCCGTCTCTGTGACCGTCTGCAATGTTGCCGAGGCCCTGCCTATGATGGCGGCGGTAGCAAAAAGCGGCTCAAGGGTTGGGAGGGTGGTGCTTTGCGGCCCGTCCCCCAGAACGGGGGTAAGGTGGAGAAGGTTGCCGGGAAAAACCGGCTCAATCTCCGGGAGGGTGGTTATGGGCATCGGCCTCCCCAAAAACGGGGTTATATAGACCTTGCCGTCAAGCTCCAAATAAGTAATGATGCTGTCAAGCCAGCTTGTGAGCCGTTTCACGCTGGCGATCATTCGGCGTAATTCCTCCATCATTTTCGGGGTAATCATCCCGGCTATGGGGATTTTTACCTGGAAATGGTGAGGCTCCCCGCCGTAGTTAAACCATTCATCAATACCGCCGTTGCCGAAAACCGCCTTTATAACCCAGTCAACCGCCGCCGGGGTCCCCAGGCTGGCGTAATAGGGCAAGGTCCCTTTTATCAAGGTCCGCTTTGTCTCCAGGGGGAGGCTGTCCTCATAGGCCGGGGTTCGCAGCTCAACGGCCAAATAATCAAGGATTCTTTCCTCCAAACTGTCAACAGCGGCCATGAGCCGGGTCCGCTCCGCAAGGGCTAAAATGCGGAGTTTCTCCTGCAGGACGGCGTAGGCGATGGCTATCGTCTCCGGGTTGTGCCGGAGGCTGTTGCTCAAAAGGTCGGTGATCTGCCCGTCGTGGATGTTAATCATCTTCCAGCCCTCCATAGGACACCTTTACGGTGCCTAGCTGGGCGACCTCCGTGTCCCCTATGGGGGTATATTCGGGGCTTACCATGATGGGCCGTTTAGCTCCGGCCTCCCGGATGCGCCGTATCAGCTCCGAGGGGTTAATGTCCCGGCCTATTTCCGTGGTCTGCCACCTGTTATAGGCTGCTATGGCCTCTGTTACCCTGCTTTGGATGGCGGTGGCCTGGGCCTTGTTGGAGCGGCCTATGTAGTAGGTCAGCTCAAGATCATAGGTCCTTACGCCGGGGGCGGAAACGGTTACAAGGTCCGTCATGGGCCGGACCTCCCGGTCCTGGAGAAATTCCTGCAAGCCCTCTATAACCTCTTGCCCCGGCAGGGTCCCGTCCCGCATCAAAATGTAGACCTCCGCCTTTCCCGCCTCCTGCAGGGAAACGGGGCGCACCGAGCCGATATCCGTGTTGTAGGTTTTGGCCCAGTATGTATAGGCGTCCTGTGGTCCGGCGGTGCTGTAGCCGGAGGGGGCTAAATAGGTCCGCTCCGCAAGGCTGGTATCGTCCTCAAGGTCCGTGCCGCCGGAGGTGTCTGTAATGTTCTCTACGCTCTCAACGTATGGGAGCGGGTCCACCAGCACGTTGATCTGGCCCTTGAGGAAATTGTTTCCCTCAATGCCGACCTTTGTGCAAATGGCGTCAACGTCTACAAACCCGGCCCCGGCGGGGGCCTCCGCATATTCCTCCGTCATGAAATAGACGCCGTCCCCGTTGGTGGCCCTGGTACCAGCCGGGATGCCGATGGCGTAGTCCCGGACCGCCGAAAGGGTAAAGCGGATTGTCGTCCTGGCCGCTGTGGCCTGCTGCCGGGTAACACGGCGGTTTCCGGCGAGGCTGTCCAAAAATTCCCCATAGCTGTATTTCAAAAGGTCCTGTTTCCCGGCCCGGTCCACATATTGCTCAATCTGAAACAGGTCCAGGGCTATGGCGTAAAGCTGTACCCGGTTCGGGTCCGCCGCTCCGAGGCTCACCGTCTTGCCGGTGACCTCTTTGTATCGCTTCTCATAATTGGCGACAAGCCGCTGCATCATGGCGTCCAGGGTGTCGTTCTCAATAAAAGAAACGTCCGGCAAGTCGAAAACCGATTTTAGAAGGTTATCCAATGGCAAGCACCACCTTTGCTCTCAATTTCCCCTCTTTCCCGTCCGCCTGGAAGTTTACGCCCGTAACCCGCACCCGTGGCTCCCACCGCTCTACCGCCTCAATAGCGGCGGCGGTAAAGAGGCCCTTTGCGATATTCGGGGGAAAGTCCAAATAGGCAACGTCAAGGCCGAAATCCCGGTATAGGGGGCAAGTGCCGACCGGGGTCAATAGAAGGGTGTGAACGTTGCGGACGATCTCCTTGCGGACGTCTGTATCGCTCTCCCCGTACTCAAAACCGACCTCAATGCCTGACAGGTCCATATTGCCCCTCCTTCCCGTTACTGGTATTCTTCCATCGTTATGTTGAGTTTTGCGTTAGTCAAGGCCCCGTTGTTGTATATGGTTTCCCACGCCTCTCCTACGGTGGTCAGCCTCCAATACAACCGGCCCACGGGTCTGCCTCCAATGATAAAGGGGTGAATCTCCCCCAGCTCCGAGGCCCTCTCCATGCGCTCAATAATTGCCCTGGGGTCAACGCCGTAATTGGCATCAAGGGCAATTTCAAAGGTCACTTTCTGGAGGTTCGGCCTCAAATACTCGACTTGGTCCTTTAGGCCGATGCGGCTATGGGTTGCCCAGGCGGAGCCGACCGTCCGGTTCATGTTCCGAAAGGTCAGGACCATGTCCTCGCTTACGCTGAAAAAAATAGCGGTTCCCCAGTTTGCTAAAGCCACGGCCTATCCCTCCTTTAGTTCGGCTCTCCCGTGGTGCCTCCGCTGTCGCCGGAGTGCGTGTGGTGGGCGAGGCTCACTTGTTTGCCATCCGCTACAACGTCCCCGGTAACGGTAATGAGCGGGGTAGTGATCTTGATTCCGGCGGGGGCCGTTATCTCAATGGAGCCGTCTGCCTTGACCTTTACGACGGTGGTGCCGTTCACTGTGAGGGTAAAGTCCTTTGTGGGCTTGATGTCGTAGGTCCCGGTTATGACCTCCAAATACTCAAGGGCCTTGTGGTCATACCGCTGGTAGGCGTCCCAGTATTTGCGGTTGTAATCTTTGCGGTATAGTTCTTCCTGCCCCTCCGGGGGCCGGTGGCCGTCGTGCCAAACGGGGCCGAGAATCACGGCGGCGCACGTCCCGTTGGATTGATGGGCGACAAGGACTTGGTCCCCCTCTTTCGGCATCCAATACTGCCACGCAAGGAAAGAAAAGGTTGCCGTCGTGCTGTCGTTCAAATCCTCATAGGTAACGCTTGCTTTCCCGTTTGGGTAATCAATCTTTGAAAGTTTGCCTATCCTCAAGTATCCCTTTTCGTAGGACACGATTATCCCCCCTCTGAAACGGTGCTTGAGATGGCCGTTGGGCTTGAAATCCGAGGCTCAACCTTTCGGAGGTTAAGGCTCATTTTGTAGCCGCTGCCGAGGCTGTGGGTCACTTGCTCAACGTAATATTTGCCGGAGAGCCGCTGTAACCCTGCAATCTCTATTGTGTCCGAGGCGATCAGCCCCGGCCTTGCCATCATGGTTATGCTCATTGTGGTGGTGCCTTTGTTGGCATTGTTCACCGCCGCCAGGGCGATGGCCGTTGCCTCCGTCAAATTGTCCGCCGGTTCATTGCTGGTTAAAAGCCGTTCCTCTGTCCCGGCCTTGACGGTAAAGGTCTTGTTTTTATCGCTGTTGGTGTACTGATACCGGACGCCGGTGTAAATGCCGGTGAGGGTGGTGTCCCAGCTCCATCCGGGGTCAAAATCCGCCTCTGTCAATACAAACTTTGGGCCTTTGGCCTCGTAGTCCGCCTCTGAAAAAACCACAAGCCGGTCATTGTAGATTTTGAGGGAAAGGCCGTATTTCTCAACGAGGCCGCTGTAAAAATCGCAGTCGTTCTGGTTGTTCTGTTCGACCTTCTCAATGGCCACGTCGCTGGCGTCAAAGAAAAGGGAAATCCCGGCCCGCCCCGCCACCATCTGCCCGATCTGCTGCAGGGTGGCTTTCTCATAGGTTTCCGTCCGGTCCTCCGTCTTAAAGCTGGTGGAGGTGGGCAGAGCTATGGCGTCAAGGTTCATTTTGATGGGTCCGCCGCTAAAACTGAAATCATCAACGCCAAAGGTGCCGCAGGGAAACTGTATGATCTGCCCGTCTGCCGTCCAATTATGGAGGAGGATGGTGGGTATAAGCTTGTCCCCCTTCACGGGAAACCAGGGGCCTATCCACTTCCGGTCCCGGTCATTGATAACGGCCCGGATGCTGTCGCTTTTCCCGGAGGCTACGTCCGTATACTCAAAGGAATTGATATACCCGGCGATCTGCTCCGTGGCGTTTGCGCCGTTGTAAAGCATGGAGACGGTTGCTCTGCGTGCCAGCATGGTCTATTTCCTCCATTCCGGCAAGTCTCCCGCCGTGTAGGTGTCTGTTACGTCGGGGACAAAGACCACAACGCCGCCGGGAAACACCTCAATATCCAAAAGGCGGACGTTTTCCCTGGCCTCCATCAATTCCTGCGTCCGCAGGACGTTCCCGTATGCCCGGAGGGCTACGGTGTCCCAGGTGTCCCCCATGACGGTCGTTATGGTCTTCATGCTTACCCCCTAAAATTCTTGCGCTGCCGGTCCTTTAGGTATTGGTCCATCCGGCGGTTAAATTCTTCCTGCGACATGGATTCGGCCCCGGCGATGTCCTCCTTGCTGGGTGCCTCCCCTTCAAAATGGTAATGGTTTGTCGGGGAGTAAATGATCTGCAGGGGCGGCTCTCCGTTGCCGTCCGGGTCGTCTTCGTCGCCGTTGCCCAGGTTGTCGAGCTTGGCTAAAAGGTCAGAAATAGGGGCCGTGTTGCCGCCTATATCCGCCGCCTCAAACTTTTCCGCAAGGGCGGCGATCCCGTCTGTGGCCCCGCTCAAGTTCGTGGCGATCATATCCTGCATATTGCCCCAAAGCTCACCGAGGGGGATGATCGCCTCGTTTCCGGCCTCTCCTGCCTCCAGGAGGGTGGGGGCCGTTACAATGCCGCCCTTTGCAAGCTGCGGGACCTC
>CANPFP010000102.1 GCA_947573385.1 uncultured Bacillota bacterium | reverse complement strand
TATAACAACAACGACGCCGCCCAGCAGATCGCTGAGGCCCAGCAGATGGTCCAGAGCGAGGTAGACTTCCTGCTCCTCTCCCCCGCCTCCACCACCGGCTGGGACACCGTGCTGAAGGACGCCCAGGCCGCCGGCACCCAGGTCATCCTCTTTGACCGTATGCTGGAGGCCGACGAGAGCATGTACGCCGCCGCCGTGGTGTCCGACATGCCCGCCGAGGGTAAGACTGCCGTGGACTGGCTGGCCGCTCAGAATCTTGACGAGTACAACATCATCCACATCCAGGGCCACATGGGCTCCGACGCCCAGCTGGGCCGCACCGGCGCTCTGGACGAGAAGGTCGCCGCTGAGGCCAACTGGAACTATGTGACCCAGCAGACCGCCGACTGGGACGAGGCCACCGCCCGCACCATCGTGCAGTCCGCCATCGACTCCGGCAAGCCCTTCAACGTGATCTACGCCGAGAACAACGGCATGGCCCGGGGCGCTGTGGCCGCTCTGGACGCCGCCGGCATCACCCACGGCAAGGACGGCGACGTGATCGTCATGGGCTTCGACAGCGACAAGTGGGCCTTTGAGGCCGTGCTGGAGGGCAGCTGGAACTACATGGGCCTGTGCAACCCCCTCCAGGCTCCTACCGTTGACACCATCATCAAGGATCTGGTGGCCGGCAAGGCTCCCGCCCAGAAGATCGTCTACACCCCCGAGCAGGGCTTCGACTGCGACACCCTCACTCAGGCCGACGTGGACACCTACGGTACCTGATCTGATCGCATACATATAACCATCATATGACCCGACACGCGGCGCGGCACGTCAGCCGCGCCGCGTGTTTTAAAATCTGAGAGAATGGAGGCGTATCCCTATGCAGGAAGGCGCGGTATTAGAAATGCGCGGCATCTGCAAATACTTTCCGGGTGTGCGCGCCCTCCAGGATGTGGATTTTACCCTTCGCGAGGGGGAGATCCACGCCCTGATGGGGGAGAATGGCGCGGGCAAGTCCACCTTGATCAAGGTGCTCACCGGCGTGTACCCCAAGGACGGGGGTGAGGTCCACATCAAAGGCATCGAGGGCGCGGCAATGATCCGCTCCCCCCAGGACGCCCAGAACGCAGGCATCAGTACCGTGTATCAAGAGATCACCCTGTGCCCCAACCTGACGGTGGCGGAGAACATGTACATCGGCCGCACCAAGGGGGCTGCGGCCAACTGGAAGATGATGAACAGCGGCGCGGGCAAAATCCTGAAGTCTCTGGGCATCCCCGCCAGCCCCAAGCAGCAGCTGGGCTCCTGCTCCATCGCGGTACAGCAGATGGTGGCTATCGCCCGGGCGGTGGACATGGAGTGCAAGGTGCTCATTCTGGATGAGCCCACCTCCTCCCTGGACGAACAGGAGGTGGTCAAACTCTTCGGCCTGATGCGGGACCTGAAGGCCAAGGGGGTGGGCATCATCTTCGTCACCCACTTCCTGGAGCAGGTCTACGAGGTCTGCGACCGGATCACCGTCCTCCGGGACGGCCAGCTGGTGGGCGAGTATGTCATTGAGGACCTGCCCCGGGTCCAGCTGGTCAGCAAGATGCTGGGCAAGGAGCTGGACGACATGGCCGACATCAAGGGCGAGATGGGCACCGCGGCGGTGAACCGGTCCGGCGTCCCGGTGCTGGAGGCCAGCGGCCTGTGCAGCGACGCGGGCATCAAGCCCTTTGACTTCTCCATCCACAAGGGCGAGGTCAACGGCTTTACCGGCCTGCTGGGCTCCGGGCGCAGCGAGTGCGTCCGGGCCATCTTCGGCGCGGACCGCGTGACCGGCGGCGCCGTCAAGGTGGACGGCAGGGAGGTCCGGATCAGGAAGCCCCTGGACGCCATGAAGCAGGGCGTGGGCTACCTGCCCGAGGACCGGAAGGGCGACGGCATCGTGGGGGACCTCTCCGTCCGGGAGAACATCATCCTGGCCCTCCAGGTGATGAAGGGCTTCTTCCGGCCCTTCTCCAGAGCCCAGGCGGAGGCCTTTGCCGACGAGTACATCAAGCTGCTGGAGATCAAGACCGCCTCGGCGGACACCCCTATCAAATCCCTGTCCGGCGGCAACCAGCAGAAGTGCATCCTGGCCCGCTGGCTCCTCACAGACCCCAAGTATCTCATCCTGGATGAGCCCACCCGGGGCATCGACATCGGCACCAAGATCGAGATCCAGAAGCTGGTCCTGAAGCTGGCCGCGGAGGGCAAGAGCGTCACCTTCATCTCCTCGGAGATCGACGAGATGCTGCGCACCTGCTCCCGTCTCGTCGTCATGCGGGACCGGAAGGCGGTGGGCGAGCTGCGGGACGCGGATCTGACCCAGGCCAAGATCATGGCTACCATTGCAGGAGGTGACGAGCAATGACAACTCCCGTGAAAACTCCCAAGACCCCGGTGAAGCGGCCGGACGAGAGCCTCCTTAAGCGGCTCACCCGGCACCAGCTGTTCATCCCCCTGGCGGCGCTGGCGCTGCTGGTGCTGTTCAACCTGATTGCCGACCCGACCTTCTTCGCGGTCAGCGTCAAGGAGAACAGCCTGGGCAACCCGGTGCTCAGCGGCAATATCATCTCCGTCCTGGACAACGCCTCGGAGCTGGTGATCCTGGCCATCGGCATGACCCTGGTGACCGCCTCCTCCGGCGGACAGGACATCTCCGTAGGCGCGGCCATGGCCATCGCCGGCAGCGTCATCCTCCGGATGGTCTGCGGCGGGCAGGTCACGGCGGACGTCATGCAGACGCCCCTCCTCCTGGCCCTCCTCGTCGGGCTTCTGGTGAGCATGATCTTCGGCGCGTTCAACGGCGCGCTGGTGGCCTACTTCAAGATCCAGCCCATGGTGGCCACCCTGATCCTGTTCACCGCCGGCCGCTCCATCGCGGCCTGGATCAACAACAACCAGCTGCCCATCATCAACGACATCGCCTTCAAATACGCCGGGACCTTCCTCCCCGGCATTCCCGTCCCCACCCCCATTTTCATCACCGCCCTGGTGATCGCGCTGTTCTGGCTGGCCCTGAAGTTTACCAACCTGGGCCTCTACACCCAGTCGGTGGGCATCAACGCCAGCTCCTCCCGGCTCAACGGCCTGGACCCCAAGCTCATCAAGCTCATGACCTATGTGATCCTGGGCGTGTGCGTAGCCGTGGCGGGCTTCATCCGGGTCAGCCGCAGCGGCTCCATCAACTACTCCCGCATTGCGGAGAACATTGAGATGGACGCCATTCTGGCGGTGGCCCTGGGGGGCAACGCCCTGTCCGGCGGCAAGTTCAACATCTACGGCTCCATCCTGGGGGCCTACGTCATCCAGTTCCTTACCACCACCCTCTATAAGTATGATGTCCCCTCCACCGCTCTGCCTGCCTACAAGGCGGTGGTGGTCATCCTGCTGGTGGTGCTCAGCGCCCCGGTGGTGCGGGAGAAGCTGGCCAGCATGAAGAAAGCGCCTGCCAAGGCCGCAAAGGAGGTGTCCTGACATGCCGAAGGGAATCGCAGTTGACAACCAAGGACGGCTCAAGGATCGTACCGCCATGAGTGATACCAATCTGCTGCTCACTATCACCATCGTGGTCTTCTTTATCCTGTATCTGTCTGCCGTATTCTTCCTGGGCGGCAGCTTTGCAAAGCCCCAGAACTTCCTGAACATTTTGAACAACAATGCCTCTCTCATCGTGCTGTCCTGCGGCATGAGCATCGTCATGATCACTGGCGGCATCGACATCAGTGTGGGTGCTGTCACCAGCCTGGTGTGCATGACCTGCGCGGTCAACCTGGAGCAGCAGGGCGGCAATATCTTTACGGTGGTCCTCATCGGTTTAGGCATCGGCCTGGCCTTTGGCGTGGTCCAGGGCTTCCTGGTGGCCCATCTGGGCATCCAGCCCTTTATCATCTCCCTGGCAGGCATGTTCTTTGCCAAAGGCATGACGACCATTGTCAGCAAAGAGCCCATTCGGGTCACCAACGAGGCTTTCCTGGCGGTGAAGGATACCCGCATCACCGTGCCTGGCCTGGGCGCCCCTAATAAACTGGGCGTCTATATCCCCGCCTATGTGGAGGTTGGCGTGGTCATCGCCCTGCTGGTGGTAGTTCTGCTGTTCTGCCTGCTGCGCTGGACCAGGCTGGGCCGCAGCTTCTACGCTGTAGGCGGCAACAACCAGAGCGCCAACATGCTGGGCATCAACGTGCGCCGGACCAAATTCCTGGCCCATGTGCTGTGTTCCCTGCTGGCCGGTCTGGGCGGCATTCTCTACTTCCTCCATGTGGGCAGCGGCGACGTCGCCAACGGCGCAGGGGACGAGATGAACGCCATCGCCTCCTCCATCATCGGCGGCACCCTGCTCACCGGCGGCGTGGGCAACGTGGCGGGCACCTTCTTCGGCGTGCTCAGCCTGAACACCATCAAGCGCATCGTCTCCTCCCTGGGCTTTGACGAGGCCTGGTGGTCCAACATCACTGTGGCCGCTATGCTCTGCCTGTTCCTGGTGATCCAGAGCATTGTCCTGCTGCGCAGGAACAAAAAGTAAGGGGGAGCGCGCTATGAAAACCTGTTTAGGCATTGAGCTGGGCTCCACCCGGATCAAGGCCGTCGCCATCGACGATTCCTTCAAGCTAATTTCTTCCGGGGACTACACCTGGGCCTCCAGCTACGAGAACGGCGTGTGGACCTACTCCCTGGACGAGGTGTGGACCGGTCTGAAGTCCGCTCTCTCTAAAGTAGAAGACAGGGAGAACATTGCCGCCGCCGGAGTATCCGCCATGATGCACGGATATCTGGCCTTCGACGCAGACTGGAACCTGCTCACCCCCTTCCGCACCTGGCAGAACACCATCACCGGACAGGCCGCGGCAGAGTTGACGGAGTTATTCGGCTTCAACGTGCCCCAGCGGTGGTCCATTGCCCACCTGTATCAGGCGGTGCTCAATGGGGAATACCATGTCCCTAAAATCGCTCATCTCACCACCCTGGCCGGGTACATCCACTACAAGCTTACCGGCGTCCACGCCATTGGCATCGGAGAGGCCAGCGGCATGTTCCCCATCGACAGCACTGCGCTGAACTATGACGCCGGGATGATAGCCAAGTTTAATGCCCTGCCCAAGGTGAAGAAGCTGCCCTGGAAACTGGAGGAACTGCTGCCCAAGGTACTTGTGGCTGGCGAGCCCGCCGGGCTCCTCACCGAATCGGGCTCTGCTCTGCTGGACGGCCTGCTCCCCGCCGGAATTCCCTTCGCCCCTGCCGAAGGAGATGCGGGCACCGGCATGACCGCCACCAACGCCGTGGCCCCCCGGACAGGCAACGTGTCCGCCGGCACCTCCATCTTCTCCATGGTGGTCCTGGAAAAACCGCTGGCGAAGGTCTACGAGGAGATCGACCTGGTTACCACCCCCACCGGAGCCCCGGTGGCCATGGTCCACTGCAACAACTGCACCAATGACACCAACGCCTGGGTCAGCGTCCTGGGAGAGACGGCCAAGCTCTTCGGAGCGGAGCCCTCCACCGGCGAGCTGTACACCAAGCTCTATGAGAAGAGCCTGGAGGGCGAAGCGGACTGCGGCGGCATGCTGGTATGCAACTATCTGGCGGGGGAGGGGGTTACTCACATGGATGCGGGCCGTCCCCTGGTGGCCCGCACCCCGGAGACTAAGTTCACTCTGGCCAACTTCTTCCGGGCCCAGCTCTACGCCACCATGTCCACATTGAAAATCGGCATGGATATTCTGGCGGCGGAGCAGGTGTCCATCGACTCCCTCACCGGCCACGGCGGGCTGTTCAAAACTCCTGTGGTGGGCCAGAGCTATATGGCCGCCGCCTGCAACGCTCCCGTCACCTGTATGGAGACCGCCGGGGAGGGCGGCCCCTACGGCATGGCCCTGCTGGTCTCCTTCCTGCTGAACAAGGGGGATGGGGAGAGCCTGGAGGACTATCTCTCTGGCAAGGTCTTTGCCGGGGTGTCCGGCTCTACAATTCAGCCCGACCCCGCCTGTGTGGAGGGCTTCAACACCTATATTCAGCGGTACAAGGCCCTGCTGGACGTAGAAAAAACCGCTGTGGAAAGACTGTAAGGAGGAACTTTTTATGAACTATTCCTTTTGGTTTGTGGTAGGCAGCCAGTTCCTGTACGGCCCCGAGGTGCTGGAGACAGTAGCCGCCCGGGCACAGGAGATGGCCGACGAGCTGTCCAAGGCCCTGCCCTTCCCCCTGATCTACAAGGTGACCGCCAAGACCAACAAGGAGATTGCCGACGTGGTCAAAGCGGCCAACTACGACGACTCCTGTGCCGGCATTATCACCTGGTGCCACACCTTCTCCCCCAGCAAGATGTGGATCAATGGCTTTGCCAACCTCCAAAAGCCCTATTGCCACTTCGCCACCCAGTACAACCAGTCCATCCCTAACGAGGAGATCGACATGGACTTTATGAACCTGAACCAGGCCGCCCACGGTGACCGGGAGCACGGCTTTATCGCCGCCCGTCTTCGGATGCCCCGGAAGGTCATCGCCGGGTACTGGAAGGACGAGGTTGTTCAGAAGCGGATCGGCAGCTGGATGAAGGCCGCAGTGGGCGTAGCCGTATCCAAAGGCTTGAAAGTGATGCGGTTTGGTGATAATATGAGAGAGGTAGCCGTCACCGAGG
>CANPFP010000101.1 GCA_947573385.1 uncultured Bacillota bacterium | reverse complement strand
AGGTCCTTGGCCTTGGCCTTGCCGTGGAGCACCAGCCAGGAGCGGACCATCACCTCATAGACCCCGTCCCCCAGGTGGGCCAGCCCCAGGGTGGACAGGGATAGCAGAGTGTCCCGGTCGATATTTAAGTGGAAATAATCGGTCATGGCGGCGTGCTCCCTTCGGAAATTGGGATGATTTTACCACATTTCTGTGGGAATGGCAAGTAGGGACGCATCGTGCGTCTGAAGCGTTCCCACTTGCAATTTTCCCCCAAACATGATACCCTTTAAAAAAAGATGGGGGAGGGGAGAGGATATGCGCGTACTGGCCGCCTTTGCCTTCTCCTTTGCCGCCGCTATTTTCCTCACCATCTACGGCGGACTGGACCCCCTTCTCCTCCCGCTGGGCGGGGGGCTGGCCCTGGCGGCAGCGGTTGCAGGGCTTGCCGTCAAGCGGAAAAGCCAGACGCGGACCCGCGTCCTGCTGATCCTGTCCGGCCTGGCCTGCGGCTTTCTGTGGACCGCCCTCTACATGGCGGTTTTCTTCCAGCCGGCCCGGGACCTGGACGGCCAGACCGTCCGTCTCACCGCCACGGTGGCCGACTGGCCCCAGGAGGGGAACTACGGCGGCTATACGGTGCTGGTGCGGGCGGAGACCGGGGGCTGGGTGAAGGTGTCCGCCATCCTGTACACCGACGGACAGGGGGGCGGTCTGCGCCCCGGCGACCGGATTGAGACCATCGCTCACTGCACCTTGGGAGACCGCACCTTTTCCGGGGAAACGATCACCTACTACACCGCCAAAGGCATTTTCCTCCGTGCCCAGGCCTATGGGCGGCTGGAGGTGGAGCGTCCGGCCCGTGTTCCGCCCCAGTACTTTGACGCCTGGGCGTCCAAGGCGCTGAAGGAGGGCATCGCCGCCGCCTTTCCGGAGGACGTGGCCGGCTTTGTCAAGGCCCTGGTTACGGGCAACCGGGACAACCTCACCGACGAGTTTACCACCTCCCTGGAGCGGGCAGGGCTGAGTCATACGGTGGCGGTGTCCGGGATGCATCTGGCTTTCCTGGCCAGCCTGCTCACCGCCCTGCTGGGGCGGGGCAGGCGCTCTACCGCGCTGTTTACCGTTCTGTGGGTGGCGCTGTTCTGCGGTATCGCGGGCAACACCCCGTCGGTGCTGCGGGCAGCGGTGATGATCCTTATGCTCCAGCTGGCGCCCCTGCTGGACCGGGAGCGGGACGGCCCCACCTCGCTGGCCCTGGCCCTGTTCCTGCTGCTGTGGGTCAACCCCTTTTCCGCCGCCCACATCGGGCTGCAGCTGTCCTTCACCGCAGTGGCGGGGATTCTGCTGGTATCCGACCGGGTCCAGGGGTGGCTGCTGAAGAAGCTCCGCATGGACCAGATATCCAAGCCCAGGGGCTGGGGAGAGCGGCTGCTGCGGGCGGGACCCTATTTTGTCGTCTCCACCCTGTCTGCCACCCTGGGAGCCTCGGTGCTTACCATCCCCCTGGTGGCCCTCCACTTTAATATGATATCCCTCATCGCCCCCCTGTCCAATCTGCTCACCCTGTGGGCCATCGGTTTCCTCTTTTTGGGCGGCCTGGGGGTGGGGACGCTGGCCATTGCTCTGCCCGGACCGGCGGCGGCGCTGGCCGTGCCCTTTGCCGGGCTGGCCCGCTACCTCCAGTGGGTGATTGACCTGGTGTCCAGGCCCGCCCTGGCCGCCCTGCCGCTGGAATCGGTGTATTACCGGGCCTGGCTGGTGCTGATCTATGCCCTGTTGCTGGTGTCGATTCGGGGGAAGGGCCGGCGGCCGGTCTGGATGCCCCTGGCCGCCGGGACGGCCGGGCTGGTTCTGGCGGTGGTGCTCACCCGGGAGACCTTCGGCCTGGGGGATATGGGGGTGACAGTGCTGGACGTGGGGCAGGGCCAGAGCGTGCTGGTTCGATCGGGATATCTTGTTCTGGTGGACTGCGGCGGCGACAGCCGGGACGACCCCGGCGACGTGGCTGCCAACTACCTCCAGTCGGTGGGCCGGAACGATATTGAGCTGCTGGTGGTGACCCACTACCACGCTGACCACGCCAACGGCATCCCGCAGCTGCTGCGGCGGATTGGTGTGGGGGAGATCGCCCTGCCCGACGTGGAGGAGGACAGCCCCCTCCGGGCGGAAATCATCGCCGCCGCTGGGGAAAAGGGGATTCCGGTGCGCTTCATCCGGGAGGAGGAGCGGTTCCATCTCACCCGTGAGGGGGATACGGTCACCGTTCTCCCGCCCATGGCGGAGGAGGGGACGGCCAATGAGCTGGGCCTGACCGTTCTAGTCTCCCATAAGACGCTGGACGTGCTGATTACCGGGGATATGGAAGCGGAGGGGGAGCGGCGTCTGGTGGAGACGGCGGACCTGCCCGGCGTTGAGGTGCTGGTAGCCGGCCACCACGGCTCCAATACCTCCAACACCCGGGAGCTGCTGGAGACCGTGAGACCCGAGCTTGCCCTGATCTCTGTGGGGCAGAATAACAAATACGGCCACCCGGGGTGGGATGCTCTGGCCCGGCTGGACGAAATTGGAGCTAAAATCTACCGCACCGACCTGTATGGGACCATAGAGGTGCAGCTGAAACAGGAGGACGATTATGCCGCCCAAAAATAAACCGGATACCGCCGGGTTTGACAAGCTGAAAAAGGACCTGTCTGCGGGCCAGCCGGGGCAGCTGTATATCTTCCATGGGGAGGAGACTTACCTCCGGGACCACTATCTGAACCGCCTGCGGGAGGTGATTCTGGCCGGGGGACTGGGGGAGTTCAATCGCCACGATTTAAACGCCAAAGACATGTCTCCCCACGCGCTGGAGGAGGCAGTGGACTGCCTGCCCATGATTGCGGAGCGTACCCTGATTGAGGTCACCGACTTCGACCTGTTCAAGGCGGGGGAGAAGGAGGAGTATATCCGCATCCTGTCTAACCTGCCCGACTATTGCTGTCTGGTCTTCCTCTACGACATTTTGGAGTACAGGCCTGACGCCCGCACCAAGCTGGCCCAGACGGTGAAGGCCCACGGCACGGCGGTAAATTTTGCCCGCCAGAGCCCCCGGGAGCTGGCCGACTGGGTCCGCCGCCACTTTAAAGCCCAGGGCAAGGACATCGACCCCCGGCTGTGCGAGGAGCTGATTTTCCTGTGCGGCGACCTGATGCACAGCCTTCAGCAGGAGATCGGCAAGATTGCCGCCTATGCCAAGGGGGACAAGATCACCCGGGCAGACATTGAAGCGGTAGCTACCCCTCAGCTCAGCGCTGTGGTCTTTCGCATTGCCGATGCTATTGGGGAGAAGAATTTCGACAGAGCGGCTGCCATCCTAGGGGAGCTGTATCAGATGCAGAAAAGCCCCTATGAGATTATGGGGGCTTTTGGCAAGCAGATGCGGCAGCTGTACTCCGCCCGGCTGGCTTTGGACAGGCAGAAAAACGCTGCCTGGGTGGCTGGACTGTGGGGGATGCGCTACCCGGCGGACCGGCTGATGGTCAGCGCCCGGCGATTTTCACTCCAGTGGTGCAGGAGGGCGGTGGTCCGCTGTGCCCAGACCGATTTGGCTATGAAGTCCACCGGCCAGGATGCCAAAGAGTTGATGACCACTCTGCTGCTGGAGCTGGCCAACACGGCGTAGGGGGAAAGATATGCTTTACATTCGGGAGGCCATCGCTGTGGAGGGCCGGTACGACAAGAATACCCTGTCTCAGGTGGTGGACACCCTTATCCTGGAGACAGGGGGATTTCAAATATTCAAAGATCCGGAAAAAATGGCTCTCCTGGATCGGGCGGCCCGGCGGCGGGGGCTGATTGTCCTCACCGACTCCGATGGGGCGGGCTTTGTCATCCGAAACCGAATCAAGGGAGTGGTCCCGGCGCAGTATTTAAAACACGCCTATATCCCGGACATCTGCGGCAAGGAGCGCCGGAAACGGCAGCCGGGGAAGGAGGGAAAGCTGGGGGTGGAGGGGATGTCTCCCCGCGTGCTGGAGGATGTACTCCGCCGGGCGGGAGCCACATTTCTGGAGGAAGGCACCCGAGCGGAGCGGTCCGGCCCGCCCCTCACCAAGGGGGATTTGTTTGCTGCTGGCCTGTCCGGGGGAGCGGGAAGTGCCGAGAAACGCCAGGCCCTCCTCAAACGCCTTGAGCTGCCTGAGCATATGTCCGCTAACGCCCTGCTGGCCGTCCTCAACGGCTGTTACAGCAGGGAGGAGTCGGCTGCCCTTCTGAATGGAGACGCCGGGAGACCACAGTAAATCCTTTGCGTTGATAGGACCGTAAGCCTTGGATTTACATTGTATGTTTAGACGCTCATTTTTTCAGCTCTGCCGCCAGGGCTTCCACCGCCCGGGCCACATAGGCGGGCAGGGACAGCTCCTCCGTTCCGGCCACAACCACACCGCAGCTGTTCATGGGAATCAGGAATTTTTTGGCCCGGCAGCTGCCCACCGCTTCAGCCATGGCAGGGGTGACCTCCCCCAGAATGGCATTGGCCACCACGATGCCCACTGGGCCCAGGACCCCGTCGGCATCCATCACGCCCCGGACTACCGGATTCTCTCCGGTAGCGCCAAAGTTTGCCCCCGCCTTCAGCATAGCGGCGGTGGCTACAGAGTTGGTGCCCAGGGCATAGACCTGGGCCTGAGACAGCCGGGACTTGACCTCTTCCACCAGCAGACAGCCCAGACGGCCGCCCTGGCCGTCGATTACCACAATTTTCACAGGCAAAACTCCTTACATCTGCACCGATCCGGCCCAATCCCGCATAGGATAATCCGGGGGTGGTCCTTTGTCTTCCATCTATAATGCAAACAGCGGGGAGTTGCTCACCATGGCGGTGGCTCTCTCCGCCGTTCTGGCCCAGGGGCAGAGCCAGGCCCAGTTGGCCCAGCTGGGGGCCTTCTTTACCATCGTGGGGGACACACTGAACCTCTACGCCCTCCAGCCGAACCAGGCGGGCCGCGCCGGAACAGCCCTCAGCCTTGCAGATAATCTCTGATCTCATCCAGCCGGTCTGCCACTGACTGGTAACCCTCCGCCCACAGCAGGCGCAGCTTTTCGGTGTCACGCTCGGTTCGGGCAACACCCAGGGTAGACTTGGGGGCAATCACAAGCAGTCTGCCCTCCCGCTCTGCCTGGAACAGGGCTGCCCGGTCTTGGTTGTAGACCTCCGCCCGGTTTTCCATGGCCGCCACAAAGGCGGGATACTCCTGATACCGCTTGCGAATCAGCTTCATCATTCGGTCCGGCTTGCGGCGGTAGCTCCGGGGACGGGTAAGCACCACGATGACCCGGTCGCACCGGTCCAGCGCCCGCCGCCAGGGGATGGCGTCGCTGATGCCGCCGTCTAGACAAGGCTGGCCGTCAATCTCAAAAATCGGGAAGAGCAGGGGCATGGCGCAGCTGGCCTGAAGAACAATGGACTCCTCATCCCGCCGGGGAACGGGGAGATAGCCCGCCCTTCCAGTGTTCAGATTGGTGACCACAGCCTCCACCTCGCCGGGGAAGGCGGCAAAGGTGTTGTAGTCGAAGGGCACCAGCTTGTTTGGGATGGTGCTGAAGCCAAATTCCAGCCCAAAATAGCTGCGGTTGTTTTTGTCCGTCAGGTTGCGCAGCCCCATGTACCGCCTGTCCGGAGCAAAGCGGGTGACCACCTCTAGATTGCGCCGGGGCTGTCTGGAGACATAGCTTACCCCGTAGGCGATGCCCGCCGACACACCGATGACATAGTCCGCCATCACATTGCCCTCCAGCAGACCATCGCACACACCGCTGGAAAAAATCGCGCGGAGGGCTCCGCCCTCCAATACCAAGCCTGTTTTCATAGAGACCTCCACACGCCGCACTGGGCGTTTTTTTTATTATACCCCTTTTACAGCGATTTTGCAAACCGCAAAAACACCGATCATAAATAGAAACCAGGACCGTTTCGACACAAATTAACATTTTATTCATTTGACAAAAATAACAAAATAAGGTATACTGTGTTTAGTTAATGTGCCAGGTTCTTCCATTTGGGTATACAACCATACAGGTTTTGGTGGGCCGACCGTAAGCGCGGCCCCTCTTTTTTATTACCTGGAAGGGCATGCGAGCCGGCGCTCAGGCGCCCCGGAAAAGGAGGTAACATTGCTTCAATTCGATCACGTCAGTCTCACCTACGGAACACAGAATATTCTCCACAATATTTCATTTGAAATTCAGGAGGGGCAGTTCGCCGTTTTCATCGGCCCCTCCGGCTGCGGCAAAACCACCACCCTGAAGATGATTAACCGGCTGATTCAGCCCGACAGCGGCCGTATCTGCCTGAACGGCCAGGATATCGCTGCCATCGACCGCTATGAGCTGCGGCGGCACACCGGCTATGTCATCCAGCAGATCGGCCTGTTCCCCAACATGACGGTGGCCCAGAACATCTGCGTGGTGCCCAAGCTGCTGAAATGGCCCAGGGACAAGTGCGACCAGCTTGTCCATGACCTGCTGGACATGGTGGATATGCCCTACGACCAGTACGCCCACAAGTATCCCGGGGAGATGTCCGGAGGCCAGCAGCAGCGCATCGGCATTCTGCGGGCTCTGGCCGCCTCTCCCCCGGTGGTGCTGATGGATGAGCCCTTCAGCGCCCTGGACCCCATGACCCGCCGCTCCCTCCAGCTGGAGGTGAAGACCTTGCAGCAGAAGCTGAACAAGACCATCATCTT
>CANPFP010000100.1 GCA_947573385.1 uncultured Bacillota bacterium | reverse complement strand
ATGAAGGCAAAAACCCTATTTTACTGCACCGACTGCGGCAACGAGCTGCCCAAGTGGACGGGTCAGTAAAGCAAAAGAGAAGGGGACAAAATATGCGGTACCAACATCAGATTGGCCATAAGGAGTATTTCTTTTTGGCCGATGCGGCTTTGAACACGGCGGCGGATTTGTTGTCCAATATTATCAAAGATCAGGAACCGCAGTTTAATATATTGCAAGACGGAAAGCTGCTCCAGATCGGATGGAATTACTTCCGTGTGTCAAAAAAAGAGGGACAATACCAGCTTTTAGCTCCGGACTATACACATAACCCTTTTGAGGACACTACTGTGGACCTGTCCCTGGCACTGACCTACTTTAAGGAGCAGTCTAAAGCAATCAGTCATGCGGGGATTCAGCCGCTGGAAACAACCTTTCAGGATACGCTGATTGTTGAGACAGGGGCGCTGAGCGCGGACAGAATCTACATGATTCGAGACAGCGCCCCAGAAAACGGCGATTCCGGCTGGACCTGCACGTCGGTTTTCTTCAGTGGGCCGTCTAGTTTGGAGGACTATGTTAAGGCGTATACCTACCAGCTGCGCCGGTTTTGTGAACAGGCCATCAGTATCCTGCACTTTCCAGTGGGTACCATTGCTGTGTTTGAAAAGGGCCGGCTGATAGAAGCGGTGGGAGAAAATAACGAAAAATTGCTTTGAACAGAGGAGAACGTATGAAAGCGAAGACCTTATTTTATTGTACCGACTGCGGCAACGAGCTGCCCAAGTGGGCGGGGCAGTGTCCGGCCTGCAAGGCCTGGAACACCATTGTGGAGCAGCCGGCGGAGAAGCCCGCCAAGCGGTCCGGGCCGGTGAAGGGGGGCTCCGTAACCGGGGTGGCCATCAACCGCCCCCGGCCCATGAGGGAGGTGGAGACCACCGACGAGCTGCGCTTCGCCACCGGCATGGGGGAGCTGGACCGGGTGCTGGGGGGCGGCGCGGTGAAGGGCTCCCTGGTGCTGGTGGGGGGTGCGCCGGGCATCGGCAAGTCCACCCTGATGCTGCAAATCTGCGACAATCTGTGCCGCTTCGCCAAGGTGCTGTATGTATCGGGGGAGGAGTCGGAGCGGCAGATCAAGCTGCGGGCGGAGCGGCTGAGGGTGCGGGGAGAGGGGCTCTACCTGCTGGCGGAGACCAACCTGGAGAACCTGGTGGACGCCGTTCACCAGCTCCAGCCCGACGTGCTCATTGTGGACTCTATCCAGACCCTGTACCACGGGGATGTGACCTCCGCCCCAGGCAGCGTAAGCCAAGTAAAGGAATGTACCTTGACACTGATGCAGCTGGCCAAGGGGGAGAATATCACCGTTTTTGTTATCGGACACGTGAACAAGGAGGGGTCCATCGCCGGGCCCAAGGTGCTGGAGCATATGGTGGACTGCGTCCTCTATTTCGAGGGGGAGCGGCACATGGCCTACCGCATCCTCCGGGCGGCAAAAAACCGCTTCGGTGCCACCAACGAGATCGGCGTCTTTGAGATGGAGGATGTGGGACTCACGGAGGTGCCCAACCCCTCCGAAGCCATGCTGGCCGGCCGGCCTACCGACGCCCCCGGTACCTGTGTCACCTGCGTGATGGAGGGGGTGCGGCCGGTGCTGGCCGAAATTCAGGCCCTGGTGGTGCCCTCCAGCCTGGGCAACCCCCGGCGGGTGAGCAACGGCTTTGACTACAGCCGTTCCATGCTGCTGCTGGCCGTTCTGGAGAAGCGGGGCGGCCTGATGGTGGGGGGCTGCGACGCCTACGTCAATGTAATTGGCGGGCTGTACCTGGAGGAGCCCGCCGCCGACCTGGCCGCAGTGCTGTCTCTGGCTTCCAGCTTTCGGGACAGGCCCGTTCCCAACGACCTGGCCGCCATCGGAGAGGTGGGTCTCACCGGTGAGCTCCGGGCGGCCAGCGCCCTGGGTCAGCGGCTGGCGGAAGTAAAGCGTTTAGGCTTTACAAAATGCATGATTCCAAAGCGAACCCAGGGCAAGCTGGCTGTCCCCGAGGGGCTAGAGCTGATCCGGGTGGCTAACATCCGGGAGGCTATGGCCGCGCTGCTTTGAGTGTTGGACAGGCACAAAATTGACGCATTTCGACTGGCCCGGCTCTCCAGAGGAAGCGGCACGGGACAGAGAACAGTAGCCATCCTGTTGATATACGCATGGGTCTGTGCAAACAATCAGGCTCACAGGCAATCCTCCTCCACAAAAACGGAGGTAGTATCCCCTTAGAAACAAAGAAACATACATAAGTGCCGGCCTGTTGGGCCGGCACTTTATCCTTAAAATCCTCCCAACTCCCGGACAACCACAGAAGCCAGCAACAGGCCGGCAGCGGCTGGGACAAAGGGCGTGGAGCCAGGTGTGTCCCGCCGGGAAGTGGAGCCTGGACGGGTTTCGGTGGTTTGCGGCGGCTCGTAATCTGCGAAGCGCAGGGGAGAGACGGGCAGCTCGGTGGAGTAGACCACCTTCAAATGGTGAATGCCCCGTTTCCGCAGCTCCTTGCGCATGGTCCGGGCCAGGGGACAGCCCTGGGTTTTGGAGATGTCAGTGACCACCAGGGCGGAGGGGTCAAATTTGTTGCCGGTGCCCATGGCGGAGATGATATTTATCTGTAAGGCGTTACACCTTGTCACCAGTTCCAGCTTGGCGGTTACCGTGTCGATGCAGTCCACCACGTAGTCATATTGGGACAAATCAACCTGATCCGCGTTTTGAGGGAGGTAAAACAGTCGCTTGGCCTTCACCTGGCAGCTGGGATTGATGTCACGGACCCGCCTGGCCATCACCTCCGCTTTGGGTTGGCCGATGGTGGAGTGGAGAGCGGCGATCTGCCGGTTCAGGTTGCTTTCAGAAACGGTGTCATCGTCAAATAGGTGTAAAGTATTTATGCCTGACCGTGCCAACGCTTCAACGGCGTAGCCCCCCACGCCCCCCACGCCGAAGACGGCGACCTTGGCGTTTTGCAACCGCTCCAGCGGCTCGTCTCCCACCAGCAGGCGGGTGCGGATGAATTGGTCGGACATGGTAGCTCTCCTTTATTCATTCAGGCTGTTGCCGTGTATGGTATTGGCGGTTATGACTTCTCCGTCACAGTCCCGTGTGAAAGAGAAAAAAATTCCTCCTTGGTGGCACAGGACGCCCCAATCTCCTTTTGGAAGATAAATCCAAATGTTGTAGGGAACTTTGCAAACCACAACAGTGTCTCTCTCTGGAATATAAAAGTTGAGATATTTAGTCGTGCCATACCTTGAAGATTGATATTCATCCTTGGCGTGAAGCCGGGCTCTTTCAGTTAATACCGGTTCACCCTTTGATTTGTCGTGCAGGTTGTCCATGCGATGCCAGAAGAAGAAAGCCGGGGTACAAAAAATGAAAGCAAAAATCAAGGCATAATAGAATTCCAATTTTTATACCCCCTTCCTGTTAAGATAGGTTTTCTGCTATATAATCTGCCGGAACAGCCCGTGTTGCGTGCAGTACCACAGCAGAATCCCGTGGCCGAAGGCGGGGATGCGGGTTTGCAGGTCCCACTCGGGGTAGAGACGGCGGAGAAACAGGGTGTCTCCGGTGAGCAGGGCCACAAAGGAGACATAGTGGTCCTTGGTCATGGGGTGGGGGGAGGAGACAAACCAGCTGTCGTCGATCTTCTCCACAGACAGCGGCTCCTCCGGCTTTTGGGGCTCCAGCGGGAGCAGCGTCCTGCCGCAGCAGGACACGCCCACCCCGGTGGCGGCGGTGATGAGGTTGCCGCAGTCGGGGCAGACGTAAAAATCCAGTTTTTTCATATTTCCTCTTTCCTGGTCGTTGGCGTCCAGTTCGCCGGAGAGCAGGGCCTCCAGCCCGACGCCCAAAACCCTTGATAATTCCGGGAGGAGGGACACGTCAGGGCACCCCAGGCCACGCTCCCATTTGCTGACCGCCTTGTCGCCCACGCCCACGGCTTCGGCCAGGGCCTTCTGGGTCAGTCCCTTTTGGGTGCGCAGGGCCCGGATGAGCCCGCCGGTCTTGATCTGGTCCATGTGTTCCACCTCCTGAAAACAGGGTAGCAGGTCTTTGAGGAAAAAGCAATCGACGCTCCGTAGAGTTTAGATCCTTAAACGACAGATATAAGCTCCAAGGAAACTCCTTTTATGAGAAAAGCGCCTCTGCTTCGTGAAACAGAGACGTTTTCACTCATTTAACTAAATAACTCATATCGTACAATCCAGGCTTTTCCACACCGGCGATGAACTTGGCGGCCTCCACCGCTCCTTGGGCGAAGATTTCCCGGGAGAGGGCGGTGTGCTTGATTTCCATAATCTCGTCGTGGCCGGCGAAGATGATCTCATGCTCCCCCACGATGGTGCCGCCCCGGACGGCGGAGATGCCGATCTCCTTCCTGTCCCGGGGCTGGCGGGTGGAGTGGCGCTCGTAGACGTATTCCGTCTCGTGGCCGCAGGCCTGGGCCGCCGCGTCGGCGATCATCAGGGCGGTGCCCGAGGGGGCGTCCACCTTCCGACGGTGGTGGCGCTCCACAATCTCGATGTCGTAGCTGTCCCCCAGGACGGAAGCGGCCTTCTTCACCAGCTCCAGCAGCACATTGATGCCCAAAGACATGTTGGCGGAGCGGAAGATGGGCACGTCGCAGGCGGCGGCCCCCACCTGGGCCACCTGCTCCGGGGAGTAGCCGGTGGTGGCCAGCACCAGGGGGATCTTTCGGGCTTTGGCAAACTCCAGCAGTCCGTCCAGGGCGGCGGGGGAGGAGAAGTCGATCACCGCGTCGGCCTGGCCGGCGAACTGGGCGGGGGAGGTGCAGACGGGAAAGTCCCGGTCGGAGGCGCCCAGCACATCGAAGCCGGCGCACACCTCCACAGCGGGATCGTTGGCACACAGGGCCTCCACCACCCGACCCATGTGGCCGTTGCAGCCGGAAATGATTATCTTCAGCATAGGAGGCGCTCCTTACTTCAGCAGACCCATCCGCTCCATGGAGGCGCGGAGGACGGCCAGATTCTTCTCCGACATATCGCACAGGGGCAGGCGCAGGGGACCGGCCTCCATGCCCATCAGATTCATGGCGGCCTTGATGGGAATGGGGTTGACCTCGCAGAACAGGGCGTCGATCAGGTCCATGTACTTGATCTGGAGCTGAGAGGCAGCTGCAAAGTCATTTTCCAGACAGAGGTGGCTCATTTTCACCATGACCTCGGGGATGATGTTGGAGGCCACCGAGATGACGCCCTTGGCCCCCAGGGCCATCATGGGCACCACCTGGTCGTCGTTGCCCGACCAGATGTAGAAGTCGTCGCCGCAGAGGAACCGGGTGTGGGCCAGCAGGGAGAAGTTGCCGCTGGCCTCTTTTACGCCGTTGATTTTGGGGTTTTCGGACAAAATCTTATAGGTCTCGGCGGTGAAGGACACGCCGGTGCGGCTGGGGACGTTGTACAGGATAATGGGCAGCTCCACCCGGTTGGCGATGTACTCGTAGTGCTTGATGAGGCCGGTCTGGCTGGCCTTGTTGTAGTAGGGGGTGACGTGGAGCAGGGCGTCGGCGCCGGAGTCCTGGGCGTGCTGGGACAGGTAGACGGCGGCGGAGGTGTCGTTACTCCCCGCGCCGGCGATGACCTTCACCCGGTGGTCCACCCGCTTGACGCAGAACTCCACGGCGGCGATGTGCTCCCGGATGGACATGGTGGCCGACTCGCCGGTGGTGCCGCAGACGCACACCGCGTCCACGCCGGATTCAATCTGAGCGTCAATCAGCTTGCCGAAGGCGTCGTAGTTGATGGTGCCGTGGTCGTCAAAGGGGGTCACCAGGGCAGGACAGGAACCAGTAAATACGGGAATTCTCATAGAACAGCATCCTTTCCAAATAACAAAAAAGAATTACGGCATCTTTACAACAATGTATGCGTAGACATCGCCCTCAAAAACGTTTGCACCATCTTCAGATTCATCACGATGGTAGTATGCCGAAGATACTGTAGATATTTGAGACGGTGAGCTATTGAGAACCTGGGGAACGGCGTGGATCATTTTGATAGCCCCGCCTTTTTTTAAAATATCATTTATTGCGTTCAAATTTCCGTTTTTTACAAAAAATATTCTCTCCATAATTGTAAATTCCCCCATTTTATCTGTGAGTAATATATCCCTCGGCGCACAGCAGCTCGGCCAGCAGGACGCTGCCACCGGCGGCGCCGCGCAGGGTGTTGTGGCTCAGGCCCACAAACTTGTAGTCGTACTGGCTGTCGGGGCGGAGACGTCCGGCGGAGATGGCCATGCCGCCCTCCAGCTCCCGGTCGGTCCTGGCCTGGGGGCGGTCGGGCTCCTCGAAGTAGTGGATAAACTGCTTGGGGGCGGAGGGGAGGTCCAGCTCCTGGGCCCGGCCCTTGAAGCTCTTCCAGGTCTCCTTAATCTGCTCCTCCGTGGGCTTCTTGCCTTCCTTGAAGCGGACGAACACGGCGGCGGTGTGGCCGTCGGAGACAGGGACGCGCAGACACTGGGTGGTGATGGCGGGGCCGACGGCCTTGACAATTTTGCCGTCCTCGATGTGACCCCACACCTTCAAAGGCTCCTGCTCGCTCTTTTCCTCCTCGCCGCCGATGTAGGGGATGAGGTTATCCACCATTTCGGGCCAGCGCTCGAAGGTTTTTCCCGCGCCGGAGATGGCCTGATAGGTGCAGGCCAGCACGCTGTCCACCTCGTAGCCCGCCCGCATCAGGGGGGTGAGCAGGGGGGTGTAGCTCTGGATGGAG
>CANPFP010000099.1 GCA_947573385.1 uncultured Bacillota bacterium | reverse complement strand
CCGTCCGGGGCGGCTTTACCCGGGGCATGCCCCGGTTGCCCTCGATGGAGGCGGTAAGGGCGGAACCCTCGCCGCAGACAAAGGCCCCCGCGCCCCGGTTGACGTTGAGGTGAAAGGAGAAGTCGGTGCCCAGGATGCGGTCGCCCAGGAGGTTCATCTCCTCCGCCCTGGCGATGGCGGTTTTCAGCCGGGCCACTGCCAGGGGGTACTCGGCGCGGACGTAGATGTAGCCCTCGTCGCTGCCGGCCCCCAGAGCGGCAATGAGCATCCCCTCGATAATGGAATGGGGGTTGCCCTCCATGATGGAGCGGTCCATAAAGGCGCCGGGGTCCCCCTCGTCGCCGTTGCACACCACGTACTTCTTCCCCTTGGGCTGCTTGCGGACACTGTCCCACTTCCGGCCTGCGGGGAAACCTCCGCCGCCCCGGCCCCGGAGACCGGAGTCCAGAATCTCCTTGCAGATGGCCTCGCCGGTCATCTCGAACAGGGCCTTTTCGAAGGCCGTATATCCGTCCTTGGCCAGATACTCGTCGATATCCTCGGCGTCAATGGTGCCGCAATTTTCCAGCACGATCCGGTGCTGGCGATGATAGAAGGGGATGTCGCTGTGCTTAGTGTACTTCACCCCGTCCAGCTCGTAGAGCAGCCGTTCTACAGCCTCGCCCTTCAGGATGGTCTTCTCAATAATCTCGTCGCAGTCCTCCAGCTGGACATGGGTGTACAGGATGCCCTCCGGCTCGATCTGGACCAGGGGGCCCATCTCGCAGAAGCCGTGGCAGCCGCTCTTTTTCAGATAGACCCCGTCCCCCTTGGGCTCGGTGACGTCCTCGGTCTCCCCCTCCTGGGTCAGGCCCACGTAGACGTCCAGCCCCCGGCGGGCGCACTCCTCCTTAAAGTAGTCATACAGCTTCAGTGCGCCGCCGGCAATGCAGCCGGTGCCGGCGCACAGCAGGATCTGCCGTTTCTGATAGGACAGGGCCCGTTTTGCCTTGACGCGGCGGACCTCCAAACGTTCACGGTTCATCTCAGGCATTGGCGGCATCCTCCTTTCTCAGGTTCTCCAGCAGGTCAATGGCCAGCTCCGGGCTCATTTTGGAGTGGACCTGGTCGTTCACCGTCACCACCGGGGCCAGGCCGCAGGCCCCCAGGCAGGCCACCGTCTCCAGGGTGAAGAGCCCGTCGGCAGAGGTCTTCTGCTTGCCCTCCAGCTCCAGATACTCCCGGATGGCGTTGTAGATGGGCTGGGACTTGCGCACGTGGCAGGCGGTGCCGTCGCACACCTTGATGATGTACTTGCCCTTGGCCTCCAGGGAGAAGTTCTCATAGAAGGTGGCCACGCTGTATACCTTGGCCACCCCGATCCCCAGCTTCTGGGCGATGCGCTCCAGCACCGCCGGGCTGAGGTACTTATACTCCGCCTGGATGTCCTGCATGATGGCGATGAGGTGGTGGACCTGACAGCCGTAGCCGTCGATGATCTCCTCCACCCGCTCCATGGAAATTCCATTGGACATGGCTTGTGTTCTCCTCTCTGTATCATTGCATATAAAATGCCGTGCCTAAAAGGGTGCTCTTTGTGATTCTATCACATAAGCAGCAATTTTACAAGGTGATTTTGCAGGAAAAATTTCATTTTTTGACAAAACAGCGACGCGGAAATTTCCGCGCCGCTGTTTTGTCAAAGCTTAATACGGTTGGGATTGGGCCATGCGTTAGGACCGTCGGTTCGGAAGACCTCTTTAAACTCCCCTGTCTCCCCTGCAAAGGCGTACATGGCCTGAGCTGCGGCATACATCTGGGGGTAGAGCGCCAGGCAGCGGGCCTTGGCTCCCTCTCCCTCGAAGGCGTACACCCAGCCGCCGCCCCCCTGACTCCGTGCGTTCATGTAGTTGGCCACCGCCTGACTAAAGCAGTCGGAGTCCTCTGTTTTGGGGCACCGCCCGGCGTACTCGATGTAGGACAGCAGGGCGTACTCCGCTTTGGACAGGCACTCGTTGATGCGAGGGGCCAAATAGATTACAATTTCCTCGCCCACATAGCTGAGCATCCCGTCCAGCCGCAGGTACTGGCGGATAAATTCCTCTGCGTGACGCTTTGCAAACTCGACGGGGTCGAAGTTGAGAGCTCTGCATACCTCGAGCATCAGCTCAGGGGCCAGTCTGGTCTCTGTCGCAGCGTTTTGTTTTGCCATTGCGGTTTTCCTCCTCGTTCCATCAATTCGACCATTTTCTCTATTGTAGCACAGGGAGGGGCAGGCCGCAAGACGAATCCTGATTTTTCCAGCAGACGGCGTGCCAAAATTACATTATAAAATTTGGCCAAACTCCACCGTTTCTCCGTTGGGCCCCTGAATGTTGAAAAAGCTTACCCCCCGCTCCCAGAAGGGGAGGGTTCGGATTTCCGTCTCCCGGGGCTGATAGCCGGCGGCGCGGACGGCTTCCCAGGCGGCCTGGATGTCGTCCACGTCCAGGGCAATGTGGTCAATGGCCCCTGCCCGGCCCACAGCCATGCCATTCTCGTAGGCTTCGATGCACACCCCGGCCAGCTGCAAAAAGCAGACCTTCTCGCCATCGTTGTCGGCCTGGTGAGCCAGAGTAAAGCCAAGAGACTGGTAGAAGGCCACGGTGGCGGCCATGTCATTAGTAGGCAGGCCGATGTGCTGAAGACCGGTGACCCGTTTTCCGATTTCGTTCATAATGGTTCCTCCTTCTGTATTGTGCCGCGTACAAACGGCCCGGTGGCTCTATTATAGAGCGGAGGACCGAGGTGCGTCAAGGGCGGTTCCCCTTGTGCTCTGAAGATGTTTCCGGTATAATATGACTTAAAAATCATAGAGACCTGGCGGACAGACGGGAAGTCCATACGTCTGATAATATGAAAGGAGAATCTGCTGTGTACCTTTTTACACAATACAGTGCTCTGGTGGGAACACTTACTCTGTGCTGCCGCAGGGACAAGCTGGTTGGACTGTGGATCGAGGGGCAGAAATACTTTGGCGGCTCGCATTCCGGGGAGATGGTCCCAGGAGACAGCATTCCTGTCCTTACCCGGACCCAGGACTGGCTGGACCGCTATTTTGCCGGAGGGAGACCCGACCCTGGCGAGCTGCCGCTGGCGCCGGAGGGCAGCGCCTTCCGTCAGACGGTCTGGGCCCTTTTGCTGGAGATTCCCTACGGACAGGTGATTACCTACGGGGAGCTGGCCCGGAAAACAGCGGAAAGGCTTGGGCGGGCGTCTATGTCCGCCCAGGCGGTGGGAGGCGCCGTGGGCCATAACCCTGTCTCTATCGTTATCCCGTGCCACAGGCTGGTGGGGGCGGACGGAACGCTCACCGGCTATGCGGGCGGACTGGACCGGAAGCAGTGGCTGCTGCGCCATGAGGGCGCCGGATTGTTCCCGCTGAAATAATATATAAAGCGGCCTTGCAAAGGGAGGGCGTCCTGTTATATAATGGAAAGCGAAATGATTGAGCGGCAGAGGAGGCAGCATGCTGTGAACCAAAAAATCTGCTACATTGTGGGGGCTATGTCCTTAACGCCAGACCTGCGCCCCTATCCCACATCAGGGGACTATGTGATCGCCGCCGACCGGGGGTTTGACTCCCTGGTGGCCTACGGCGTCAACCCTGACCTGGCAGTGGGGGATTTCGATTCCCTGGGCCACAGGCCAAATCACCCCAATGTCATCCAGCTCCCCGCCGAGAAGGACGACACCGACATGGTATACGCAATCCGTAAAGGGCTGGAGCTGGGCTATCGCCATTTTATCCTGCTGGGAGGAGTGGGTGGACGGCTGGAGCATACCCTGGGCAACCTCCAGCTGCTGGACTGGCTGGCCCTCCATGGGGCCCAGGGCTTTCTGGCCGGGGAGAAAACCGTGGCAACCTGTCTACGGGACGGCAAAAAAATCACCTTCCCCGCCGCCATGGAGGGCTATCTGTCTGTCTTCTGCAACAGCGGCACGGCGGAGGGAGTGAATCTCTCCGGTCTGAAATTTCCCCTGGAGAACTACACCCTCACCGGCAGCTTTCCTCTGGGGGTGAGCAACCAGTTTTTAGGAGAGCCGGCCGTCGTTTCGGTAGAAAAGGGCAGCCTGCTCCTCATCTGGGAGGACAGGGGCGGCTTTTACGTCAAGCTGCCCAAGCTGTGGGCAGAATAGCTGGGGAAAGTTTAAAGGCAAAAAAGAGCCCTGCTGTTTAGAATGTGAACAGCGGGGCCCTTTTTTTATTCAGTTGTCTACCAGAATCATATTTTGGATATTGTTAAGACCCTTTCCGTTTTGCAGGAGGTAGACGGTGTAGTTTTCCCCGCCGGAGACATTCAGATAGACCGAGCCGAAGGTCTCCAGCGGAGGGTAGGTATCCAGCCAGACGGGGTCCAGTGTCTCGATGTTCAGCGACGGGGACATGGGGGACAGGTTAGTGTCGGCGTAGAAAAAGCGGTAGCGCCCGGGCGCGATGCGCCGGAAGGGGGCGACCTCTTTATACCGCAGGTCGCTGTAGACCACCCGGCCGTCGCTCACCAGCACATCCAGCGGGCTGGTGTTGTAGGCCAAATTGCCCACCCGGAAGCTGGAATAGCCGTTAGAGGGCCGGCAGCAGGCATCCGCTATCTGGAGCAGATTCAGGCCGCCGGCAGTCCGAATCACAGCTACGGTGGAGATTCCGCCGGCCTGGAAGGGCAGGGACCGCTGAAGGTAGATACGGCCGCTGCTGTTGGAGACCGTTACAGTCTGGTAGCCGGCCCGGACCCGGCCGTAGCCGGTGACGGAAGCGTAACCCAGCCGGCTGACGAAGCGGCTGCCGGATATAGAAATACGAAGGGCAGGATAGCTGTAGGCTGCATTCAAAAAACGTACTTTGGCCACGCCGGGCTGACCGCCGCTGTTTCCGGGGTAGACCGGTCCGCCCTCGCCGGGATAGGGCAGCGGGATTACCGGCTCCGCCGCGGGGTCGTTTCCGGGGTAGACCGGTCCGCCCTCGCCGGGGTAGGGCAGCGGGATTACCGGCTCCGCCGCGGGATCGTCTCCGGGGTAGACCGGCCCGCCCTCGCCGGGGTAGGGCAGCGGGATTACCGGCTCCGCCGCGGGATCGTCTCCGGGATAGACCGGTCCACCCTCGCCGGGGTAAGGCAGCGGGATTACCGGCTCTCCACCGAAATTGCGTCCCGTGGGGGTAAGATAGTAAACGCTCATATGATTGAAACCGGATCAGATGCTCCGGATACTCCTTTCCAATGGTGCTGTACTATTTTATGAGAAAGGAGCCAGGGATGTGCGCCTGTCAACAGGGAATGAGTGTTTACATAGAAAGGGACTGTATATCAGCAATCAGCGCGTCCACGTCAGCGTCGGCGGTGGACCAGCTGGTGCAGAAGCGGACGGCGGTATGGGCCTGGTCCACCTTTTCCCACACCTCGAAGGAATATTTGTGCTTTAGGACCGACACAGCTCCGTTGGTGAGAATGGGGAACTGCTGGTTAGTGGCGGAGTCCACAAGGAGGGGGCAGCCCTTGGCCAGGAAGGCCTCCCGCAGACGCATGGCCTGGGCCACCTCCTGTCTGCCGATTTCCAGAAACAGCCCATTGTTCAAAAAGGTCTCGAACTGTACCCCCAGCAGCCGGCCCTTGGCCAGCATCCCGCCGCGCTGCTTGATGAGGTAGCGGAAATCGTGGTTTAAAGCTGGGTTGGTGATGACCACCGCTTCGCCAAAGAGAAGCCCCGCCTTGGTGCCCCCCAGGTAGAACACGTCGCACAGCCGGGCCAGGTCGGGCAGAGTCACGTCCGACGCTGCCAGCCCGCAGGCCAGCCGGGCTCCGTCCACAAAGAGGGGCAGTTTCCACCGGCGGCAGGTCTCGCTGATCTCCTCCAGCTCCGCCAGAGTGTACACAGTACCCAGCTCGGTGGGGAGGGAGAGATAGACCATGCCGGGCTGCACCATATGCTCCCAGGCTTCATTATCGTAGTGGTCCTGGCAGTACCGGTCGATCTGCCGGGCGGTGATCTTGCCGTTTTCGGCGGGCAGGGTTAGAACCTTATGGCCGGCGGACTCGATGGCCCCGGACTCGTGGGTGTTGATGTGGCCCGTTTCGGCGCACAGCGCCCCCTGGTGGGGCCGCAGGGCGGCGGCAATCACCGTGGTGTTGGCCTGGGTGCCCCCCACCAGGAAGTGGACCCCGGCCTCGGGGGCCTGACACAGCTCACGGAGCATGGCCCGGGCCCGCTCGCAGTGGATATCCACCCCGTAGCCGGGACAGGCTTCGCCGTTGCTGTTGACCAGGGCTTCCAGAATCTTGGGGTGGGCCCCGGTGGTGTAATCGCATTCAAATCGGATCATGATGAAACTCCTTCAAAAGGTTCTTGGCTCCCCCTTTGGGGGAGCTGTCAGCCGCAGGCTGACTGAGAGGGCCCTCTCCGCCCCAGTGTGCGCACTGGGGCACCTCTCCCAAAGGGAGAGGTAGAGAACTACCGCAATTTCGCCCCGCAGTGCTTCTCCAGAGCTTCCAGGATGGATTTTACGTCCTCGTCCGCCTCCTCGGAGGTGAGGGAGCGGTCGTCCGCCCGGAGGACCAGGTTGAAGGCGACGGACTTTTTGCCCTCGTCAATCCCCTTGCCCCGGTAGATGTCGAAGAGGGAGACCTCTTTCAGCAGACCCTTGGCCCCCTTGCGGATGGCCTTTTCCAGCGCCCCCACCGTGACGGCCTCATCACACACCACGGCGATGTCCCGGGTGACCGAGGGGAACCTGGGCAGGGGGACGTACTCTGGGTCGGCGCCCATGGCGTGATAGTACAGGGAATCGAAACTCAACTCGGCGCAGT
>CANPFP010000098.1 GCA_947573385.1 uncultured Bacillota bacterium | reverse complement strand
ATGTTTATTGGAAGCAGGATAGATGAGCCGGAAAGCAAGAAGCCGGAAGCCCTTGAATAGAGGGGCTTCCGGCCTTTTTCATGCCTCTGGCTGCTTGTAGACAAATCGGTGCTCTATGCCGTTTTTGAAGGTGATGGACCGAATTTTGCCGTCCAAGATACAAAAGTTTTGAATTACGGATGTGACAAAATCCCGGACTATTTTCGGGTCCGACGCCTTGATGTATGCCTCGTAGTTGATGAACCTCCGCTCGGCCAACTGCTGGCTGATTATGAACAGGCTGGCCTTCGCCATGAAGTCCTCGTCGGACAGGTCGAAGGAGTTGGCTATGCGGCCGTCCAGCTCAGCGATCCGGGCGTCCATGTCGGCCAGGGAGTCGGCCAGCTTCTTCCGCTCCAGGATGAAGTCTTTCTCCGGCATCCCGGTCTCGTCGTACAGGTATGCGGCCATTAGTCTCTTCATGGCCCGCTCAGTCCGGCGGCGCTCAGACAGCAACAGGGCCCTCTCTGCGATGGAGCTGTCCCGGCTCTCCTCGCCATCCGTCATACTGGTCAAAATAACGCCGCTCTTCCCGTTCTTCACGAGCTGGTACATCTCTTCCAACCCTGGGCGCTCAATGGCCTCCACATCGGCAAATACGTCGCCCCTCAGCAGCTTCTTCTCGAAGGTCTTAATGCTGGTGGTTTTGCCAAAGCTCTTGTGGGCCTTCATGAGGTTCGATATGTAGTTCAGCACGAACGGGCCCAGGGTCACGTCTGAGATATACTTGTTGTCGCAGTCATTGAAGCGCCGGTGCCTGGAGCACAGATAGATGGATGGCCTCCACCCGTCGGACCGGGCCCGGTCGATGGTGGACTGCATATTGCTCCCGCAGCGCCCGCAGGTCAGGAGGCCGGCGAAGATGTGTACGTTCTTCCGGGTGTAGGCCCGGTTCTTCCCTGGACCGTTCCTCTGATTGGCTTCGAGCTGCTTACAGGCCCCATGCCAGTCCTTCTCGCTCACTATGGCAGGGTGGTGGTCATCGAACACGATCCACTCCGACTCGTCCCGGACGGACCAGTTTTTAAGCCCCTTTTTCTCGTTGCGGTAGTTGTACCTCATCTTGCCGCAGTAGAAAGGGTTCTTCAGCACTTGGGACACCGTGACCGGGTTCCACGGTTTCCCGGACCGCTGGCTCAGTCCCTTCTCGTTCAGGTCCCTTGCCACCTTCAGGGTGGAGCAATCCTGCCGGTACATCTCATATATCATGCGTACCACGGCGGCCTCAGTCTCGTTGATGCTGAACTCCTTCAGCTCTTTGTCGTACCCATACCCGAAGGGGACCCGGCCGCCGTTCCAAAGCCCCTGTTCGGCCCTGGACAACATGACGGCGGTGACACGCTCGGAGGTCATGTTTCGCTCCAGCTCAGCGAAGACCAGGATGATTTTCAGCATGGCCTCGCCTATGGCCGTCGAGGTGTCAAATTGCTCGTTCTTGGACACGAAGGTCACGCCGTAGTCCTTGAGCTCCTGGTACATGGAGGCAAAGTCCAGCAGGTTCCGGCTTATGCGGTCTATCTTCCACACCAGTATGTGGGAAAACTCCCCGGAGCGGACCTTCGCCATCATCCGCTGGTAGGCTGGCCGGTCGGTGTTCTTGGCGCTGTACCCGGCGTCCTCGAAGACCTCGTAATTCTTTATGCCCAGCACCAGCTCTGCGTACTTCGGCAGCTCTTCCCGTTGTAGCGGAAGGCTGTCCTTGTCTATCTGCCATTTGGTGGATACCCGGATGTAGATTGCCACCTTCAGCTCGCTCACGATGTCGATGATGCGCTTTTTCGTTTTGCTCATATCCACCTCCACGGCTGCGGAATGTCCACGGGACATCATGCGGGACCGTGGCGTGACATCCATATACCATTTCCGCAACTTTTCCGAAGAAAATCTCTCGTAACCAAACCATAACCAAACCAAACCATAACCAAAAGAAAATATTACGAATATAGGCCCTGCCCGAAGGCAGGGCCATTTGTCATTTCCCCCTGAAATCCACGACAGTCACGTTGCCGGTCTTACGCTTTATACGGCCTCGGATTTCTGCTCGTTCGACTGCTTCGGAGCCAATGCTTTTTCTTCGTCCGTGAGGACGAGATCGAGCTGCATCCATATCATCTTCTTCGTATGAGCGTCAGCCCGCTCATACCCGGCGATGAGGGCCCGTATCTCAGGAGAGGGAGGCTGGTCCGGGACAGAAGAGGTCGAGAGCCCCAGCATATAGTCCACCGATACCCCCATGGCGGCAGCCATCCTTGCGACGTACTCGATTTTCGGATTGTGGACCCCGGTCAAGTACCGGGAGATGGTGGCGTCCGGTATATCGGTCTGAACAGAGAGCCACTGTTGGGTAAAGCCCTTCTGCTTCATGATGTCCCGCATATTCTCCCGCAGCACCTTGGAGAAGTCGATGTCCATGAAAATCACCTTCCGTTTCTGTAAAGATTGTACCCGAAGACTACGCTATTATCAAGCATATTTACGAACTTGGGAATTTTTGATTGACAACTTCGTTTCGGTATGTTAAGATACCATCATCCAACCCAAACCTGCACCGCAGGAACGACAGAGAAGAGGAGGGTCATGAATGACTATTGACCAGAAGGTTGAGGCATACCGCATGAGGCTGGAAGGAGCCACCCTCCAGTCGATTGCGGACCACTTCGAGGTATCGCTGGAATGGATACGGCAGATCGTACCGCCCATCGAGGGCAAGACCTGGAGTCTGGAAGGTATGAGGAACCGGTGTGTGTATCCTGGTATCGCCCAGTGGCTCTATGAGAACCGCTGCACCTACGCAAAGCTGGCCGAGCTCATCGGAGCTCCCCAGGCATCGGTATCCCGCTGGATGAACGGCGTCCACAAACCGAACAAGCCCACCATCGACAAAATCCTGAAAGTCACCGGCATGACGTATGAACAGGCATTTGGCGAGGAAGAGAGCTCCCAGCCTGAAGAGGCTGCGGGGCTTGGGTGATATTTTTTTGCCCCGCTCCTACGTTTTCGTAGGATGTTTCACATGAAACTTCATTATCGTAATTATACCAGGAAGAGGTGAAATGATATATGCCTAAAATGGCGACGAAAGCCGCAGACAACGTGTTCTACAAAGCACGAATGGAGGCGGCAAAGTGGAATGACAAGCTCAGCTCCAGGGAAGGGGCCGCAGAAGTCACCGGCCTGGACAGAACGAGGATCGCTTACATAGAGCTTGGGACCATTACCCCGTACCCGGAAGAAATCCTCATCCTGGCAGACTGCTACAACGCCCCCGAGCTGTGCAATCACTACTGCGCCCGGATGTGCCCCATTGGGTGCCAGACGGTGGAGCCCCTGGAGGTAAAGGAAATCGAGGCGGCAACACTTCAACTCCTGTCAGCAATCCGCAACCTTCCGAAGATTACGGATGAGCTGGTGGACATCGTAGAAGATGGCCGGATAGACGAGGATGAGCGAGAGAGCATGGAGTCCATCCTGAGTACGCTCCGACAGGCCGCCAACCGCATCAAGGCCCTGGAGCTGGTGTATGAGAAGTGTCTCCGTCCCCACGGGGAGGGCCAAGATGGACAGTAAGGAGAAGGCCATGAAGATAAAGATGCTGCAAAACATCCTGGAGAAGGAGTACGGCATCACCAGTCCGGCGGAGCTCATGGAGGCCATGAGGAATATGCCGAAGCTGGACATCTCCATCTTCGTAACCACTCCGTCAGGGAAGGGGTGTTTGTCATGACCAGAACCTACGAAAACGTAGGAAGAGCGGCCAGAAACCGCAGGACGGTAAGACGACGCCGTAGGCGCTCGGCATGGGCAGCCGCAATCGTATCGGCAGTTACATATGCGGCGGGCGTCCTCGTCATCGTCATGTACGCAAGGGCCGTCTGGTTCGACACCGTGGGCGCCGAGCTTCCGCCGGAACTGCCGCCGGTATCCACCCATCAGCCTGTCCAGACCCCTCCACCGACGGAACCGTCCAGTGAAGAGCCGGTGGTCGAGAGCCGGTATGTGCTCTACGACATCCAGCTCTCCGAAGAGCTCCAGCATTACACGCAGGATGTGTGTGAGGAGTACGGAGTGAGCTACCCCCTGGTCATCGCCATCATGAAGAAGGAGTCCGGGTTCCTGCCGGATGCTGTCAGCGCCACCAATGACTACGGCATCATGCAAATTAACGGTTGGAACCACGAGTGGCTGGAAGGGGTGCTGGGCATTACAGACTGGTACGACCCCAGACAGAACATCCTCGCTGGCGTATATATGCTGTCCCGGTTCAATGAGTACGAGGATGTTCACCAAATCCTTATGAGCTACAACTGCGGCCCGTCTGGAGCTAAGAAGCTCTGGTCGGAAGGCGTTTACAGCACGGCTTACAGCCGGTCAGTGGTAGAAATCCTGGAAGGATTGGAGGTGATGAACGATGGATGAGAAACTGAAGGAGGAGCTGGTGGAGGCCATCGAAACCGCAGAACTCAGGACCGGCCGAAGGTTCGACCCTGCTGTGGTCTATGAGGTCCTGAAGTACAGCATCAACAAGCTGAGCTATATCGGGAAAGACATGGACTACCTGCCCCTGCTCTTTGAGAACGAGCTCAGGGATCACGCTATGCGTGAGAAAATCAACTGGAGAGGAGCGATGAACGATGTGCTCAATCTGCGGCCATGCCCCGTGTCTCAGCCGGTGTCCTAACGCCCCAGACCCGCCGGCGATCTATACCTGCAAGGTGTGCGGCGAGAGTATCGTGTCCGGCGAGGACTACTACGAGCTGGACGGGGAGCACTACCATGAGGAGTGCTTCGAGGATAAGGCCGTGGACATCCTTCTGGACCAGTTTGGGGCCATGAAGAGCATTGCGGAGGTGGACCAATGGGACTGAATATCCCGCAGCTCCCGGAGCTGACCTTTGAGGAGGACAGCCACACCTACCGGCTGGATGGTCTCATCATCCCCAGCGTGACAACGCTGATGAAGCCGCTCTCGGAAGCGTACTACGGCGGTATCGACGCCAAGGTCCTGGGGAAAGCCGCCGACCGGGGCTCTGCGGTCCACAGCGCCATCGACCTCTATTCCAAGTACGGCGTCATCGACATCGAGCCGGAGCTGGAAGGGTACTTCGAGGCGTTCCGGGCCTGGGCCAAGGATTTTGAAGTGAAGCCCTACGCTACCGAGACCAGGACGTACAACCGATCCCTGCTGTATGCCGGGACGGTAGACATGAGCTGCTCCGAGAAAGGCGTGGACACCCTGGCCGACTTCAAGACCACGGCATCGTTCTCGTCCATGCTCTGCGGTGTGCAGCTCGAAGCATATGACCGGGCCCAGGAGAGCCACGGGGTCAAGTACCAGAACCGGGTCATCATCCAGCTCAAGAAGGATGGCACCTACCGGAGGCACACCGATTTTCCCCCTAGGGCGGAGTGCTGGAGGGTGTTTACCTCTCTGCTGAATGTGTCCGGTTTCATCGCAAAGTACAGCAATAAGTAGGAGGAGTGAATATGGCAGAAAACGTCAACGAGACCGTGATGTCCGTCATCGAGAACCCGACGGCCATCGACGAGAACGCCCTGAAGACGCAGACCATCGACCTGGAGGTGCGGGCGGATGCCCTGGTGGTCACGAACGATGAGGAGTACCAGGACGCCGCTGAGTTCCTGAAGGTGCTGAAGGATCAGGCCGGAAAGGTCAAGGATTTCTTCAAGCCCATCAAGGACGCCGCTCACAAGGCCCACAAGGAGGTCTGCGACCGGGAGAAGATGATGCTGGAGCCCCTGACCAGGGCTGAGGCCGTCATCAAGAAGGCTGCGGGCGGATACCTCGCCGAACAGGAGCGTAAGCGCAGGGAGGCGGAGGAACGGGCCCGGCGAGCGGCCAAGGAGGAGGCCGACCGTCGTATGGCCGAGGCAATCGAGCTGGAGAACCAGGGCAGGGTGGAGGAAGCCGCCGCCGCCATGGAAGAGGCGGAAATCATCGACAGCGCCACCGTCGCCGTTCCCACCTCCCCGGCCAAGAAGGTAAAGGGTGTCAGCTCCAGCAAGGATTGGGAGATCGTCAGCATCGACGAGTCCAAGGTCCCGGTGGATGCCGCCGGAACCGTCATCCGGCCCGTGGACAACGGGGCCATCATGCGCCTCGTCCGGGCCAGCAAGGGCACCATCAAAATCCCCGGCGTCACCTACAAGGAAACCGTGAAGATGAGCGTTAGGAGGTCGTGAAAATGTCCAAAGAGCTCAGCAAGGTGGAGTATCAGTCCATCTCCGGCATCCCGGTTGAATTGGATGCCGAGACCGTCATCAAGTATTGCGCCAGGGGCAACGGCAACATCACCCAGCAGGAGGTGGCCTTGTTCCTCCGCACCTGTCAGGCCAAGCGCCTGGACCCCCTGGAGAACGGCGAGGTGTACCTCATCAAGTACGACAACACCAAGCCGGCCCAGATTGTCGTGGGCAAGCACGCCTATCTCCGCCGGGCGGACCGCAACCCCGAATACCGGGGCAAGAAGAGTGGCATCGTCATCGTCCGGGATGGCAAGGTCATCCAGAAGGAAGGCTGTTGCCTGTATAAGGTTCTGAACGAGACCCTCATCGGCGGCTGGTGCCGGGTGTTCCGCCGGCGGGCCGGGTCCGATGTCGATGAGGAGTTCTACCGGGAGGTGGCCCTGGAGGAGTACAGCAGCGGCCAAGCCAACTGGAAGGTTAAGCCCGCCACCATGATTGAGAAGGTCGCCGTCAGCCAGTGTTTGCGGGACGCCTTCCCGAACGACTACGAGGGCCTGTACTCTGAGGATGAGATGCTGGCGTCCGGGGCAATCCCGGCTGAGTACACCGTGGTGGAGGACGGGGA
>CANPFP010000097.1 GCA_947573385.1 uncultured Bacillota bacterium | reverse complement strand
TTGGCGGTGTATCGTAACGTGTTCGCCCTTATAGTCGAGATAGACGGCTATGAGGGCGAAACGCGTTTACAGACGAAACGCGCCACCTACAAGGACATCCAGGCATGGGTCAAGGAGCGCTACGGCATCCATGTCAGCAATCTTGCCATATCCCAGACCAAGGAACTCTGCGGCCTTGCCAAGACGGAGTACAAGGGTTATGGAGATGCCGAAGGGAACTCTGCTCCAAAGCTGGCCGCAAAGAAAGAGGCGGCTATCCGCGAGGCGTTCATTTGGTTTGGCTTGATCAAAAAGGAATAGTGGAAAGAGGCCATCCTGGACTTGCTGCCGGGGTGGCTTTTTTTGCATCTCCCGATGCCAAGGGCGGCGGGAAATGACGCTGGCCCCGGCCAGCGAAAGGAGATGAGCAGCATGTTCTACCAGAAAGTAAACAAACGCAGCCGGGAGGCCATGACCGGCTTCCTGGCCCGCCACTACCGCTACAACACCATGAACTCCTGGAACCGCTCCACGTCCTATGCCAACGACGTCAAAATCCAAAACCTGGATATCCCCAGCGAGCTGCAAGACCTGGCCTATGACGTGGCTAGCGGCGAGGTTGAGGCTCCCGATTGGGACATATTCTTTGCCCGTACTGTCTCGGACTTTTACCAGCGCACCGGCTACCATATCGGCTTCAACGGCCGCAGCAGCGGCTACCTGGTGCTGTACGAGGCGGAGGCAAACGAGGACGGCACTTACTCACTTTATCCCGGCCGCTCCATCGACATGTACGAGGACTTTGCCGGCTGGGATATGCAGGACCTGCGCGGCCGGGTGGAGCTGGTCCAGGATTTTGACAAGACCTGCGACCGGCTGCGGGAGGGCTTTGTCTTCATGCTGGAGCACTATGCCCCCGGCCAGTACACGGAAGTCAAGAGGATACCCCACCGCGTTATGGAGCCAGCGGGCAAGGGCCTGCTGGCCTGATGGAAGGAGGAAAACCTTTGCAACCTACCCCACAGATTATCGTCCGCAACTTCGAGCAGTGTGAGCGCATACTTTGTACTGAGACCGGAACCCTGGACAATTTAAACCTGTCCAGCATTATCACGCGTCTTATCCAAGACGTGGGCCGCTTCTGTGAGCGCTTCGCCAGCGATTTCATTATCAGCTGGGATATGGTTCGCAAGCAGCTGGAACCCCGTCCTGTCACAGAGCCTTACTATACCGTGGAGATTTTCGGCATCCGCCGCGCTGGCGTGGACCACAATAACTTCTTCCTGTCCCACTTGAGAAACGACAGCCGGGGCAGATACTTCTGCTGTGAGAATGTCTACCGAAAGGTGCTGGCGCTGGGCATTGAAATCCTGCCCGCCGAGTCTCCAGAGAGGTGCCCCCGCGTGACCTGCACACTAAAGGACCTGACGGACGAGCTTTGGCGTGTTGAGCCCGGCGACCTGGAGGAAAATGCAGCCTGATACAGCCAAAGCCCTTGCAAATCCCTGAAAAAAAGAATATACTAATAGTAAAGAAGGTGATACCCATGGCAATCAAGCCGTTCCATGAGCTGACGCTGGCGGACGACTTTATGTTCGGGGAGGTCATGCGCCGCCCGGAGAACGCAAAGCCCTTTTTAGAGGCCCTGCTGGGCAAGAAGATTGGCAGCATCACGGCGATAGACAAGCAGAAAGAGCTGACAGACGGCGCGGCCCTTCACGGCGTGCGTCTGGACGTGTGCCTGGAGGACGAGAGCCGCACCCAGTATGACGTGGAGATGCAGACCGGGGCCAGCTATGGCCTGGAAAAGCGCATCCGCTATTACCAGAGCAGCATTGACCGCAGGACCCTGAAATCAGCGGAAAGCTACCGGGAGCTGCGTCAGAGCTTTGTTATCTTTATCTGCACGGACGATTACTACAAGCGCGGACTGGCGGTATACAGGCGCAGGTCCGTGATAGAAGGCGCGGAGGATATTGCCTACGACGACGGCTCCCATGCCTACATCCTCAACGCCAGCTTCACAGAGGGCAACAGCAGCGCTGAGGTGCTGGACTTCCTACGCTACATTGACGCGGGCTACAGAGGCAGGCCGCTGGACGTTCGCTCGGGCTATGTGGCCCAGATAGAGCAGGCGGTGGAGGCTGTGAAAACCGATGAAGAAATGGAGGGGACTTATATGACGCTGGCTATGAAATTGCAGGATATGAAGTGGGAAGGCCGGCAGGAGGGCAGGCAGGAGGGGGAAGAAAGCAAACTGTTTGCCAACCTCAAGGCTCTAATGGAGAACCTTGATATTCCAGCGGACAAGGCAATGGATTTGCTTAATGTCCCAGCCAGTGACCGGCCAAAGTACCGGAAGATGCTGGACGAGTAACAAGCACAGCAGAAAAGTGATGGGAGGCAGGTCAACTGGACCTGCCTCCTGTTTTATTTGCCCAGGGCAGGACAGTCGCAGGGACGACAACCGTGCGACCATGGTGCGACAGGTTGTGGGACATGGAAACATATTGCCAGAAAAGGAAAGCTGGAAGTTTGTCGCACTGTCTCACCTATTTTTGAAAACTTTTAAAAGTAAGGAAAAATAGGTAGGGTTACAGTATTGGGAAAAAGTTTTTTTTGCAGGCTGCGACGGTGCGACAATGCGACAGCCAATCCGCATATCATGGCTCTGGTGTTATCATCCTCCCCTTTGTCCAAAGCCGCATCGTCCCGATGCCAGGAGCCGCCATGCCGTAATTTCACCTGAAAGGAGTGACCTGCCATGAGCCGCATATCCCTTGATACCCGCCTACAGACCCTGGAGGAAACGGGTTGCAGTGACCCTACCGTACTGCCTAAAATCCTCCAAAGCTGGGGCAGCGCCCCGGCCTACGGCTTCTTCCCGGAGGGGAAACAGTGGGAGCAGATGCAGCGGATTCTCAGCCTGGACCCAGACGATGGGGCAGTCATCACCTACCGGCAAATGTCCCGGGCCATACAGGAGCTGTGTGAGGCCCCGTTCCCTGGCGGCAGCGGCTCGGGTATGTTCGTGGACGCCATCGCGCTGCTGGGCCGCGCCTTTGCCGACTGCCGGCCTGCGTCTGCCCCAGCCAGTAACCAGCGCCTCCCCCTGTCCGAGCGCCTGAAAGCACCCGACAGCCATCTCAAGAGGCGCATACTCGCCCTGCGCACCCAGGCCATGGCCCTGGCCGTGGAGGGGATGACCGGCGGCAAGCCTATGGATTTCTCCCGCTTCATCCATGAAAATATTGCCGTTCATTATGTGCCGGAGGACGAGGGGAAAATCCAAACCGGCGAGGCGCTGCACCTGGCCGGGGAACTGGAAGCCGCTGCGGCCGCCTGCATCCGCCACTACCTGCTGGTCCTGCCATTCACCATGATATAAGGAGGTTTTTGCTATGAATCCATTTTACACCATGCCCAATATTCTGACCGAAACCAGCGAGGGCGCCACAGCCCACAGCTTGCAGGATGAACTGTTCAAAGAGCGGGAAATCGAACTTGTCGGCGAAATCACCCAGGAGTCGGCCTATTCCATCATTTTGCAGCTGAGATACTTACAGAAGTCCGACTCTGCGGCCCCCATCACGGTCTATATCAACAGCCCGGGCGGCGAGGTTGCCAGCGGGCTGGCGCTCTATGACGTGATGCGGGCTGTCAAGTGCCCCGTCCGCACCGTCTGCGTGGGTACTGCCGCCAGCATGGCCGCTATCCTGTTTGCCAGCGGCACAGAGCGGGGGATTTTACCCCACGGGAAAATCATGATTCACGACCCGCTGACTACAGGTATAAATGGCAGCGCCCTAACCATCGACAGCTTGAGCAGGAACCTGATGGAGACCCGGCAAATCACAGCCGGGATTCTGGCGAAGCACACCGGGCGCCCTCTGGATGAGATTTTCGCCTGTACCGCAAAAGATACCTATTTCAACGCCCAGGAGGCTGTCGGCTTCGGCCTGGCTGACTACATCGTGGAAGAAATGTGAGGTGGAAACCATGAGCTATAGAATCCTGTCCCAAGACTGCCTCGCAGACAATAACTCCCACGCCACGGGGCTGAACAACAACGACCTGATTGTCGGCCCCAGCGGAGCGGGCAAGACCCGGGGGTACGTGCTGCCCAACATCCTGCAATGCAGCGAGAGCTTTATCGTGGCTGACACCAAGAACAGCCTGCGGGCCGAGACCGAGGCCGTACTTCGTCAAAATGGCTATAAGGTGCTCTCCCTTGACCTTTGCCCGTCCAGCGGCTACAACCCCCTGGACTACATCCGTCTGGACCCCAAGACCAACCGCCACAACGAACAGGACATTATGGCTGTCTCCGCCGCCCTTATCCCCATCGAGACGCCCCGGGACCCGTTCTGGGAGTTTTCCGCCCGGATTTACCTGGAGAGCATCATTGGCTATGTGCTGGAGAGCCTGCCGGAAGAGGAGCACACCATGGACTCCGTGGTACGCCTCTCCCGGGAGATTGGCACGGGCAGGCTCTCGAAGCTGATGGACGAGCTTGCCGTCCTGGACCCGGACTCCTTCGCCGCGCGCCGCTACTCTATTTGCCGGGACGGCGAAAAGGCCGACCGTACCAACGCCTGCGTGCTCATGTTCCTGGCGGAAAAGCTGGCCCCGCTGGACTATGCGGGGGCCAGGGCCATGTTCCACAACCCGGACAAAATCGGCCTTGCCCGGCTGGGCCGGGAAAAGACCGCCGTGTTTCTCGGCGTCAGCGATACCGACCGCTCCATGGACCGGCTGGCAAACCTGTTTTACACCCAGACCCTGCACGTCCTCTGCGATGAAGCGGACCACAATCCCGCCCACCGTCTGAACGTCCCGGTACGCTTCATCCTGGACGACTTTGCTGCCAACGCCCGCATCCCGGACTTTGACAAGATACTGTCCGTTGTCCGTTCCCGAGATATCTCCGCCAGCGTGATTTTGCAGAGCATTTCCCAGCTGGAGAGTATGTACGGCCACGCGGCGGCTATGACCATCATCAACAACTGCGACCATTGCCTGTACCTGGGCGGGCAGGACGTGGAGACCGCCCGGTACATGGGCCTCAAGGCCAACCGCAGCACCGGCACGATGCTGTCTATGCCCCTGGACAGCGCGTGGCTGTTCGCCCGGGGAGAGCAGCCGAGGCTCACCAGGAAATTCGACCTATACAGCCCCCGGCGCTGTCATGAGCTGCCGGAGGCTGGGGGCCGCTGCCCGGAACGTGAAGAGATTGAGCAGAAGGAGGCCATTGCATGAGAGTAAACGCGGGCTACACGGTTACAGACATGATTCATATAGGCCAGGTAGAGTTCGTGTTGGGCGAGCAGGCCAACGGGAAGCAGTTTGCCACCTGGGAGTGCAGGGACGGAGACAATTACTACTGGGGCCACTACTTCGACAGCCTTGCCGCCGCCAAACGAGACTTGCTTATCCGGGCCCATGAAGCGCTGGGTGGGAAAGAGCCTGCCAGGAAACCCTATTTCTTCTGCATGACTGTCTGCGCCCGGCGCACAGGGGCCGCTATCGGCCGCAGGTGCGGGGTGGTCTTTGCGGATAGCCGGGAATCGGCTGAAAGCACCGCCTGGGAGCGTTTCGGCGGGAACAGTGCCTGCAAATTGTGGGTGGATGAAGTCCCGGAGGAAGGGTACGATTACAATGTGTATAAGTCTGAAATCATATAGAAAAGGAGGTTTCCACATATGGCCGCGACCTATGACTCCCTCCGCGCCCTCAGCCGCCAGACCATGAAAAAACTGCTGGATGTGCAGGAGTGGCGGAAGTTTCTGGCCTTTGCCAGCCGGAGCTTTAAGCTGCCCTTCCCGGCCCAGGTGCTGGCCTATGCCCAGCGCCCGGACGCTGCCGCCCTGATGAAATCCAGCGACTGGGAGGCCGTGTACGAGCGTCCTGTCAAGAAGGGCTGCCACGGCGTCCCTGTGCCGGAGGGCCGGGGGAAGAAGCTGGTATACTATTACGACATAGCCGACACCAGGGAAACGGATGAGTCCAGACCGGTCCCGCTCTGGCACGTCCGGCCGGAAAATCAAAAGGGGATAGGTAAGGCTCTGGAGTCTTACCTCGGCAAGCTGGAGGACGCCTCTGGCTTTGCCGGAACCCTGCTTGCCGCTGCCAGAAAGACGGTCGCCTGCACCCTGGACGACCGCTTAGATGACCTGGCCGCCCATAGCCCCGGCAGTCTGCTGGAAGAGCTGGACAGCGATAACCTGCTTGCCGCCTACCGCACCATGATAGAGAACAGCGTGGGCTATATGCTTCTGTCAAGGTGCGGGCTTGACCCCTCGCCACATTTCATAGACGAGGACTTTTACGGCTTGCTGGACTTCAACACTCCGTCTACCCTGACGATTCTGGGCAGCGCCGTGACAGAAACCGCCGCCATGTGCCTGTCCGTGATTGCCAAAGCCGTGCGGAGGATGCAGGCCGCGCCGGCCGAGGCAGAGCGTGCCCCAGCCGTTCCAAAGCCCGCATTACTCCAGCCTGTCCCAGAGAAGCGCTACACCCTGCAAGGCGGGTGGGAGCTTGCCGTTGTGGGCAGCGACGCGGAGTCCATCCTGTACAGCTTTATCGACTTGCCTGAACAGGAGCCTGTCCCGGTATCCCGCAAGGACTTCGACCAATGGCTGGCGGCTGGCTTCATTCAGCCCGCCCCCGCCGCCATCCCGGCATGATGTACTACGGCAAAGATGCGATTATGGATGTCCGGGGAATCGGCCTGCTGGACTATCTACAGCGTTACGAGCCGGACAACCTGCGCCGGGTCTCGCCGGGGGTGTTCTGCACCAAAGAGCACGATTCCCTGCGTATCAGCAACGGCAAGTGGTACTGGTTCTCCCAGGGCTTTGGCGGCTGCTCGGCGCTGGACTATCTTATCAAGGTTAAGAATCTGCCGTTCACGACAGCTATGGAGCGGCTTCATGGAA